>NZ_JBFAWY010000016.1:0-174271 GCF_040680575.1 Streptomyces sp. NPDC052020
CGTCGCGATGCACCTGGAGGACCTCAAGGACGGGCGGGCCTTCGTCGAGGCCGCGCGGGCGACGGCGGGCCGAGCGCGTCTGCGGCCGGACCCGGCTTCCCGGCATCGGCACGGGGCGGCGGAGGTCCGGCCGCCGGACCGGAACGCCGCCGGGCGGCGCGTACCTCAGGCGTAGGGGTCGAACGGGATGCCCGCGGGCTTGGCCGCGGCCAGGTGGGACGCGAAACTGCCGTCCTTCAGGCCGAAGGAGGCGCTGCCGAAGTCGTAGGCGGTCAGCTTGTCGCGCACGCCGGCGGGGTAGCCGTTCCAGCCGACCAGGGCCGGGTACTGCCAGGTGCCCTCGTGGTTCTCCGGCGGCTCGTCACCCGTGCCGGCCAGGCGGAAGCAGTGCGTGCCGATGCCGTCCTTGTGGTAGACGATCTTCGGGTGGGTGCCGTCGAAGCGGACCGCGGACCTCGCGTGCACGGTGAACGAGCCGTGGTTGGAGGTCGAGACGTACTCCACGGTGCCGTCGCGCACCCACACCACGACGTGCTCCCAGTCGTGCCGGTGGCCGCCGATCGCGCTGCCGGGCAGCGCCTGGTCCTTCTCGAAGTACAGGTCGTACATGTAGGCGCACCAGCCGTTGTGGCACGCGGAGCGGGAGTAGCCGTTGGCGCGGTCCAGGTCGGCGGCGTCGCGGCAGTCGCCGTTGAGGGCGCCGGTGGGCTTCAGGCCCTCGTTGACCGTGCCGTCCGGGCCGATGGCGGGGGCGGGGTAGCAGCCGTCGGTGTCGTAGTCGTAGGCGGGCTGGTACGCGCGCTCCGCCGCGTCGGCGTTGGCGGGCAGCGGCGGGGGCGGAGCGGCGAAGGCGGTGGCGGGGAAGGCGATGACGAGGGCGACGGCACCCGCCAGGACGGTGAGCCCTCTCCTGCGGCGGGTTGTGGGGCTGCTCGACGGCACGATGTCCTCCTCCTGGTCCGGGCGCGGCCCAACTGCCGCGCGAACAAGAGGAGTTAAGCTTTCCGGATCTTCGCCGCGGGGCCAAGAGGCCACAGGCGTCCCCGTGGTGAAGGAAAGATCAATACTCGGTGGCTGCCCGACGCCACGTCACATCAGGTCGTCGGGGAGGTCGGCCGCCGACTCCTCCGGCGTCAGGTCGGGACGCAGCCGCAGCCAGGACGGCTGGCGCAGCATCCCCTCCCGGGTGCGGGTGCTGTAGCGGACCTCGCCGACCAGCCGGGGCACCACCCAGCGTGCCCCCGGCACCCGTGGGACGGGGGCGAAGGGGCACACGTCCGTCGCGGCGGCGTGCAGCAGCGCGGCCAGCTCCGACCGTTCGGTCTCGCTCCAGCCGGTGCCCACCCCGCCGACGTAACGCAGCCGCTCCCCGGCTCGCTGGCCGACCAGCACGGCGCCCGGCAGGCCCGAGAGCCGTCCCTTGCCGGGCAGCCAGCCACCGACAACCACGTCCTCGCTGTTCATGTTGCGGATCTTGATCCACGCGCGGGAGCGCACTCCGGGCTCGTACACGGAGTCCAGCCGCTTGCACACCAGGCCCTCCAGCCCGTGCTCGCGGGTGGCGCGCAGGGCCCGCGCGCCGTGTCCGACCAGCGCGGCGGGCGTCGACCAGGAGGGCCCGTCCAGCTCCAGCCCCTCCAGCTCCTCGCGTCGGCGCGTATAGGGGAGCGCGAGGAGGGAGCGCCCGGCCAGGTGCATCACGTCGAACAGCACGAGATGCACGGGGACCGTCGCCGCCCGCCGGGCCGCCCGGCCGGGGGCGTGGGCCAGCCCCATCCGGGACTGGAGCAGCTGGAAGCTCGCGCGGCCCCGCGCGTCCAGCGCGAGGACCTCCCCGTCCAGTACGGCGGGTGTGGTGCCGAGCGCGGCGGCCAGCGGGGACAGTTCCGGGTAGGCGGGCGTGATGTCCTGGCCGGAGCGGGCACGCAGCAGCACGCTCCCGTCGCCGGGCAGGTAGACCACCACGCGCTGGCCGTCCTGCTTGGTCTCGTAGGCCCAGCGCGCGTCCTGCGCGGCGGGCGGCAGGGAACCGGGCGTGGCGAGCATCGGGGGGATCAGCGGCAGGTCCACGGGGTGAGGTGTCGACGGTCCCGGGCGCCGCCACGCGCGTGGTGCGGCGGTTTCCCCTGAACGGCGCCGGCCGGCCTCCGGACGGCGGGGGACCGGGACAGCCGTCGGCGGTGGCGGGAGGCACGGGCGGGTCCGGGCCGGACCCGCCCGCAGGGGACCGGGTTCCGGTTCAGCCCACCGCGGAGGACGCGTCGGCCGGCGTGCCCTCGGCCGCGGGCGTGGCGGCGGTGGCGGCGGGCCGCCGGCGCGGGATGAAGGCGGCGACGGCGAGGGCCAGCAGGGCGGCGCCGGCGCCGATGGCCAGAACGGTCTTGAAGCCGCCTCGCGAAGGCAGCGGGTGGCCGCCGAGGTCCGTGGTCATCTGGGCCAGGATCACCCCGGCGATCGCGCTGGCGACCGACGTTCCGATGGAGCGCATGAGGGTGTTGAGGCTGTTCGCGGCGGCCGTCTCGCTCGCCGGTACGGCACCCATGATCAGGGCGGGCATGGAGCCGTAGGTGAAGCCGATGCCGGCGCCGATGACGCAGGAGACCAGCACCAGGTGCCAGACCTCGGACATCAGCACGATGTTCAGCCCGTAGCCGGCCGCGACGATCAGCGCGCCGATCATCAGGGTCGTCTTCGGGCCCTTGCTCCGCGAGACGGCGGCGGAGACGGGGGCGAACGCCATCATCACCAGGCCGGACGGCGCCATGACCAGACCGGCGGCGAGCATGGACTGGCCCAGCCCGTAGCCGGTCGCCTCGGGCAGCTGAAGCAGCTGCGGCAGGACCAGGGACAACGCGAACATGGAGAAGCCGACCGCGATGGAGGCGAGGTTGGTGAACAGCACCTGACGGCGGGCCGTGGTGCGCAGGTCCACCAGCGGCTGCTCGGTGCGCAGCTCCCACCGGCCCCACGCCGGCAGGACGACGACGGCCGCGGCGAACAGGCCGAGGGTGGTGCCGCTGCCCTAGCCCCAGTCGGCGCCCTTGGAGATGGCAAGGAGCAGGCAGACCAGCCCGGCGGCCATGCCCACGCCGCCGACCAGGTCGAAGCGGCCCCCGGTGCGGACCTGGGACTCGGGCACGACGAGCAGGATCAGCAGCAGGGCGGCGGCGCCCAGGGCGGCGGAGGTCCAGAACAGCACGTGCCAGTCGAAGTGGTCCGCGATGAGCGCGGCGGCGGGCAGGCCGAGGGCGCCGCCCACGCCGAGAGAGGCGCTCATCAGGGCGGTGGCGCCGGCCAGCCGGTCGGCGGGCAGTTCGTCGCGCATGATGCTGATGCCGAGCGGCACCACGGCCGCGGACAGGCCCTGCACGGCCCGGCCCACGATCATCGGGACCAGGGACTCGCTCACGGCGCAGATCACCGAACCGGCCACCAGCAGCACGACGGAGACCAGCAGCATACGGCGCTTGCCCGCCATGTCGCCGAGCCGGCCGACGACCGGGGTGGCCACCGCGGCGGCCAGCAGGGTGGCGGTGACCGCCCACGCGGTGTCCGACGCCGGGGCGTCGAGGTAGCCGGGCAGCTGCGGGACGATCGGGATGACCAGCGTCTGCATCAGCGAGACGACGATCCCGGCCAGGGCCAGCACCGCCACGATCAGGTTGGGCCGCGGCGGGGCGCCGGCGGACTGGGCGGGTACGTCGGACATGGACATGCCTCCAGGGGCGTGGTACGGAAAGAGGACCGGCCGCAATTAAAGCAGTCGACTGACTTACTCTGGACAGGGAGCCGTCCCGGGATCCCCGCTGGAGCCCTCGGGGCCCGGAGCCCCCGGGGCCGGGGCGGACCGGAGGGCCGCGGCGTTCGTTGCGTAGGCTTCCCTAGCCGGAAGGAGCCGCCCCGGGCGGCGCCCGCGGCGGCTGATGGGACGGGCCGCCGGGCGGGCGAAGGGAAGCCGAAGTCCCGGTGCGGTGGTGATCAGGATGGCCAGGGCGGTACGGGTGGAACAGGCCAGTGCGACCCGGGAGCTGATCCTGACCACGGCCGAGCGGCTCTTCGCCGAACGCGGCGTGTACGCGGTGTCCAACCGCCAGGTCAGCGAGGCCGCCGGGCAGGGCAACAACGCCGCCGTCGGCTACCACTTCGGCACCAAGGCCGACCTGGTCCGCGCGATCGCCCGCCGGCACGCCGAGCGCGTCGAGGACATCCGCGCCGGGCTGCTGGCCGCCACCGGCGCCTCCACGGACGTACGCGACTGGGTGGGCTGCCTGGTACGGCCGCTCTACGACCACCTCGCGGCCCTGGGCAGCCCCACCTGGTACGCGCGGTTCTGCGCCCAGGTCACGACCGATCCGGCCCTGCGTCAGATCATGGCCGAGGAGTCCTTCGCCTCTCCGTCGCTCAGGTACATCCTCGACCGCCTGTACCCGTGCCTGCCCGACCTTCCGTCCGAGGTCCGCGCGGAGCGGGGGGAGATGGCCCGCCACCTGATCGTGCACACGGCGGGGGAGCGGGAGCGCGCCCTCGCCGAGAACCGGCCCACCGCTCGCGCCAGCTGGCGGGATGCCGCCGACGGACTGGTCGACGCGATCGTCGCCATGTGGACGGCGCCCGTCACCCGAGGGTGACGGGCCGGGGTGCCGGCACCCCGCCGCGGCCTCAGCGGGCGAGGCGGATCCGGGTCACCGTGTCCGCGGCCGCACCGCAGCTGGCCCGCCGGGTGACGCGGGCGGCTGGGCCCGGCCTGCCGTCCGCCGGACGGATGGGTGCCCTCCTGGCGACCGCCGCCGACCTGGCCGCCCAGCGCGTCACGGCTCGGCCCCGCTGCCGGTCGGCGTGGTGACCGGTGTGGCGGGCGGCGTCTACCCGGCGTGGCTGCTGCGCGGGGAGCGCCGGGACGGCCGGGGGTGAGCGCGGACGGTGGCGGCGGGCCGTGTACGGCGCCACGGCGTGCGACGTCGACGCGGGCGTGCGCGAGGGACATCAGCGTGAGAGGAACGTCGCGTCTCACGGTCACCCGGTGATCGTCACGCCTCGCGCGGCGGGCGGCGGCACCCCCGCCGCGCCCGCCGGGGCAGGCCCGGCCGCGGTTGTGCCCGGCTCCGGTAGGGATGATCCTGGACGACATGGAGCAAGCCTCCGCTGCGGCGATCATCGATGCCCACGGTGTCGTGACGGGGTGGAGCGAGGGCGCCCGGCGCCTGACCGGATATCCGGCCGAGGAGGCCGTGGGCCGGACCGCCCGGGAGCTGCTCGCCGAGGACCCGCCGTCCGGCGCCGTGTCCCGCCTCTCGGGCACCGCCGTACTGCGCCACCGCGACGGCTCGACCGTCGCCCTGCCGCTCGCGGCGTGCCCGGTGCTGGGCGCGGACGGCACCCCCGGCGGATATGTGATCACCGTCTCCGGCCGGCCCGGCGAGGACGGGCCCGGCTGGGTGGAGCAGGCCTTCCAGCAGTCGTCGCTGTCGATGTCGGTCTTCGACACGCGCCAGCGCTACCTGCGCCTCAACAAGCGGTCATGCCAGGTGGTGGGCCTGCCGGAGGAGGCCCTGACCGGCCGGTACTTCCTGGAGGCCGCCGACGACAACGAGTACAGCCGCGCCTTCCTCGAACACCTGCGCAGGGTCGTCGAGACGGGTGAGCCCATCCACTTCGAGACCTTCACCCGGGGGCCCGCCGAAACCCGCGACCACGCGTGGAACATCGAGATGTGGCCGGTGCGGGACTCCTCGGGCGAGCTGGTCGGGACCGGCCTGGCGGCGTTCGACAGCTCCGACCAGCACTGGGCCCGGCAGCGCCTGGCCGTGCTCAACGAGGCCGCCTCCGCCATCGGCACCACCCTGGACGTCGTCCGCACCGCCGAGGAGCTGGTCGGGCTCCTCATCCCGCGGTTCGCCGACTTCGCCACCGTCGACCTGCTCGACTGGGTGCTGGGCGCGGACGAACCGCTCGCGGTGCCGGCCGAGGACATCGAACTGCGCCGGGTGGCCCACGGGACCGCCGCCGAGGGCTACCCCACACCGTCCGTGCACCTGGGCGACACCGACGTCTACCCCCCGTACTCCGCGCCGGCCCGGGCGCTCAGAGAGGGCAGGGCGGTGCTGACCGGCCCCGGCGATCCCGACTTCGACCGGTGGATGCGCGTCCGCAACGCGCAGGCCCCGCGCAACCGCCGCTACCGCGAGAGCGTCCGCTCCACGCTGGCGGTGCCGCTGCGCGCCCGCGGCACCACGATGGGCGTCGCCGTGATGGTCCGCGCCGCCCCCCTGGACCCGTACGGCCCGCAGGACGTCGTCCTCGCCGAGGAACTCGCCAGCCGGGCCGCGGTCTGCGTCGACAACGCCCGCCGCTTCGCCCGCGAACGCGGCACCGCGCTGGCCCTCCAGCACAGCCTGCTGCCCCGGGGGCTGCCCGGCCAGGCCGCCGTCGAGGTCGCCCACCGCTATCTGCCCTCCGGGTCGGCGGCCGGTATCGGCGGCGACTGGTTCGACGTGATCCCGTTGTCCGGCTGCCGGGTCGCCCTCGTCGTCGGCGACGTCGTCGGCCACGGCATCCCCTCGACGGCGACCATGGGGAGGCTGTGCACCGCCGTGCGCACGCTCGCCGACGTCGACCTGCCCCCGGACGAACTCCTCACCCACCTCGACGACCTGGTCACCCACCTCGCGGCCGCGGGCGAGGAGGGGGAGGAGATCGCCGAGCTGGGCGCCACCTGCCTGTACGCCGTGTACGACCCGGTCTCGCGCCGGCTCGACCTGGCGAGCGCGGGCCATCCCCCGCCCGCCGTCGTCCTCCCCGACGGCACCGCGCGACTGGTCCCCCTGGCCACCGGGCCGCCGCTCGGCGTCGGCGGACTGCCGTTCGAGGCGACCGGACTGGAGCTGCCCGAGGGTTCCGTCGTCGCCCTCTACACCGACGGCCTCGTCGACGACCGGGGCCGGGATGTCGACCACGCCCTCGCCGAGCTGTGCCGGGCGCTGGCCGCGCCCGCCGCCTCCCTCGACGCCCGGTGCGACACCGTGCTGAAGACCGTGATGCCGGAGGAACCCAGCGACGACGTGGCCCTGCTGCTGGCCTGCACCCGGGCGCTGGGCCACGACCGGGTCGCCACCTGGGACGTGCTGCCGGAGCCCGGGCAGGTGGCCGCCACCCGCCAGGCCGCCATGGACCAACTGGCGGACTGGGGCCTGGAGGAGACCGCCTTCGTCACCGAACTCGTCGTCAGCGAACTCGTCACCAACGCCATCCGCTACGGCGAGCCGCCCATCCGGCTGCGGCTGATCCGCGACCGCTCCCTCATCTGCGAGGTCTCCGACGGCAGCTCCACCTCACCGCACCTGCGCCGCGCCCACGCCTACGACGAGGGCGGCCGGGGGCTGCTGCTGGTCGCCCAGCTCACCCAGCGCTGGGGCAGCCGCCAGACCGGCGGCGGCAAGACCATCTGGGCGGAACAGGCGCTGCCGGACACCTGAAACGCCGCCACGCGGACACGACGACGAGACCCCCGACCGGACCCCGTCCGGGTACGAGGGACCGACCGCGGACCAAGGACAGGGGCCGTGCCGCGGCCGGCGAGGCCCTGTCGCCACGCGCGGCGAACGCTGTCACGCTCGTCGAGGGAGCCGACACGGTCGGCCGGACGACCATCGGAGCGCGTATGACGACGGACAGGGTGACGACGGGGCGGACGCCCGAGGCGGCGCGGGAGCGGGCGGCCGGGATCGAGGTGAGACCGGTCGCCGGGCACATCGGTGCCGAGATCACCGGAGTGGACCTTGCCGGTGATCTCGACGACGCGCGGGTCGCCGCGATCAGGGCGGCGGTGCTGCGCTGGAAGGTGGTGTTCTTCCGGGGACAGCGGCTGGACCACGCCGCACACGTGGCGTTCGCCCGCCGGTTCGGGGAGCCGGTGGTGCTCCGGCGGCGCGGGAAGGCATCGCCGGCCGGCGTCCCCGAGGTCGAGACCACCGCCGACCGGCTGGAGCTGGGCGGGCGGTTCGGGATGGAGCACGAGGAATGGCTGCGGCGCCGGCGCCACACGCTGCTGCGCGGCTGGCACTGCGACCACGGCGCCCGCGTCGATCCGCCGGCCGCGACCATCCTGCGCGCCGAGACGGTCCCGCCCTACGGGGGTGACACCACCTGGTCCAACCTGGCCGCGGCGTACGCCGGGCTGTCCGCGCCGGTGCGCGCGTTCGCCGACGGACTGCGGGCCGAGCACCGCCTGGGGGTGGGCTACCAGCCGCGGCCGGGCGACGACGCCTACGTCCGGCACCTGCTCGACCACCAGATCGCCACCCTGCACCCGCTCGTACGCGTCCACCCGGAGACGGGGGAGCGGATCCTGTTCGTCAACGGCTACTACGTCGAACAGATCGCCGGCCTCACCCGGGCCGAGAGCCGGGCCGTCCTGGACATGCTGCTGGAACAGGCGACCCGGCCCGACTACACGGTCCGCTTCCGCTGGGAGCCGGGCAGCGTCGCCTTCTGGGACAATCGGGCCACCATCCACCTCGCCCCCGGCGACACCGCGCACCTCGACCATCCCCGGATCATGCACCGGGTGATGCTCGCCGGCGACGTACCGGCGGGCGTCGACGGCCGCCCGTCCGAGCCGCTGTGCGGCAGTGCACCCGGGCGCTGGTGACCGGCCGCGCCGCCGTCCCGCGCGCGGCCGGCGGCGACCGCCCCGGGGACGGCCCCGAGACGGTCGCGGCAGCGCCGCCGCTCGCCCCGCCCCGAGCACGTGTTCCGCCCGGGCCGCTCAGAAGGCGCGCTTCAGCAGATCGAGCAGGGCGTCCCAGTGCCGCTCGGCCGCCTTCTCGTCGTACTCCGCGGTGTCGGCCTGCGTGTAGCCGTGGGGCGCTCCGGCGTAGACCTCGCAGCGGTGCCGGACGCCCGCCGCGGTGAGGGCCTCCCCCAGGCGCGCGATCTGCTCCGGCGGCAGCGACGGGTCCTCGTCGGCGTGGCCGAAGTACACCTCGGCGGTGATGTGTTCGGCCACCAGGTGCGGGCTGTCCGGCGCCTCGGTCGCCAGCCGCCCGCCGTGGAAGCCGGCCGCCGCGGCCACCCGGGACGGATAGGTGCCGGCGGTGAACAGCGCCAGCCGGGCGCCCATGCAGTAGCCGGTCACCGCCACCGGACCGTCGGCCGCCACCGGGCACTCCGCCAGCCAGCGCAGACAGGCTCCCGCATCCCGCGTCGACACCTCGGGCGTGAGCTCCCGGATGAGCGGGCCCAGCCGGGCGAAGAGGCCCGGGCGCGCGGCCGCGTCGATGAACTCGGGCAGCTCCACGACCGGCGCGCGTCCGTGCCGGTAGAACACGTTCGGCACCAGGACGGTGTATCCCGCGCCGGCCAGCCGGTCGGCCATGGACCTCAGCTGCGGGCGCAGTCCGAAAGCGTCCATGTAGAACAGCACCGCGGGATGTGCCTTCCCGTCACCGGGGTGCGCCAGGTAGGCGTCGGCCGTTCCGTCCTCGGTGGGGATGCCGACGTCGGTGCCCTGTACGGCGGTCATGGCGCACCGGCCTTTCTGTACGGGGGAGGCGAGGGATCCGCCGGGGGCCTGCGGGGCGGATCCGAGGCCATCGTGACACCCCCGGCCCGGCCGCCGCCGTCGGCCCCCCGCCGGTTGCAGTACCGCTGACCTGCCGTTGAGATTTCCTTTGCCCGTGAAGGTTCCCCGTGAAGTTCCCGTGAAGGTTCCCGTGCACGTCCGCGTGCACGTCCGCTCACTCGAACCGCGTCGGGTCGCCCGCGCCCCGCCGTACGACCTCGGCCGCCCCGCCCGAGAAGTCGACCACCGTCGTCGGCTCGGTGCCGCAGTCCCCCGAGTCGACCACCGCGTCCAGCACGTGGTCGAGCCGGTCCTTGATCTCCCAGCCCTGCGTCAGCGGCTCCTCCTCGCCGGGCAGCAGCAGCGTGCTGGACAGCAGCGGCTCCCCGAGCTCGGCGAGCAGCGCCTGGGCCACCACGTGATCGGGGATGCGCACCCCGACGGTCTTCTTCTTCGGGTGCTGGAGCATGCGCGGGACCTCCCGCGTCGCCGGCAGGATGAAGGTGTAACTCCCGGGCGTCGACGCCTTGATCGCCCGGAACACGTCGTTGTCGATCCGCACGAACTGGCCGAGCTGGGCGAAGTCCTGGCACACCAGCGTGAAATGGTGCCGGTCGTCCAGTTGACGGATGGCCCGGATGCGGTCGACGCCGTCGCGGCTGCCCAGGCGGCAGCCGAGCGCATAGCAGGAGTCCGTCGGATACGCGATGAGCGCGCCCGAACGGACGCCGTCGGCGACCTGGGCGATGCTGCGCGGCTGGGGGTTGTCGGGGTGCACGTCGTAGTACTTCGCCATCCGCCGAGCTTAAGCCGCCCGCCCCCGGGCGTGGCGCAGGCCGGGTGACAAGCGCCCCGGCGGCGTCGCCCGCCCGGCGCGGCCATGGGGTAACGTCGCCGACCGGTGGCCGAAACATGACGAAGGGACAGGGCCGACGTGGCGGGCCGAGCGGACGGGGCACGCGCGGGCGGGGAGACGACCGGCGCGGACCGGGCATGGACGGCCGAGCTGCTGGAGCACTTGCGGCCGGCCGGACGCGACATCGGCAGGCTCGCCGCCTGGCTCGCCGGCACCCTGGAGGCGTCGGTCTCCCTCCAGGACCGCGACGGCGGTCTGCTGGCCGGCACCCGCACCCGGCTGGACGACGCCCTGGCCGAGGAGGTCGCGGCCGGCCGCATCGCGTCCGCCGCCTGCGAGGACCGGGGCCGGCACCTGCGGCTGGTCCGGGTGGACCGCCCCCATCCGGAACCGCCCGCCGTCCTCGCCGTGACCCGTGCCGCCCCCTTCGACCGGACCGCCGCCGACATCGTCACGCATACCGCCCAGGTGCTCGAACTCCTGCTGGCCGTCCACGCGTCGGCGACCGCCGGGCAGCGGCTGCGGCGGGCCGCCGCCGATCTGCGCCTGGCGATCCTGCAACTGCTGATGGTGGAGGACACCGTCTCCGCCCGCCGGGTGGCCGCGGGGCTGTGGCCGGGTCTGCTGGACACCGACACCGCACACGTCTACGTGATCGAGAGCGGCCCCGAGCAGCGCGACCGGCTCGCCGAGGAGTGCCAGGAGGCGACGGGGGAGCAGGCCCTGGTCGTGCGGTGCCCGGCCGTGGACGGCCACGTCATCGTCCTGACGCCCCGTGAGGCCGCGGGCCGGGCGCTGCCGCCGCTGGTGGGCCGGCGCCCGGGCACCTACCTCGGCGGCAGCGCCCGGCAGAGCCTGGCCCGGACCGCCACCGCCTACGGGCAGGCCGTCAGCGCCCTCGCCGTCGCCCGCTTCCGCCCCGGCAGGGCGGCCGTCTACGCCGAACGCACCCACCCCGAGCGCCTGATGGACCCGGCGGTGCTGCGCGGCTGGACGGCCGGCCTGCTGCGTCCTCTCGATCCGCTGCCGCACCACATCCGCGCCGAACTCCTCGCCACCACCCGCCTCGGCCTGGAGTTCACCGCCGTCAGCGCGGCCAAGATCCTCGGGGTCAGCCGCAACACCGTCCGCGCCCGCATGGACCGCGTCGAGACCCTGCTGCGCACCGACTTCGCCGACCTGACCGTCCGCGCCGCCGTCCACCTCGCCCTGAACTCCCGGGCCGGACACGGAGAGCACCTCGCCGGCGGCGCGGGACCGGCCCCGGCCGGGCTGACCGACCTGCTGGCCGGGCCCGCGCTGCGCGCCTGGGCCCACGACCTGCTGGGGCGTCTGGACGAAGACGCCCGCGACCTGCGCCGTACGCTGCGCACCTGGATCGCGACCGGGGCACACGCCGAACGGGCCGCGCGGACGCTGGGCGTCCACGCCCAGACCGTGCGCGAACACATCCGCGGCGCCGAGCCGGTTCTCGAACGCCGTCTGCTCGCCGGCGGCAGCGACCTGTACGAGGTCGTGCTCGCCCACCTGGCGGCCGGGGAGCTGGATCCGCCCCCGGTCGGGGGGACGGACCGGGGCACTCCGGACTCACCTGTGCACACGTGAGTCCCGCCGCGCCGGCAGCGGGCACCGGAGCGCTTCACAACGGCGGACCGCCAGACGTAGGTTCGACGAACCGCGGGGGCACGACCGGCACGGGGGACCGGTCGCGCCCCTTGGGCGGCGGGCGGGCGGCGGGGCCAGGCCCCGCCGCCACCTTCCCGCGCGCCCTTGCGCCCGTACCGCCGGTCAGCCGTGGGGGAGGATGACCGCGCGGCCGCTGACCGCGCCGGCGTGGAGGCGCTCGTAGGCGAGCGGCGCGTCGTCGAGGGAGAACGTCTCGGTGTGCACCGACAGCACACCGGACCGGGCCAGGGCCAGCACCTCGATGAGTTCCGCGCGGGTGCCCCAGTACGGTGCCTTGACCGACACCTCGAACGGCAGCAGGCCGAAGCCGACCGGGAGGGCCGCGCCGCCGATGCCGACCAGCGTCACATCCGCCTCGACGGCCGCGACCGCGCCCGCGGTCTGCACGGTGGGCTCCACACCCACGAAGTCGAACACCGCCTCGGCGCCGAGGCCGCCGGTGATCTCCCGTACGGCGCCGGCCGCCTGAGCGTCCGACAAAACCGCCTCGTGGGCGCCGACCTCGCGGGCCAGGCGCAGCTTCTCCTCGCTGACGTCCAGGGCGACGACCCGGGCGGGCGTCAGGGCGCGCAGCAGCTGGATGGCGACGTGGCCGAGGCCGCCGGTGCCGATGACGACCGCGGTCGACCCCGGTCCCAGCTTGGGCAGGGACTGCTTGATCGCGTGGTACGGCGTCAGCCCCGCGTCGGTCAGGGGGACGGCGGCGACCGGGTCCAGCCCGTCCAGCGGGACGAGGTGCCGGGCGTCGTCCACGAGCAGGTACTCGGCCATCGATCCGGGCCGGCCCAGACCCGGCGGGTGGATGCCCAGCTTCTCGGCGCGCAGGCAGTAGTTCTCCTTGCCCTCCGCGCACTTGGCGCAGGTGCCGCAGCCCCACGGCCCGTACACGGCGACCGCGTCGCCCTCCCGCAGGCCGGTCACGCCGGCGCCCAAAGCGGCGACCGTGCCGACGCCCTCGTGGCCGAGGGTGAGCGGAAGCGCGTACGGGAAGCCCTCGGCCGGCCAGCTCATCACGGCTATGTCGGAGTGGCACACCCCGGCCGCGGTGACCTTCAGCAGCACCTGGCCGGGGCCGGGCTCGGGGTCGGGAACGCCGACCACCTCGGGCGGGGCGCCGATGGTGCGGTACTGCAAAGCCTTCATGGTCGAACTCCTTCGTTTCGCCCCCCTGGTGCACGGCCGGGGATCAGACGGCGGTGTACGCGCCGTCGACCAGGTGGTAGCTGCCGTGGACGAACGAGGCCCGGTCCGACAGCAGGAAGGCGATGATCTCGGCGACCTCCTCGGGACGCCCGAGGCGGCCGGCCGGGTGCCGGGCCACCAGGCCGTCGTAGGCGTCCCGGTCCATGGCCCGCAACAGCGGAGTGTCGATGAAGCCGGGGCCGACCGCGTTGATCCGGATGCCCTTGGCGGCGTACTCGGCGGCGGCCGACTTCGTCAGACCGACCACGCCGTGCTTGGCGGCGACGTAGGCGGGGGAGCCGGCGAAGGCGACGGACCCGAGGATGGAGGCGACGTTGACGATGGCGCCGCCCTTGCCCGTGGCCTGCACGGCCGGCAGTTCGTAGCGCATCGAGTAGAAGACGCCGTCGAGGTTGGTGCGGATGACCCGGTCGTAGGACTCGACGTCGTACTCGCCCGTCGGGGCGCTCGGGCCGCCGATGCCCGCGTTGTTCACGGCCAGGTGCAGACCGCCGAAGGTGCCGACGGCGAAGCGCACGGCCGCCTCGACGGATTCCGCGCGGGTGACGTCCACGTCGACCGCGGCGGCGCGGGCGCCCCGTGCCCGAAGCTCGGCGGCGGCCTTCTCGGCGCCTTCGGCGTTGTAGTCGGCGATCACCACGTCGGCGCCGCCGTCGGCCAGTCGGCGGGCGGTGGCCAGGCCGATGCCCGACGCGGCGCCGGTGACCAGCGCGGTCCGTCCGGAGAACTCGGAGCGGGGGTCGGGGAGGGAGTGGGTGGGGGTGGTGCTCATGGTGCTCTCACACTTTCGCGGCGGTTTCGGCGGCCGCGGCCGCGGCCGCCGAGTTCAGGGCGTCGTAGGCCCGCTCCACGAGGGCGGCGAGGTCTGCGGCTCCCGGGTTCCGGTCGACGCCACGGGCCCACAGGCGCAGCGCGGCGACGAGGACGCCGGCGGCGGCGTCCACGACGGCGGCGGGACGGACGTCCCGGTCGGGGTCGGTGCCGAGACGGCCGGCGACGATGCGGATCGACTCCTCCTGGGCGTCGACCCGGATACGCTGGTAGGCGGCGAACAGGGCGGGCTCGCTGTCGACGAGGGCCAGCAGCCGGCGCATCCGCGGCCGTGTGTGCCAGGCCGGGAAGTCCCGGTCGGCCAGCCAGTCGCGTACGGCTCCGCGGTAGGCCGCCAGGGGCGGCTCACCGGCGGGGCGGGCCCGCAGCAGCTCGTTGATCCGGTCGCCGTCGCGGCGGACGAAGTCGAGGGCGGCGTCCTCCTTCCCGGCGAAGTGCCGGCTGAAGGTGCGCCGGGTGACGTCCGCCCGCTCGGCGATGGCCTCCACCGTGGTCGCGGCCAGGCCGCGGTCGAGGATCAGCTCGCAGGCCGCCGCGGCCAGTGCCTCGCGGGTCTGCCGCGCCTTGCGCTGCCGCCGGTCCTCCGGAGCGGTCGAGGGCTTCGCTGCCGTCATGCCTCCGAGCCTACACCCGGAGATGTCCCGATGGGACATGTGGCCCAGTGAGACATTAAGGGGGTCGTCGCCCCGCCCGGACGCGGCCGTCCGCCGTCCGCCACCGGGGCTGTGTGCACCGGTGAAGGAGGGGTACCCGGCCCGCGCCGGTGAGTCCGCCCCGGCCGGCCCGGTGGTCCGGGAGCCCGGGCGGACACGGCGATCGGTACGGCGAGAACGAGAACGGTGAAAAGGAGGCCCGCATGACCAGTGGCGCGGAGACCGGCGGCGTGACCGGAACGCAGGACAAGGACTACAACCTGATCTGGTACGTCGAGTCGTGCCTGAGCAACGCGCTGCGCCTGGAGACCTACATCCAGGACGCGGAACGGACCAAGGACACCGAGGTCGCGGAGCTGTTCCGCAAGGCCCAGGCGGACAGCCGCAAGGGCGCCGAACTGGGCAAGCAGCTTCTGCGCGCGCGGCTGAACGGCGGCTGACCCACGGCTCACCGCAAGGCCCGGACACCGTGACGTACCGGTGTCCGGGCCTTCGCCTGTGAACGGACGGGTGCGCCCCGGGTGTCACCCGCGGGGTGACAGCTCGGCCATGCGGCCCCACCCGTGCTGGTCGGGCACATTGACGTTGATGATCTGCGGTGTCTCGGCGATCGCGCCGGCCATGGCCTCCAGCCCCGCCCGGAAGTGGTCCGACCGCACATGGGCCTCGCCCGCGGCGTCGTCCGCGAACGCTTCCAGCAGCGTGAACCTGCGGGGGTCGTCGACATCGCGCGACCAGTCGAAGAAGAGGTTGCCGGGTTCGGCACGGGTGGCCTCGGTGAAGGGCCCCACCACGGACATCCACGTGTCGGCGAACTCCGGGCGGACGGTGAAACGGACGGCGATGAAAATCATGCCTCCACCATGCGCCCCGCGACGGGGGGCGGCCAGTCGTGGCCCGCGCGCACCCACGGGGCCCGTCCCCGTCCGTCCCCGCGCGCACCCACGGGGAGGGGCGGCACCCGGGCGCCCCGCTCGCCCCCGGCGAGCGGGGTTCCCGCTCCTCGGCCCCGGGGCGCCGGGCCGCGCACCGGCGCCGTTCTCACGCTCCCCCGCGACGGGAGACACCACGCCCGCCGCCCCCGGCTGGCGCGGACCGCTCTCCGGCCGGAGGCTTGACGCGGGACGGCATCGGGACCGCCGGCAGGTGAGTGATGCCCTGAGCCGGGTACCCGGAACGCTCCACCGCCGGCAGCCGAGGGCTGCCCGAAGCCAGGACCTCGCCTGACGGAACCCACGAGTCGAAGGAGCCGACGAACCATGACGGACGTATCGAGCCAGGGTCCTGCTCCCGGCGACGACCGCAAGGTGCTCACCAACCGGCAGGGACATCCGGTCTACGACAACCAGAACCAGCGCACGGTGGGTGCCCGGGGCCCCGCCACGCTGGAGAACTACCAGTTCCTGGAGAAGATCAGCCACTTCGACCGTGAACGCATCCCGGAGCGCGTCGTGCACGCCCGCGGCGTGACCGCTTACGGCTTCTTCGAGGCGTACGGAAGCTGGGGCGACGAGCCGATCAGCCGCTACACGCGGGCCAAGCTGTTCCAGGAGCGCGGCAAGCGCACCGACCTCGCCGTCCGCTTCTCCACCGTCATCGGCGGACGCGACTCCTCCGAGGCCGCCCGCGACCCCCGCGGCTTCGCGGTGAAGTTCTACACCGAGGACGGCAACTGGGACCTGGTCGGCAACAACCTGGGCGTCTTCTTCATCCGGGACGCCATCAAGTTCCCGGACGTCATCCACGCCCTGAAGCCCGACCCGGTGACCTTCGAGCAGCAGCCCCGGCGCATCTTCGACTTCATGTCGCAGACGCCGGAGTCGATGCACATGCTGGTCAACCTGTTCAGCCCGCGCGGCATCCCCGCGGACTACCGCCATATGCAGGGCTTCGGCGTCAACACCTACAAGTGGGTCAACGCCGAGGGCGAGACCAAGCTGGTCAAGTACCACTGGATGCCCAAGCAGGGCGTCCGCAGCATGACCCAGGAGGACGCCGCCCAGGTGCAGGCCGACGGCCTCGGCCACGCCACCAAGGACCTGTACGAGGCGGTCGCGCGGGGCGACTATCCCGAGTGGGAGCTGCTCGTCCAGATGATGGACGACCACGACCACCCGGAGCTCGACTTCGACCCGCTCGACGACACAAAGACCTGGCCGGAGCAGGACTTCCCGCCCAAGCCGGTCGGCCGGATGGTGCTGAACCGGATGCCGGAGAACTTCTTCGCGGAGAACGAGCAGATCTCCTTCGGCACCGGCGTCCTCGTCGACGGCCTGGACTTCTCCGACGACAAGATGCTCGTCGGCCGGACCTTCTCCTACAGCGACACCCAGCGCTACCGGGTCGGCCCGAACTACCTCCAGCTGCCCGTCAACCAGGCCAAGAACGCGCAGGTGCGCACCAACCAGCGCGACGGTTTCATGACGTACCACGTGGACGGGGCGGGCGAGAACCCGGCCGTCAACTACGAGCCGTCGATCACCGGCGGCCTGCGGGAGGCCCAGTACCCCACCCATGACGAGCAGGGTCCCGAGATCCGGGGCCGGCTCACCCGCAAGCGCATCCCGAGGACCAACGACTACATGCAGGCCGGGCAGCGCTATCTGCTGATGGAGGAGTGGGAGCGGGACGACCTGGTGAAGAACTTCGTCACCATGCTCTCCCAGTGTCCCCGGCCCATCCAGGAGCGCATGGTGTGGCACTTCCTGCTGGTCGAGAACGACCTCGGACTGCGCGTCGGCGAGGGCCTCGGCATCAGCCCCGAGGACGTGGCCCATCTCGAACCCCTGGCCAGCCAGGACCTGACCGACGACGACCGCAAGCGGCTGTCCAACCTCGGCAAGAACCCGCCGCGCGACGTGGAGGGCCTCACCATGACCCACTGCGTCCCCGACGAGCGGCACGTGGTGACCCGCTGAACGGTCACCGGCCCAGCGCCGAGCGGGCCACCGCGAGGGCCTGCTCGGCGTAACCCCGCCCGAACAGCACGGCGTGCACCAGCAACGGGAAGAGCTGGTGCACGCCGACGCGTTCCGCCCAGCCCGCGGCGAGCGGCGCCACCTGCTGGTAGCCCTCCAGGATCTCCTCCAGATACGGGCAGCCGAACAGGCGCAGCATCGCCAGATCGGTCTCCCGGTGGCCGCCGTGGGCGGCCGGGTCGATCAGCCACACCCGCCCGTCCGCGCCCCACAGCACATTGCCGTTCCACAGGTCCCCGTGGAGCCGGGCGGGCGGCTCCGGCGGCCCCGCCAGCTCGGGCAGCCGCTCGCACACCCGCTCCACGACGTCCGCCTCGGCGGGACGGACGGTCCCGTCGTCGACCGCGCGCCGCAGATACGGCAGCACCCGGTGCTCGGCGTACCAGCGCGGCCAGTCCGTGCCGCGGGCGTTGCGCATCGGGGCGAGCCCGATGTACGCGTGCTCGGGCCCGCCGGGCGGCGCCGCACCGAACGCGGGCGCCCCGGCGGCGTGCAGGGCGGCCAGGTCCCGGCCGAACCCGAGCGCCGCCCCGGCACCGGGCCGGCCCCGCCGCACCCGGTCCGTCACCAGCCAGCGGCCGTCGTCGCCGCGCACCGCCGGGACCGGGACGCTGCCCGCCCCGGCCAGCCAGCGCAGCCCGGCCGCCTCGGCCCGCGCGGCACCGTCCCCGTCGCCGCGCTTGACCATCACCACCTGCCCGCCGTCGAGCGTGACCTCGGCGAGCGCGGCGGACAGCCGCCGCTCACCGGTCGCCGCCCGCCCCGTGAGCCGGGCCGCGACCGCCCCCGGATCCTCACCGTCCGCCCCTGCCGCAGGGAAAGTCACGCGCCGCACGGCGACCAGCGTAGGGCCGGGCCCCGCCCGGCGGCACAGCCCTTCCGGACACGGCCGGGCCGCATCCCGCCGGGCCGGGCGAGGGAACGGGCCGGCGTCGGGGAGCGCCCGCGTCCGGCGACCCGGTGAAAAACGCCTCGACCCGGTGAAAAAGCCTTCCGGCGCCGGTCGGGCGGGAGCAGACCGGGGAGCACTGGGACCATGACCAGCTCATCGTTCCACCGGACCATCATCCTGCCCGCCTCTCTCTGCGATCAGGCAGCACACCACCTGGAGCAGGCGGTGGAGCGGGCCATCGACGGGGCCGCGGCGCCCTGGCGCGCCTTCCGCCAGGCCGAGAGCAGCGACTACGCGCTCTCCGTCGCCATCGTCGAACAGGCGGCCATCACCCTGCTGGTGCTGGCCGCCGAGAGCGCCCAGAGCGTGCGTCCCTCGGCGCTGCGGGCCGTCATCAGCGTGGCCCTGAGCCTGCGGGACGCCGCCGACGCCACCCGCCAGCCGGCCTTCACCGGATTCTGGTGAACCGGAGCCGCGGCGGCCGAGTGAGGTGATGCGGACGGCGGGCCGGGCGGCGCATGTGGCCGAAGCCACGCGGAGAAGGAGATCCGGGCCATGTCGGAGGCCCCGAGCCGGGGGCTACCGTGCTGTGCAGTCCCGTGTCCCATCGAAGAGCAGTTCGGACGGCCCGGCAGTGCAAGCAGATCTCTCCCCGGTCATCGCGGCCACCGCCCAGTGGCTGACCCGCGCCTACCCCGCGCCCGGCGGCGCCCTGGCGACCGCCCTGTGCGAGGTGCAGGCACGACAGGCGGTGACCGTCGCCGCCTGGCTGCGTTATCCGACGGCGCTGGACGCCGCGCTGATGGGCGTCGCGGGCCCGGGCGGTTCCGGCCGGCTCGACTGGATCACGGGCGGCGACGGCGCCGGGACCGGCGACCCGGACGCCGCCGCGTGGCGCACCTGGGTCGACGAGGTCGTGGCGAGCTGGGCCGCCTGCCTGCTCACCGACCCGGACCTGGCCGCCCTGGCCGTGGCCGCGCTCGCCGAGGACGGTCGCGCCACGGGCGGCCCGGCCGAGTTCCGGCGCCTGGTCGCGCCCGACGACCACGACCACCGCGCCGCGGCCCTGCTGCGCCATCCCGACCTTCTCGCTCCCGTGGCCGACCTGCACCGGGGCCAGCTCCTGGCCCGGCTGAGGCCGCAGCGGCCCCTGGTGGCCTGAGGGCCGGCCCTCGCCGCAGGGCCCGCGCCCCGCGCGCCCTGCGCCCCGCGCCGCGTGTGTGCGAGGGGCGGCACGGATCTGACCGGCCGGCGCTCCGGCGCGGTGGGGGCGCCGGGCATGGGGGAGATGCCCCGACGCCGTAGGACGCCTCCCGGGCGCCGGGCGATGCCTCGATGCCGTACGCCTCCCGGAACCCGGCACCCGGGAGGCGTCGTACGGCGTCCGCGGCCCCGCGGCACAGCAGGCCGGCGCGGCAGCGGTCCACGCCCGCCGCGCCACCCCGGCCTGCTGGCCCGCCGCGCCACCCGGCCCGCTGTGCCGCCGGGCCTCTGCGGGCGCGGCCACCGCACCCCTGCGCGCGGCCGACGCCCGGTCTCAGGCCGCCGTCCCCAGCGTCGCCCTCTCCGGCAGGCCGCCCTCTTCCGCCCGTACCACCACAGGGGCCGTGCCCCGGCGCTGGTGGAGGAGGTGGCCGGTGCCGATGGCGCAGGCGATGAGCAGGCCGCCGGTGACCAGGGCGCCGCGCGCCCCCGCCAGTTCCATCAGCAGGCCGAGCGCCGGCGGCCCGCCGAGGCTCCACACCGTGCCGATGCTCCCCCATACGCCGAGCACCCGTCCCTGCAGGTGGGCGGGGGGATCGGTCTGCAAGACCGCCCTGCCGGCGGTGTCCGAGACGGACTCCACCACGGCCATCGGCAGCACCAGCGCGAGCAGCACCGCCAGCGACGGCGACAGTCCCGCCACCACCTGGAGCAACCCGCCCGCGGCGGCCAGCGCGCCCACCAGCCGCACGGACGGCCGGCGCAGCCGCGCCGCCAGGACCGCGCCGAGGATGCCGCCCACGGCGAGGACGGTGGAGACCGTGCCGAAGGCACCGGCGCCGCCGGCGAGCGGCCCGGTCACGAGCACGGCGAGGGTGAGCGCGTAGTTGCGCCCGAAGACGGCGCTGACACCGGTGACACCGGCGAGCGCCAGCAGCCGGGGCCGGCGGGCGAAGAACGCCAGGCCCTGGCGCACGGTCATGCCGGACGCCGCCGGGCGGCCCACGGCCCGCGACCCGCCGCTCCCCGCGTCCGGGACGGCCCCGTGCGCGGGACGCAGGAAGGGGATGACCGCGGCCACGAAGAGGAACGACAGCCCGTTCGCCGCATAGGCCGCGGCCGTGCCGAGCAGACCGACGGCCACGCCCGCCAGCGCGGCGCCCGCGAGCCGACCCGCCTGGTGGACGAGTGCGCCCACGCCGATGGCGGACGGCAGGTCCTCCTTCGGGACGAGGTCGTTGCCCAGCAGGGCGCATGCCGGACCGTCCACGGTGGCGATGACGCCCGTGACGGCGGCCAGCGCCATCAGCGAGGTCATGTCGAGCCGGTCCAGGGCGACCAGGACGGCCGTCGTGAAGGCGACGGCGCCCAGCAGCGCCTGGCTGACGGCGGCGGTCAGCCTGCGCGGCCAGCGGTCGACGGCCGCGCCGCCGAACACGCTGATGAGCAGCGCGGGCGCGGCCTGGACGGACATCGACAGCCCCGTCGCGGCGGCCGACCCGGTGATCTGGAGGACCAGCAGGTTCTGGACCGTGAGCTGCATCCAGGTGCCGGCGTTCGACACGAAGTTCGCGAAGGACCACCAGCGCATGCTGCGGTACCTCAGGGACCGCCACGGCGCGTGCGAGGAGGCGGGGGCGGGCGCGGCGGCGGAGGCGGCGGGCGCGGGGGAGGGCAGGGCGGGGGGAGGGGAGGAAGACACAGTGCGCTACTCGAAGGCGGGTCGGAGGACCCGGGCGGAAGGGGGAACGGGGAGCGGAGAGGGCCGGCTGCGCTGCGCGGCCGCTCCGGGAAGCCGGGAGACGGCGTCGACCATGGTGGCAGAACGCCCCGGCGAGTCGGTGCCGGCGCCCGCTTCCCAGAGCTGTGGCAGAGCGCCGAAATCCGCCGCACGCAGGGCGTTTCGCACGGTGAGTGCGGTTGATCACAGACCGGGGCGGCCCGCTGCCCCGGGACGGCGCGGGTGATGGCGGACACAGCGGGCCGGGGGCTCTCCCGCTGGTTCCGGGCGCCCCGCCCGGGCCCGGTGCGGCCGGCCGTGACCACGGACGGGCGCGGTAGCCGTCAGCGTATGAAAGCGACTCGGCGGGGCACTCGTGGTGCCGTCGTCAGCGCCGCGCGAGCGGAAGGAAGGTCTTCCTCATGATGCCGACGGCGGCGTTTCCCATGAAGACCGCGGCCGGGGCGCCCTGGAAGCGGGCCCTGGTCATCGGCGGTGCGGGCTTCCTCGGCTCGCGGCTGTGCACCCGCCTCGTCGATTCGGATGTCGAAGTCGACTGCCTGGACAACCTCTCGACCGGCCGGGCCGGGAGAGTGGCCCACCTCGCGGGCCGCCGCGGCTTCCGCTTCCTCGAACGGGACCTGCTCGACCTGGCCGGCCCCGCCTGCGCCGACACCCTCACCGGCCCCTACGACCTGGTCCTGCACCTGGCCGGCCCCGCCTGCCCGGACGCCTGGCCCGAGCGGCCCCTGGACCTGCTGGACGCCGGCAGCGTCGGGACCCGCACCGCGCTGGCCGTCGCCGACCGGGACGGTGCCCGCTTCCTGCTCGCCTCGGCGCCCCCGGTGTACGACGGCACCGGCCCCGCCGGCACGGGTTCCCACGGTCTGGTGGCACCCGGCGCCGATCCCGCCGACCCGGTCGGCCCGCACCGCGTGCACGCCGAGGCCACCCGGTTCGCCGAGGCCCTGGTCGCCGCCCACGCGGCCGATCACGGCAGCGACGCCGGAGTCGTCCGGCTGTTCACCGCGTACGGGCCGGGGATGCGCACCGACGACGGCGGCGTGCCCGGACGCCTCATCGCGTCGGCCCTGGCCGGGGAGCCCGTCGTCGTCGCCGGCGACGGCGGCCGCACCCACTCCCTGTGCTACGTCGACGACATGGTGGACGGGGTTCTGCTGGTGGCCGCCGGCCGGTCGGTGCGGCCGGTCGACATCGGCGGCGACGAGACGGCGACCGAACTGGAGATCGCCCGCCGGGTGGTCGACCTGGCCGGCTCCGGATCGCCCGTGACCTGTGACGGCGTCTTCGCGGACGCGCCCCGCCGGCCCTGCCCCATCACCGGCTTCGCCCGCGAGATCTTCGGCTGGATGCCGAAGGTCGGCTGGCGGGAGGGCCTGGCACGCACCGTCGCCTCCTTCCGGGAGCGGACGGAACCGGTGCCGGCGGCGGTGGCGCGCGGCGGGGGGGAGTGGTGGGCGTGAAGGCGCTCGTCGCCCGCCCCGGCGGCTTCGGCGGCGTCCTGCTGGCCGGCCCGGCCGTCCGGGCCGTGGCCACCCGGGCCGCCCGCGTGACCGTGCTGTGCGACCCGGAAGGGGCACCCGCCGCCCGCTTGCTTCCCCATGTCGACGACATCGTGGTGTGGGACGCGCGCACGCATCACGACGGCACCGGAGCACCGCCCGGCGCCGCCGGCGGCACCGACAGCCTCGTGCGGCGGCTGCGCAAGGATTCCTACGACGTGGCTCTCGTCCTCGCCCCGAGCCCGTACAGCCCGCTGCCCACCGCGCGCCTGCTGCGCACGGCCCGGGTGGGCCGTATCGGCGCCACGGTCGACGGCACCGACGACCCCGGCGAGGGCAGCGGCGGCGCCGACGGCCTCCTCGACGTCCGCCGGCCCCGCCGGCCCGGCCGCCATGAGGCTGAGGCGGCGCTCGACGCGGCCGCCGCCATGGGGTTCGGCCTGCGGACCGGCGACGACGGCCGGCTCCGTGTCCTGCCCGCGCCCGACACCGCCACCCTCACCGGCAACGGCCCCTACGTCGTCGTCCACCCGGGAGCCGCCAACCCCTCCCGAGCCTGGGACGCCGGGCACTGCGCGGAAGCGGTCGCCCGGCTCGCCGACGCCGGGCACCGGGTGGTCGTCACCGGCGGTCCCGGCGAGACCGCCCTGACCCGCCGGGCCAGCGGTGCCACGGCCGTCGACCTCGGCGGCCGCACCACGCCGAGGACCCTGGCGGGCGTGCTGCGCAACGCCGACGCCGTGGTCACCGCCGCCACGGGACCGGCCCTTCTCGCCGCCGCCGTCGGCACCCCGGTCGCCGCCCTGTCCGCCCCGGCGGAGGGCCGGTGCCCGTACCGGGTGCCCGCGGTCCTGCTCGGCGACCGGGCCCACCCGGGTGCGCCGACCGGCCCCGGGCATCCGGGGAAGGAACCGACGCCCGGTGATGTGGTGCGGGCCGTACGGGACCTGCTCAGGACGCGCGTCTGACCTCGCCTCCGGCACACGGGACAGGTGAGGGGCCCGGCGCCGCGGCGCCGGGCCCCTCAACCCTCGCGGGTCGCTGACGGCCATCAGTCGGGCTTGCCGCGTCCCGTCAGCGCGTCCCGCACCCGGTCGACCATCCCGGCGCCCGGTGCCAGCAGCTTGTTCATCGGGGGCTGGTCGGGAGCGGACGGGTGCGGGCGGGTCGGGGCCGTCTTCTTCGCCTGGCGGACCTTGTCGCCCAGCTCGTCCAGCGCGTCCGCGGGACACGCCTCGCTCAGCCGGGGGAAGAGGTTGTCCTCCTCGTCGGCGATGTGTTCCCGGATCTCGCTCATCAGCATGCCGACCAGCCGGTCGAACTCGGCGTCGTCCGCCGCACATCCCTCCAGGTCCTTCATGATCTGCTCGGCCCTGGCGTGGTCCTCCAGCTCCTTGTCCGCGAGGGCGTCACCGTTGGCCACGTGCCGGCGGACGGCCGGGTAGAGATACGCCTCCTCGGCCACCGAGTGCCGTACCAGCTCCATCGTGGCCTGATCGGCGTACAGCTTGCGATCCTTGTGACCGGACGGCAGCGCCTCGATCCTGCCGAAGAGCTCCTCGACCTCACGGTGATCGGTCGTCAGCTCCTGGATGACGTTTCCGCCGTGTCCCATGTTGTCCTCACCTCCAGCCGGGTCGTGGCGGGCCTGGGTCCGGCCCGCCACGAGCGTCGGGTCCCCGCGTCGTCAGCGGGCTAACGCCGGTGCGGCCGGGTCGCCCCGGGCGGGCGGCCGTGCGGACGCCGCCGGGCGGGCACCGGCCCTGGGCCCACCCGACCACACGCGGCCCCCACCCGCCCTCCCGGCTACTCCTTCCGGCACGCCGCCGCACGCCCGGGCCGCACGGCATCCCGCGATGTCGGCATCCGTGGGACGGGCGGCCGGATCGCCATGGCGGCCATGGGCATCCGGGCGCGAAGCTGGAATGGACGCCGCGCACGGCGGCACCCCCGCCCGGACGCGGAGCCGGCCGGGGGACGGACCCGAGGAAAGGCGGACACGACATGGCCGGGGAACGCGACAGCGCGGCGAACGTGCCGGTGCCGCGGACGAGACTCGCCCGCGAGGCGACCGAACTCGTCCGCGACACCGCCAGCGAGCTGATCTACCACCATTCACGGCGGGTGTACTTCTTCGGCAGCCTCCAGGGCCGCAACCGCGACCTGAGCTTCGACCCGGAGCTGCTGTACATCGGCGCCCTGTTCCACGACCTCGGCCTCGACGAGCGCTTCCACGGCAGCGGGCGCCGCTTCGAGGTGGACAGCGCCGACGAGGCACGGCGGTTCCTGCGGTCGCACGACGTCCCCGAGGACAGCGTGCGCCGGGTGTGGACCGCGATCGCCCTGCACACCACCCCCGGCATCCCCCAGCACATGGAGCCGGAGGTGGCCCTGGTGACGGCCGGGGTGGAGTACGACGTGCTCGGCATCGGCTACGGCGAGGTCTCCGACGCGGAGCGCGCCGAGATCGTCGCCCTGCACCCGCGGCCCGGCTTCAAGCACCGCATCCTGGAGGCCTTCCACGACGGCGTCCGCAGCAAGCCGGACACCACCTTCGGCAACGTCAAGGCCGACGTCCTGCGGCACTTCGACCCCGGCTTCCGGCGCGGCGACTTCGTGCGCACGATCCTGGAGTCCCCTTGGAAGGAGTAGCCCCGCCCGCGGGCCGGGCCGGGCACCCCGTCGCCGTCGTCGCCTCCGACGGGGTGCGGCTCCTCGACGTCACCGGCCCCGTCGAGGTGTTCACCACCGCCAACCGCGGCGCCGACCACGACGTGCGGGTCGTCTCCGCCTCCGGGGCCGGGGTCGGCACCTCCTCCGGACTGCCCATCGGCGTCCACGCCGGGCCGGGGCCCGCCCGCACGCCCGGCTTATGCCCGGCGAACACGCATCACCGCCCCAGTTTTGCGTATTGACAAGACATAAGCTCCGGATATCGTCGACGCAACCGACCATCCGCATCCCTCCGGAGCCACCCGTGGATCCGCGTCACCGGGCTCGACTCGATCCGGGCCGGCACCGACCGCCGCCGCAAGAACACCGGGAGAGCCGGGCCGTCCGCCCCCGCCCGCCCCAGGAGGCCCGGCACACGACGTCCCTCCTGGACCGGTCCGCGCCCCCGGGCGGCGCGGCGGCCGCCCTGTGGCGCCAAGCGGCGGACGTCCTCGCCGGCAACCGGACCGGCGCCTCCACCGTGCCCTCCCGCACCCTCTACCCCCACCAGTGGAGCTGGGACTCCGCGTTCGTGGCCATCGGACTGCGCCACCTCTCGGCCCGCCGCGCTCAGGGCGAGCTCGAGAGCCTGATGGCCGCGCAGTGGGCCGACGGGCGTATCCCGCACATCGTGTTCAGCCCGGCCGTGCCGCACGACGCCTACTTCCCGAGCCCGGACTTCTGGCGGTCCTCCCGGGCCGGCCGGGCGGCGGGCGCACCGGCCGGCCCGGAGACCTCCGGCATCGTCCAGCCGCCCGTGCACGCCCTGGCCGCCTGGCTGGTGCACCGGGCCGACCCCGAGGAGTCCCGGCGCCGCGGTTTCCTCGCCCGCGCCCTCCCCCGGCTCGCCGCCTGGCACGACTACCTCCTCACCCGCCGCGACCTCGGCGGCGGGGGACTGGCGGCCGTCGTCCACCCGTGGGAGTCCGGCATGGACAACAGCCCCTGCTGGGACCGGGCCCTGCACCGCGTCGAGCCCGCCCCGCCGGGCGCCTTCCGGCGCGCCGACCTGCACCACGGCCACCACGCCGACCGGCCCACCGACGCCGACTACGGCCGCTACGTCCGCCTCGCGGCCGACTACCGGGAAGCCGGCTACGACGACCGCGCGGCCCGGCCCGGATTCGCCGTGGAGGACCCCTGCTTCAACGCCCTGCTGGCCGTCGGCGAGCTGGCCCTTGCCGCCATCGCCCGCGACCTCGGCGCGGACGGCGGTGCCCACACGGCCCGCGCGGAGCGGATCACCCGGCATCTGGTGGCCCGCCTGTGGGACGCCGGCGCGGGCGTCTTCCGCGTCCGGGACCTGCGCGACGGCAGCCTGGTCGACGAGCGCGGCGTCGGCGGACTCGTCCCGCTGGTCGTACCGCGGCTGCCGCCCGCCGTCGCCGGCCGTCTGCGCGCGGCACTCGACGGTCCGCGCTTTCGCGCTCCCGCCACCCGGCTCGTCCCCAGTTACGACGTGACCGGCCACGCCTTCGACGCCCAGCGCTACTGGCGCGGCCCCGCGTGGTTCAACACCGCCTGGCTGATCCACCGCGGCCTGCGCGCCCACGGCTACCACCGGCGAGCCGCGCAGCTCCGGGACGGCTTCCTCGCCGAGGCGGGCCGCTCCGGGTTCGCCGAGTACGTCGACCCCGTCACCGGCGCCGCGCGCGGCGCCCGGCGTTTCTCCTGGACCGCCGCCCTCACCCTCGACCTGCTGCGCGGCGGCACGCAGGTGCCCGGCCTCTGACCGGGCCCGTCCCGCCGGGCGGTCCGGGTACCCGCCCCGGACCGGAGGGCGGGCCGGTGGGGGAGAGGGAGGTGTCAGATGCCCAGCTTGGACTTGATGCCGCCCGTCGTCGCGCCCGGCCGGCACGCCGCCCGCACCGAACGGCCGACCAGCCGGGCGTCCCGCCGCGCTCCCTTGGCGGCGTGCCGGCCGCGCCACAGCAGGGACGGGGCGCTGCCCGTGTCGTCCGCCGCGATCAGCAGACCGCCCAGCATGGACAGGTTCTTGAGGAAGTGGATGAGCTGCTGGGCGCGTTCGCCCTCGTCCTCCGCCTCCCAGAAGCGGTGCCCGGCCAGTGTGGTGGGCACCAGGGTCGCGGCGAGGGCCAGCGCGGACAGCCGGGGCAAGCGGCCGATCCCCAGCAGGACACCGCCCGCCACCTGGACGGCGCCGCTCAGCCGGACCAGCTGCTCGGTGCGGTCCGGAAGCACCCCCACCCGTTCGGCCAGCGGACGGACCACGGGTTCGGCCACCGGGGCCACGGCCTCGGGGTTGCGAACGGAGTTCAGGCCACCGGCGATGAACATCGACGCCAGCATCGGACGGCCGGCCACACGCAGAAGACTCATGGCGTCTCTCCAGAGGTGTTGTGCCACAGGTGTCGTGCTTCGGGGGAACGAGGTGTCGTGCCTACAGCGATCATCGGGTGCCCTGCCCCACCGGTGCCATTCGGCGTCCGCCCACCGGCCGACACGCACCGGTCACACGCCGTCCGCGAAGGCCGCCCGCGCCCCACCCGCGCGCCCCGCGGTGCGCCGGCGGCCCGGCGCGGGCCCGCGCCCGGCCAGTCCCGAGCGAGATCTTGAAGCCGGGCGGCCGGGCGGGCAGGATGGGGCGGTGACCTCCTCTCCCGCCGTACGCCCCTACCGTCCCGAAGACCTCCCGGCCCTGGAGGAGGTCTGCATCCGCACCGCGCACAACGGCCAGGACAGCCGCCCCGTCTACGCCGACCCCGGCCTGCTGCCGCTGATCTTCGCCACCCCGTACGTCCATCTCGATCCGGAGCTGGCCTTCGTCCTGGACGACGGGGCGGGCCGGGCCGTCGGCTACATCCTCGGCACCGCGGACACCTCCGCCTTCGCCGAGGCGTTCCGCGCCAAGTGGCTGCCGCTGGTCGCGGACCGCTACCCGGCACCGGACGGCCCTCCGCGCACCCCCGACGATATGATGGCCGGTCTGCTGCACCGCCCCGAGCGGATGGTCCTGCCGGAACTGGCCGGCTACCCGGCCCATCTGCACATCGACCTGCTGCCCGCGTGGCAGGGCCGGGGACACGGCCGGAGCCTGATGCGGACCTTCCTGCGCGCCCTGCGTGCCCGGGGCGTACCCGCCGTCCACCTGGGCATGGTGACGGTCAACACCGGGGCCCGGGCCTTCTACGACCGTGTCGGCTTCCACGAGATCGACGTCCCCGACCCCGGTCCGCTCGTCTATCTCGGGCGCACCACGGACGACCCCGACCGCCCCTGACACCGGCCGCCGGACCGGCCCGCCGTCAGTCCACCGGCAACCGGTAGACGTTGAAGGCCCGGCGGATCACGGGCTGGGCCACGTTGCGCACCCGCACCCCGCCGGCCGTCATGCCGTGCTCGGTCCCCAGGTGCGCGTGGCCGTGCACGGCGAGGTCGGCACCGGCGGTGTCGACCGCCTCGGCCAGCAGGTAACTGCCGAGGAACGGGTGGATCTCCGGCGGTTCACCGGCGAGGGTGTCGGCCACGGGCGAGAAGTGCGTCAGGGCGACGCGCGCGTCGCAGCCCTGACGGTCCAGCGCCTCCAGCGCGCCGCGCAGGCTGTCCGCCGAGCGGCGCGTGGTGCGGACGAACTCCTTCATCACGGGCTCGCCGAACTCGCCGGCGCTGCGGCCCACGAACCCGCCGCCGAACCCCTTGGTGCCGGCGACGCCCAGGCGCCGCCCGCCGCACTCCACGACGGTGCCCTCGCCCTCCAGGACCGTGACACCGGCGTCCTGGAGGATCGCGGTGACCTTCTCGGGCTGCTCGTCGTGGTGGTCGTGGTTGCCGAGCACCGCCACCACCGGCACCGGCAGGTCACGTACCTCCTGGGCCACCACCCGGGCCTCCTCCGGTGTGCCGTGCCGGGTCAGGTCTCCCGCGAGCAGCAGCAGGTCGGCGCAGTCGGGCAGGGTCTCGAAGGCCGGCCGCAGCAGCCCCTGGCTGTCCGGGCCCATGTGGATGTCTCCGACGGCGGCGACGCGCATCATCACAGCTCCTCCGCATGGTCGGGGCGGGTGGTCTCCGCCACCACGATGTCGCTGTGCACGGTCAGCCCGGCCAGCTCCTCGTCCACGATCCGCAGCAGCGTCTCGCGGCACTGCGCGGAGGGCACCGTGCCGGTGACCGCCACCGCCCCGGCGCGGACCTCGGCCCGCACCCCCAGTTCGCCGAGCTCCTCGGCGGCGAGCCGGTCCCGCAGATGGGCGATGCGGTAATCGACGTTCCCGGAGGCGGGCGCCGCCCCGGCCGAAGCGGGCGCGCCGTGGGTCGTGAGGTCGCTCATCGCTGGTCCTCCTTCGGCCGGCCGTGCGGCGGAATGATCTCCAGCCGTTCGAGAATGAAGAAGAACGCGGCGGGCATGGGCGCGTCCCCGCAGGCGCGGCGCACCTCGTCCCAGTCGATCTTCTCGCGCAGGGTGCGGGCGATCGGCAGCACCGCCCCGAAGTCGCAGTGATGCTCCGAGAACGCGGCCAGCAGGCTCCGCACCAGATCCGTCGGCGACAGGACCGGCATCAGGACCGAGTCGACCGACAGCTCCTCGGCCCGCTCCAGCATCTCCCGCGTCACGGGCGCATGGGCCAGCTCGAAGATGAGGTCGACCTGCTGGCCGAGGCAGACCGCCTTCAGCAGCCAGTCCTCGGGCGGGGTGTAGACCGTCAGACCGGCCTCGCGCAGGGTCGCGGCGACGGCCCCGGCGTCCTCCGGACGGATGCAGAAGTCGACGTCGTGCTGGAGGTTCTGGGTGCCGCCGTGGGCGTACACGGCGACGCTGCCGGCCAGGGCGAACGGGTGCTCCTTCTTCTTCAGGATGGCGCCGACCTGTTTGGCCGCCTGAAGGATCGCCTGGTTGCGGTCGAGGGGAAGATCGTCCTTCAGTACCCGGTTCTGGGGGACGAGCTCGGGATCCCCCGCGGCCAGACGGAGCTCGGGAACGCCGGCGCGCTGGTCGAGAGCGTGGTCGTCGGCGTGCTGCGTCATTGCTTCTCCCCTTTCCGGACCCTGCGTCCTCCGGCCGGCCCCGGAAGGCGGCGCCGGAGGCGGTGACGGTGCCTTCCAGGTACCCGGCGCACTCGCGTCGACACGGGCCCCGCCCACTCCGGCCGCGGGCGGTGCGGCGAGGGAGCCGGCCCCGGTTCGGGGCACTCGCGCGGTATGGACGACAACGACAGGCAGCGGACCCGGACCGGCGACCCGGAGCGCCGTACCGTGGAGCGGCTGGTGGCGGCCTGGCTGGCGGAGACCGAACGGCACGACCCTGCCGCCGCCCGCGAGGCCCGCACCGGCTGGGAGCGGGACGCCCTGCCGGACCGGGCCGCGCAGGACCTGGCCACCTGGGTCACCGCCCGGGTCACGGACACGGCGTTCAACGAGGACGAGGGCCCGCACGTCGAGGGCCCGGTCCAGATCACCCCGGCGGACAAGGACACCGTGCACCGCTGGCTGCGGGCGCGGGGGCACCCGGTCTGAGACGCCGGTGCCCCGCGCCGCGCGCCGCAACGCGCCCGGCCCGGCCGGCCCGGAGCCGGGCGGCTCCGCGGCGCCGAGCACACCCCGGTTGCGGCGGCGGACCGTCCGGCTCCGGCGGCCTCAGCAGACGGGGGGCCGCCACTCGAACATCAGGATCGTCGCGTCGTCCCGCAGCTGCCCGGTCGGGGAGTCCAGGATCGAGTGGATGAGGCGGCGCAGCGTCTCCGGCGCCAGTTCGCCGCCCGCCGTGGCCCGGATGACGTAGTCGGCGAACCGCTCCAGCCCGAACAGCTGCGCCTCCCGCGTCCGGGCCTCGGTGACCCCGTCGGTGTACATCAGCACCCGGTCACCGGGCTCGAGAGGGAACTCGTGGACCTGGCGCGACCCGGAGGACAGCCGTGACGGCATGCCGAGAGGGGGATCGGCGTCGCGCTCCAGGGCGTCGGTGACCAACTGGCCGTCCCGCAGGAGGAGAGGCGCCGGGTGCCCGCAGTTGTACCAGCGCAGCAGGCCCCCGTTCAGCTCCAGCTGGGCGAAGACCGCGGTGCAGTACTGCTCCGGGAGCCACTGCGCCAAGGCGCTGTCGACGGCTTCGACGAGATCGGGGAGGTCGCCCCCGTTGCGCCGGGCGTTGCGGCAGGCGGCCAGCGCCACCGCGCTGGTCAGCCCGGAGGCGAGGTCGTGCCCCATGGCGTCGATGACGGACACGTGCAGCACCGTCCGGCCGAGCGAGTGGTCGAAGGCGTCCCCGCCGAGCTCGTACGCCGGCTCCAGGACGGCCGTCGACACCACGCGGTCGTCGCCGATCGTGCGGGGCGGCAGGAACGCGCGGAGCATCTCGGAGGGCAGCCGCATCCGCGCCGTGCGGGTGTGCTGGATGAAGGAGTCCTCGTACGCCCGCTTCGACGTGATCATCATGGCCAGGAGGGAGGCGAGCGCCCTGCCGCGGCACAGGGAGGCGGAGGTCAGCGCCGTCTCGTGCACCGCGAGCACGCCGAGCCGCTCCGCACCGTCCAGCAGGGGGTGCCAGGCGATGATCCCGCCCGCGTCCGACTCCTCCACCCGCAGGGCCTGCGTGCGGTACGCCCAGCCCGCCAGCGAGCCGTCGACGGGAAGCGGGGAGGCGATGTCCGTCTCGGGAACGAGATGGCGCTGTTGCAGGTCGACCAGGTAGACGACGGCATGCCGCAGCCCCAGGGCCTTGGAGCAGCGCGCCACGGCGGTGGGCAGGTCCAGTGTCAGATGAGCCGGATCGGCGAGGAACTCCAGCAGCGGTCCGTCGCTCGACTCGGGCGTCGTCACCTCGTCTCCCCTCGTCGCGAACCCGGCGTGATGGGGCACGTCGCCCCAGCAGTCTTTCACCGTGCGCCCCGGCTCGCGCGTCCACGCGCGCCCCGGTACCCCCGGCCGGCACCCGGGCGAGCCGCCCGTCGGCGTCCCGTGCTTCGTCTCCGGCATTCCGGGCACGCGTCCCGTCGGACGGCACGGGTGCGCGACGGCGGGTCACCCACGACTCTGGAGTCACAGGCAACCCCTCAGTCACGCCCCGAGCCTTCGACGATGTCCCGAGCCCGACTCACGGAACCCACCGAGGAGTGGTGCCGCATGACCGAGTACGAGCGTTCCCGCACCATGCCCGCCCAGCCCGAGCAGGTCTTCGACCAGGCCGCCAACGTCGGCCAGATGGAGACCTGGCTCCCGGACGCCCTGCACGTGCGCGTCGAGGACCCGCCCGCCGTCACCGTGCACGAGGACCGGACCGACCAGGACACCTCCGCCCTGCTGCGCGCCCGCCCCGAGCAGATGCGGATCGAGTGGGGCACCCGCGAACAGGGCAGCTACACCGGCTGGCTCCAGGTCGCCGGCGTCGGCAGCGGAGCCAGCGAGGTCACGGTGCACCTGTCGTTCTTCGACGACAGCCACGACCCGGGCCGCCAGGAGGTGCTCGACGCCCTCGACAAGAGCCTGGGCCGCCTGGAGGAACAGGTACGCCTGCGCGTCGAGAACGCGGCCGGCTGACCGGCCCGGTCGGCGGAGCCGGCGGCTCCGGTACGGCGGCCGCCCGGCGGTGACGTTCGGGACGAAACCGTGACAGACGCGGAGGACAACGCCCCGGCTCTCCGACGGGTCGTACGAGATGAGGCGGGGAACGCACGACGCGTGGCGTCGGCCCGCCTCGGCCCACACCATGGGACGACCGAATGGGGGACACGATGTCCGTCCGCACCCGATCCGTCCGGCTCGCCGTGGCCGCCCTGGCGGCCCTGGCCGCCACCGCGCTGGGCGCCGCCCCGGCCGCCGCCGGGGCCCCGGCCTCCGGCACGCCCCGCTTCCTGGAACCCTCCGAGCTGCCGCCCCACCCGTCCTCCGCCTGGTACGCCGGGCCGGTCACCGCCGGCCGGCCCGATCCGCTGCCGGTGTGCGTGGGCGACGCCCTGCCCTCGACCACCACCCACCGCGCGTACTGGACCGAGTACGACACCGGCGCCGAGCAGGTGACGGTGGTGGAGCGGGACGAGCGGCGGGCGGCCGAGTTCGCGGCCCTGCTCCGCCGGCACCTCGCGGCGTGCGCGGGCGAGCTCATGGAGCAGCACCCGGACGTCACCGCGACGCAGAAGTACTACGGACGGCTGAACGTCGAGGAGGGCGCCGACCTCTACGGGCTCCACACCGTCGCCGCCTGGGGAGCGTCCGACATCGCCCTGTTCTCGGTCGGACGGGAGGGACGGCAGGACCGTGACCGTCGTGCGGTGGGCCCAGATGGGCACCTTCGCGCACGCCCCGGTCGCCGACTTCCGGGCCACCACGGTCACGGCCGTCGGCAAGCTGTACTGACCCCCGGTACGGGCAGGCCCTGCCGGGCCCGCGGACCGTCCCGCCCGGCCCCGCCGCCACCGCGGTCCGCGCGCGGACCGCGCCGGAAGGACACGGAGGTCAGCCGTCGGCGCCCGGGAAGACGGTCCGCACCTGCTGGAGCCGCAGCTCCTCCAGCGTGTCCGCCTGGCGCCGGGCCCGCTCCAGCAGGCCGTCCAGCAGCCGGGCGTCGAGGCGGTCGTCGGTGTCGGCGAGGCGGCGCAACGTCCGCCACCCGGCCTGTTTGCCCTGCACGCCCAGCCGCAGTGCCTCCAGCTCCAGCAGGGTGCTCAGCGGCGAGCGGTGCAGCAGGCGGCCGTTGGTCTTCAGCCGCCCCACCCGCTCGGCCATCCGTCCGGCGTACACCTTGTACTGGCGTACCGGGACGCCGAGCCGCCTCATGACGCGGATCAGGGCCGCGCGGTCCTCGGCGATCTCGGCGGCGACCGGGGCCACCGCCTCGCCGAGGTCCGAGTCGCCGCACGACCGCACCAGGTACCGGGCGCGCTCCGCCCCGGCTGTCGCGCCCGCCAGGTGGTCGTTGAGGTAGATGCCCAGCAGGGCCGGGCCGGCGTACGGACCCCAGGCGTGGCCGTGCGTCCCCGGGCGTGAGCGCTCGTTCATCGGGTGTGCCCTTCGTCGTGACGGAGCGCGGCGGACCGGCCGCGGGACAGCGGCCCGACGTCCGGCCGGCGGCCCGGCCGCAGTGCCGCGTGCCGCTGCCCGGGCCCGGGGCCCCGGCGGGCGGCCAGGGCGTCGGCGACGGCACCGGTGGCGAAGGCGTAGACGGCCTTGTGCAGCAGATCCACGACCAGTTCGGACCGGGGCCAGGTCTGCGGCGGGGCGCCGACCCCGGTGGCGTTCTCCAGGATCTGGTCGTTGGTCAGCCGCACCACGGCGAACTGCGCCGACGACCACGGCCCGCGCAGTCCGGCGTGCGCCATCACCGAGCGCAGGACGCCCAGCAGCGCTCCCTGCCCGACGTGCATCTTGAGGTTCACCGCCGTCGGCTGCCGGCCGGGCCGCTCCGGCGCCCCGATCAGCCGCTCCAGCGTCCGGCCGGGGACGTGTGAGTCGGGACGGCCGGTCAGACGCTGCTCCGCCTTCTCCCCGAGCGTCATCGCGAGCACCCCGGCCGTACCGGCGAGGAGTCCTTCCCACAGCGCGCGCTTCATCATGCCGCCGTGAGTACCCCGATCGGCGCCGCGCCACCCGGCCGTACGGCCAGCGCCGGGCGGCGCGGCCGGGGCGGCGGGTCAGCGTCCCAGCGCGGACACCGCGGTTCCGACGCCCGCGGCGCAGGCCACGATCACCGACGCGCACGCGGCGTGCCGGCGCAGCAGGGTGCGGCGCAGGGTCAGGTAGCGGGTCTCGTACTCCTGCCGCAGCTCGCCCGCGCGCCGGACCGTGTCCTGGAGCAGCCGGCGGGCGAGGGCGATGCGCTGCTCGACGTAGTGCCGGCTCAGATCCTCGGCCTGCGCCGTGGTCAGCCACGGCAGCGCGGCACACAGCGCGCGCGCCTCACGGCGGGCGTCGTCGAGGTGCGCCCGTGCCATGAGGTACCCCTCGGCCTCCGCCGCGAGGCCGGAGGCGTCGCAGGCCCGCGGGTCGCCGCCCCGGCCGGTGCTCACGACCGGTCGCTCTCGTGCCCCGCGGCGTCGATCACGTCGCGCTTGCCGACGTTCTCCTTCTCGTCCAGCTGGGCCACGTCGGGGTGGTGCAGGTCGAACGCGGGGGATTCGGAGCGGATGCGGGGCAGGGTGACGAAGTTGTGGCGGGGCGGCGGGCAGGAGGTGGCCCATTCCAGGGAGCGGCCGTAGCCCCACGGGTCGTCGACCTCCACCTTCTTGCCGCGCTGGGCGGTCTTCCAGACGTTGTACAGGAACGGCAGGGTGGACAGGCCCAGCAGGAAGGCGCCGATGCTGGAGACGGTGTTGAGGGCGGTGAACCCGTCGGCGGCGAGATAGTCGGCGTACCGCCGGGGCATGCCTTCGGCGCCCAGCCAGTGCTGCACCAGGAAGGTGGTGTGGAAGCCGACGAAGAGGGTCCAGAAGTGGACCTTCTCCAGGCGGGTGTCCAGCATCGTGCCGGTCATCTTGGGCCACCAGAAGCTGAAGCCGCCGAACATCGCGAAGACGATGGTGCCGAAGAGCACGTAGTGGAAGTGGGCGATGACGAAGTAGCTGTCGGTGACGTGGAAGTCCAGCGGCGGGGAGGCGAGGAGGACGCCGGTCAGCCCGCCGAAGAGGAAGGTGACGAGGAAGCCGGCCGCCCACAGCATGGGCGGCTCGAACGACAGGGACCCGTTCCACATGGTGCCGATCCAGTTGAAGAACTTCACGCCCGTCGGCACGGCGATCAGGAAGCTCATGAAGGAGAAGAACGGCAGCAGCACGGCCTGGGTCGCGAACATGTGGTGGGCCCAGACGGTCACGGACAGGCCGGTGATGGCGATGGTGGCGCCGACCAGACCCATGTAGCCGAAGATCGGCTTGCGGGAGAAGACCGGGATGATCTCGGTGATCACACCGAAGAACGGCAGGGCCAGGATGTAGACCTCGGGGTGGCCGAAGAACCAGAACAGGTGCTGCCACAGGAGCGACCCGCCGTTCTCGGGGTCGAAGACGTGCGCGCCGAACTGGCGGTCCGCCTCCAGCGCGAACAGCGCGGCGGCGAGAACGGGGAAGGCCAGTAGGACCAGCACCGAGGTGAGCAGCACGTTCCAGGTGAACAGCGGCATGCGGAACATGGTCATGCCGGGGGCCCGCATGCAGATGATGGTGGTGACGAAGTTGACCGCGCCCAGGATGGTGCCGAACCCGGACAGCGCCAGGCCCATGATCCACAGGTCGCCGCCGACGTAAGGGGTGCGCTCCCCGCCGCTGAGCGGGGTGTAGGCGGTCCAGCCGAAGTCCGCGGCGCCCTGCGGGGTGAGGAAGCTGCTCATGACGATCAGGCCGCCGAAGAGGAACAGCCAGTACGAGAACATGTTCAGCCGCGGGAAGGCGACATCGGGCGAGCCGATCTGCAACGGCATGATCGCGTTGGCGAACCCGGCGAACGTGGGGGTGGCGAACAGCAGCAGCATGATCGTGCCGTGCATCGTGAACGCCTGGTTGTACTGCTCGGGGGAGACGAGTTGCAGGCCCGGCCGGGCCAGCTCCGCCCGGATCACCATCGCCAGCAGGCCACCGATCAGGAAGAACCCGAACGACGTGATCAGGTACAGATGCCCGATCTTCTTGTGATCGGTCGTGGTCAGCCAGGTGACGACCACGCGGCCCCTGCCGCGGCGTCCCTTCGCCGCCGGGACCGGAGCGATCGGTTCAGTCGTATGTGTCGCCATCAGTTTCCTCGGTCGATGCCCGTCGGTGCGCCTGCGGACGCGGTGGCCGGACGGGGTGCGGGGGCGCGTCCGGCTCCGGCTGCGTGTGTCGCGCAGCGCGTGCCCAGAGCCACCGACGTTAGTCTCCCTTTTCCGACATAACGTCACCGAGCACGTATTTTGGGCCGGATGGCTGAGGGATGTCTATCCGTCCGAGTGTGTCGGGTGGCGGCCAGGGTGACGCCCTCGACGCCGCCGCACGCCGCCGCCCCGTCCCGGCCCGTCACCCGAATGGCCCCTGCACGTTTCTGATCCCGGTGATTGTGGGGTCTCCTGGACAGTGACGGCGGCGTCCACCTTGGGAGGCCGGATCATGTACGAGATGTGCGTGGGCCCGGAAAAGCCGGGCGGAGCATTGGTGTGGCACGTGATGGCCAAACAGGCCGCGGCCACCTTGTGCGGGCAGCGGTTCGCCGCTCGCATCGAGGCGTCCAGAGCCGAACGGGCACGCCACTGCCCGGACTGCATGGCCTCGTTCGCGGAGTTGATGACCACTACGCCGCGTTGACGCCTGCCCGTGACGCCGGCCGGACACCCGTTTCGAGCGGGGTCCGGCCGGCGCCCTGCCGCGCACGGCGACCACCGGCGCCCCCTCACCTGCCGGGGGCACGCCGCCCCGTGTACGGCTGACGGCCGGTCACCCCGTACGGCTGCTTCCGTCCCGTGGCGGTCGCCCGACCGGTGTGCGGTCACCCGGCGGCGGCAGTCGTGCGGAAGGCCGCGCCCCCGGGTGACGGCACCGGCCCCGCGGTCCGGCCGACGGCTTCGGCCGGACCGGCCTCACCTTCGGCGCCCACGCGACGGGCCCGGCCCCGCGGTGCGACCGGCCCCGGACTGCGTCGGGCATCCCGGCGGAAATGGGTGCCGGCACCGATGGCGGATGCCCCCGGCCGGCTGTGAGGGTGGAGCCAGGCCGCGCCCCCGGCCACGCGGACCTGCCGGCCGCGGGCGCCGTGCGGGCCGGGGAGCCACGCGGGCCCCTGGCCGGTCCGCTCCGCCCTGCGGCCGCGGATCGCGGAGGGGAGGGACGCCGCCCTGGTGCGGCGGCGTGCCGACAACGGGCCGGTCCGCCCGGTGACGCGGGCGGCGGCGTTCCAACGGCGCCGGGCACCGCCCCGGACGCGGCTGGCGGCCGTCGACCGGTGTGCCCGCCCGCACCGGGCCGCACGCCCGCGCACGCGTCCGCCCGGGGCCGGCCACCGGGCCCGGAGGACCAGGACGGACCGGCGGCCACCGCGCCCCCAACGACAGCCGTGCGCGGGCCGGACCGGCGCGGCACCGCGCCCGCGCACTCGCAGACCGACCGACCGGACCGCGAACGAAGGAGGATCCGCATCCACTCCGTACATGTGAAGCGCCCCCGCCCCGCCGTACGACGGAAGGCGGTGGCTCATGGGACACGCTGACACCCTGCTCGCCATGGGCGGCGCCTTCCTGGCCGCCGCGTTCCTCGCCCGGCTCGGCCGCAGGATCGGGCTGCCGACGATCCCGCTGTTCATGCTCGCCGGCATCCTGCTCGGCCCGCACACACCGGGCCTGGTCCTGGTGGCGGACGCGCACGACTTCGAGATGCTCTCCGCGCTCGGGCTGGTGCTGCTGCTGTTCTACCTGGGCCTGGAGTTCCACCTCGACGATCTCAGGAGCGGAGGCAGGCGCCTGGCGGCCGCCGGCGGCGTCTACCTGCTGCTCAACGTCGGCGCGGGCCTGGCCTTCGGGTGCGTGCTGGGGTGGGGCGTGCGCGAGGCGCTGGTACTCGCCGGGGTGCTCGGCATCTCCTCCTCCGCGATCGTCACCAAGATCCTCATCGACCTGGGGCGCATCAGCCGCCCGGAGACCCGCCTGATCCTGGGCGTCATCGTCGTGGAGGACATCTTTCTCGCGCTGTACCTCGCCGCACTGCAACCGGTCGTCGGCGGCGCCGAGGGCGTCGCGGAGGTGGTCGTGCAGACAGCCAAGGCGTTCGGCTTCCTGCTCCTGCTGGCGGCCGCGGCCCGCTACGGCACCCGGCTGGTCGGGCGCCTGATCGCCACCCGGGACGACGAGCTGCTGGTCATCAGCTTCCTCGGTGCCGCGGTGCTCGTCGCCGGTGTCTCGGAGCTGCTCGGAGTCGCCGACGCGATCGGTGCCTTCATGGTGGGCCTGATCCTCGCCGGCACGCCCTCCGGGCCCCGCATACGCGAGCTGGTCCATCCGCTGCGGGACGCCTTCGCGGCGATCTTCTTCTTCGCCTTCGGCCTCGCCATCGACCCCGGCGCCCTGGCCTCCGTCGCCGTACCGGTGGCCGCGGCGGCGGCGCTGACCGTCGTCATGAACGTGGCCGCCGGACTGTGCGTCGCGCGGCTGTACCGCTACGGGCCCGGACCCGCCGCCGACATCGCCACCACCCTCGTCGCCCGCGGCGAGTTCGCGCTGATCCTGGCGGCCATGGCCGCGAGCGCCGGCCTCGACGACCGGCTCGCGCCCTTCGTCGCCGGATACGTCCTCGTGCTGGCCGTCCTCGGACCCGTCGTCGCCGGACGTGCCCACCTGCTCGCCCGCGGGCTGGCGGCGGCGCGCGGGATGCTGCCGGGTTCCGGTGCGGCCGCACCGCGGGGTGACCGCCCGGCGCGGGGCGCGGGCGACCCGGCCCACTCCGCCCGGCGGGACGCGCCTTCCGCCGACGCGGCGCGCGATACGGCACCGCCGTCCGCGGTCCCGGCGGACGCCGAGCGGTAGCGGCCCGGACGAGGCGCCGGGCACCGGTGCCGATACGGCCGGCGGTCCCGGGGCGACCGCCGGCCGTCGCGCCGACTCGGCCACGCGCGGGAAGGGCCGCCGGGGAGGGCGAGGGCGCAAACCGATGGCGTGGGGCCGAGGGGGGCGACGGTGGACTCCGCTGGGGCGGGACGGGGGCGCGACGCGAGCCGTCGTACCGCGCCGTCCATCCGGCCGGACTTCCGGGCGGCCGGGAACTCGCGGACGCGGTACGGGCGTTGACACCTTATCCGTCCGGCCTTTCGCGTGCTTTCCCTGGCGGCGGACACGGGAAGAAGGAGCCATGGGCCCGTACGACGACGAACGGCTGCTCGCTCTCGCCGCGCAACTGGAGCGTGACGACCCCCGGTTCGCCCGCGCGTTGAGGAGCGGGCGTCCCACCCGGCCCCGCGAGTACCGGCGCACCGGAGCCTGGTGGGCGCTGACGGCCGCCCTCGCCTCGGTCGCCGCGGGGGTGGCCCTGCCCCACGGGCTGCTGCTCGCCGCCGGACTGGTCCTCGCCGGCATCGCCTTGGAACTGCTCGACCGGGGCCGCTGACCGGCCCGCCGCACGGCCGGGCGGCGAGCGGCCGGTACGGCGCCGGCGGCCGGCCCCGACGGCGTCCCGCGCGGCGTCCCGGTGGGACAATCAGCCCGCAGGGTCGGGGAGCGAGGCCGCGGTGGGGCCCGCCCCGGGAGCGGAAGGAGCCGTCAGCGTGATCGAGTGGGCACCTCTGGGCAGCGGTGCGCGGCCCGTCCCCGAGCCGGCCGCGGCTCCCCTGGTGTGGGCGGCGGCCTTCGGCGGCGCGCTGGCCCTGGTGGCCGTCGTCAACAGCGTCGCCGGTCCCGGCCGGACCGTTCTCGCCCTGACCGCGCTGTCACTGCTGGCCGCCGCGCTCGGACTGTGCGCCCGGTTCACGGCCGCTCCCGGCACGGCGCTGCTGTGCTGGCTCTCGCTCAACGGCTTCGCCATCCCGCCCGCCGGGACGCTCACCTGGGCCGGGCGGCGGGACGTACTCTGGCTCACCTGCCTGCTCGTCGCCGCCCTCGCCGGAACGGCCCTGGGCCGTGTGATCCACGCCCGCGCCGCCTACCGCCGCCTGACGGGGGCGTCCGGCCCCGAGGCCCCGGAAGCGAGCGGCTGACGGAACGTCCGATTCCCGCCGGCGCCACACCGGCCGAGCCGCGAGCCCCCTTCCGGAGGCCGGTGCCGGGCCGCTTCCGGGGCGCGCGAGCGCGAGGGTGCTCGGGCCAGCCGCCGCACCCGGCCGCGAGGTCGGCGTTCCGATCGAGCGTGCCGGCCCGGATGAGGTACGGCGCCACACCGCGCGGCCCCGTCAGGGCGGGGCGCCGCCCGAACCGGGGCCGCGCCGGTACACGTCCCGTTCCGCGAGGATCAGCGACCGCTCGCGTACGCAGTCGGCGTGGACGACCACCTCACAGGGATCGAGACAGTCGATGGCGCCTTGCAGGGCGGCCAGCGCCTCGTCGAACCGCTTCAGCCGCCGCAGCGCGCCCGCCTTGCGGAACAGCGCCTCGGCCCCCAGGCCCCGGGCGAACGCCGGGGCCCGCAGCAGCTCCAGCATGCGCTGCGGCTGGTCGGGCAGGTGCTCCCCCAGCCACAGGCCGTGCAGGAGGGCGTGGACGGCCTTGGCGTTGCCGCCGGCGCGCGCCATGACCGACTCCAGCAGGTCCAGCCCCCGGGGCCGGGACCGTCCCAGCAGGGCGAAGGCACGCATGGCGGCGCTGTAGGGGTCCAGATCCGGGCGGTCGGTGCCGTCCCGGGAGAAGAACTCCTCGATGGCTCCGCACCGGAAGTCGTACCGCAAGGTGGTCAGGAAGGTGTGCCACAGCCCGCGCCCGAACGGCGTTCCCGGATCCACCCCCGCCACATGGGCGTCGGTGAGGAAGATGAGCGCGCTGCGGCCCGCGGCCCGTGCCCGCCACGCCAGGTCCCCGGTCACATGAGCCGACTCGGCCCAGTCCGCCCCGCCCCGCGCCAGCCAGACGGCGGCCTCGCGGGTCCAGTCCCGTCCCGAGGCGATCTCCTCGGCCACCCGGGTCCGCACCATCACCCACCCTTGGTCCCGCAAGGCCGCGCCGTCCGCCCCCAGGACGTGCTCCACGGCCTCGGCGGCCCGGGGCAGCCGCCACAAGCCGGAGGCGGCGTGTTCGGAGGCGGCGTTCCACTCGGCGGGCAGGGAGGCGATCGCGGTCACCGCCCGCTCCAGGCCGCGGTCCTGCTCCATGGGCATCGGGCAACCTCCTCCACGCACCCGGCAGCCGTTCGTCCCGGTGCTTCCCGGCACGGCCCCGGGCCGGTCATGTCATGTCTGCTCATGTCTGCCGCACGCGGGCGGTCCGGTAACCGCGCCGGGGCGGAACCGTCCGCGGGTGGTGGGAGGGCGGCGCCCACGCTCCGGTGGCCCGGGGGGGGGGGGGCCGCCGTACCGGGCCGTCGCCCGCGGGGACCGGTTGGGCCCGCCCGGAAGGGGCACTCAGTGCGGGTGTCGCAGTGGCACCTTCAAGACCCGGGAGGCGTGCGTGGCAGTCCGTCACCATCTGATCAAGGCGAGTCCGGAGGCGGTCTGGTCCGTCATCGCGGACGGCAGCCGGTACGCGCAATGGGTGGTGGGAACCTCGGCGTCCCGCCCGAAGCGGGGGCAGTGGCCCCACCTCGACGCCGCGATCGAGTACGAGGTGCGCCTCGGCCCCGTACGGCTGACCAACGAGACGGTCGTCAGACGCTGCGCGGAGGGGACCGCCCTGGAGCTGGAGGCCCAGGCCGGGCCGCTCGGCACCGCCCGGATCGCCCTGGAGCTGCGGCCCTGGGGCGAGCACTGCCTGGTGATCGTGGACGAGCATCCGCTGCGCGGCGCGGGCGGGCTGGTGCACAACGCGGGCCTGGAGGCGCTGATCCAGCTGCGGCACCGCGCCATGCTCGGCCGGCTCGCCCGGCTCTGCGAGGCCCTAGACGCGGGCGACCCGCACCCGGGACCCGCGACGGGCGAGGGGGCGGTGGCCCCGGAGGCCGGTCATGCCTGACGCCGTCGTGATCGGCGCCGGACCCAACGGGCTGGTGGCCGCGAACCTGCTGGCGGACGCCGGGTGGAGCGTCGACGTCCTGGAGGAACAGCCCGAGCCCGGCGGCGCCGTGCGGCACGACAGCGGCGTCGACCCCGACTTCGTCAGCGACGTGTTCAGCTCCTTCTACCCGCTGGCCGCCGCCTCCCCGGTACTGGCCGGCCTCGGCCTGACGGAGCACGGCCTGCGATGGAGCCACGCCCCCCACGTCCTCGCCCACCCCTTGAGCGACGGCACGTGCGCGGTCCTCGACCGCCACGTCGACACCACCGCCGCCTCCCTCGACGTCTTCGCGTCCGGAGACGGAGCGGCCTGGCGGCGCCTGCACGACGTGTGGGAAAGTCTCCGCCGCGACATCCTGGACGCCCTGTTCACGCCCTTCCCGCCGGTCCGGGCCACCGCCCGGCTCGCCGCCCGGCTGCACAGCGCGGGCGGGCTGCGGCTGGCGCGCTCCCTGGTACTGCCCGTGCGGCGGCTGGGCGAGGAGGAGTTCCGGGGAGCGGGCGGCAGGCTGCTCCTGGCCGGCAACGCCCTCCACGCCGACCTGGCCCCGGAGGCCGCGGGCAGCGGCGGCTACGGCTGGCTGATGTCCATGCTCGGGCAGACGTACGGCTTCCCCGTACCGGTCGGCGGCTCCGGTGCCCTCACCGACGCCCTGGTGCGCCGCCTGCGCGCCCGGGGCGGCAACCTGCGCTGCGGGCGGCGCGTCAGCCGTGTCGTCGTCCGCGACCGGCGCGCGGTGGCGGTGCGCACGGCCGACGGCGAGACGGTCCCCGCCCGCCGCGCCGTGCTCGCGGACGTCTCCCTTCCGCACCTGTACGGCGGCCTCGTCGGGCCGGAACACCTGCCCGCCCAGGTCCTGGACGACCTCGAGCGCTTCCAGTGGGACTTCGCCACCTTCAAGGTGGACTGGGCGCTGGACGGCCCGGTGCCGTGGCGGGCCGGGGAAGCGGCCGGGGCCGGCACCGTGCACCTGGCCGACGGCGTGGACGAACTCACCCGGTTCGCCGCCCAGATCGCGATGGGTCAGGTGCCCGACCGGCCCTTCACCCTGTTCGGGCAGATGACGACCGCCGACCCGTGCCGCTCACCGCGGGGCACCGAGTCGGCGTGGGCCTACACCCACGTCCCCCACGACGTCCGGGCCGACGCCGGCGACGAGGGCCTCACCGGCGGCTGGGACGCGAGGGAACAAGAGATCATGGCCGATCGCGTCGAACGGCAGGTCGAGCGTTTCGCGCCGGGGTTCCGGTCGCTGGTGCGCGCCCGCCGCATCCTGGCGCCGCCGACGCTCCAGTCACTCGACGCCAACCTGCACGGCGGCGCCATCAACGGCGGCACCACCGCCCTCCACCAGCAGCTCTTCTTCCGCCCGGTCCCCGGCACCGGGCGGCCGGAGACACCGGTGGCGGGCCTGTTCCTCGCCTCCGCCGGCGCTCACCCCGGAGGCGGCGTGCACGGCGCCCCCGGCGCCAACGCCGCACGGGCCGCGCTGCGCCGGCACTTCCTCTCGGGCCGTACCCGGCTCCAGCGGATGCTGGCCGGCCGCGACCGCACCGGAGCGAAACGGTGAGCGGGCGAGCGGCGGCGGACAACCCCCTGCGGGGCCGGACCGTCGTCATCACCGGAGCCGCGCGCGGCATCGGGGCGGCACTGGCCCGGGAGCTCGCCCGCCGCGGTGCCCGGCTCGCCCTGCTCGGCCACGAGAAGCCCCTGCTGGACGCGGTGGCCGCCACCGTGCCGGCCACCGCGCTGACGTGGGAGGTCGACGTCGCCGACGCCGCGGCGCTGGCCGGCGCGGCGGACGAGGTGCGCCGGCGGCTGGGCCGCCCGTCGGCCGTGGTGGCGAACGCGGGCATCGCGACCGGCGGTCCGTTCGCGACCTCGGACCCGGCCCTGTGGCGCCGCGTCGTCGACGTCAACCTCACGGGCAGCGCCCAGACCGCGCGGGCGTTCCTGCCGGATCTGACCGACACGGCCGGCTACTACCTCCAGGTCGCCTCGTCCGCGTCGCTGGGCGCCGCCCCGCTGATGAGCGCCTACTGCGCCGCCAAGGCCGGGACCGAGGCCTTCGCCCAGGCACTGCGAGCCGAGGTGGCACATCTCGGGATCGCCGTGGGCATCGCCTATGTGCACTGGACGGACACCGAGATGATCCGCGACGCCGACCGGTACACGGCCCTGCGTACGCTGCGCGTGCGCATGCCGCCGCCCGCCCGGCGCGTGTCCCCCGTGGACGAGGTGGCCGCCCGGCTGGCCCACGCCGTCGAACGCCGCCGTACCACCGTCTACGTACCCGCCTGGCTGCGCGTGGCACAGGCGGCGCGCACGGCCGTGCCACCGGTGGTGCTGCGCCGGACCCGTCGCGAGATGCCCCGCCTGGAGGCCGCGCGGGCGCTGAGCGCCACCGGTCCGCTCGGGGCGGGCGGACGGGCCGATCAGACGGCCGCGAAGACGCAGACGCACACGACGCCCCAGGCGCGGACGGATACGGATACGGATACGGACGGGTAGGCGCCGTGCGCGGCGGTCCCGCCTCCGCCGTCCGAGGCCGGTGGCCCGGCGGGGCGGGTCAGGCTCGCGGTCTCCCCTCCGTCCCCGTCGTGCTCCGGTCCCCGGCCGCCCCGCGGCGGGCCACGGCGCGCAGCAGCGCCGAGCGGCCGCGGTCCGGGACGGTCCACAGCACCTCACCCGCCACGCCCCACCGCTCCAGCAGGGCGTTGGCGGCCAGGAAACCGGAGGTGGCGGCCCGCTCCATCAACGCCACCGGCAGGCCGGTGCGCACGAGATCACCGGCGACGACGACGGCCGGATCCGGCGTCCGGACGGTGGGCCGGTCCCGGTAGCCGCCCACCGGGAACAGCGGGCAGTCCGCCCGGTACTCGTGGCGGGCGTCGACGACGCGGGCGTCTCGGGTCTCCGGATACACGCGGAGCAGCTGCTCGGCGAGCTCCTCGGCCGCCGCCTCCGGGGCGGTCGCCGGGGGGAGCGCGTAGCCGTGCAGTTCGACGACGGACCCGCCCGAGCGCGCGGCCCAGCGCGCCGCCTCGCCCTCCCAGTGCGAGAGCACGCTGACGTTGTCCAGCGGGCCGTAGCCGCTGGTGCCGAGGAAACCGGGGCGGCCGGGCGCCACCGGCCGGTCCAGCCACAGCCGGGACACCAGGAACGGGGGCGCGGTGCGCAGCCGCGCCACCCGGGCCCGCCACGCGGCGTCGCCGAGCCCCGGCGAGCGGCCCACCAGTGTTCTCAGGCCGTCGACGTCCAGGGCGAGGACGACGGCGTCGTAGCGCCGCGCGCCGGAGGCGTCGACCACGTCGTGGCCGCCGCCGGGACGGGGACGGACGGCCTCCACGGGAGTGGCGGTCCGCACCGCCACACCGTGCCCGGCCAGGTGGCGCGCGAGCGGGTCCCACAGCGCCTGCGGGTACGGCTCGCGCGCCACGTCGAACAGCAGCCCTTCGCTGGAGCCGAGGAAGTAGATGTGGAACATCAGCGCCATCTCGGCGGCCGACAGCTCACGGGGGTCGGCGAAGAAGCTGCGCGAGAACACCTCGAACGCCAGGTGCCGCGCGGCGGCGGGGAAACGCAGGGCGTCGAGGAAGTCGTGCGCGCTGACGTGGTCGAGTTGGTCGTGGACGCGGCGGGTGCGGACGTCGAGCAGGGGCAGCGCCGCCGAGGGGCGCAGGGACAGCAGGTCCCGCGGGCGGAAGGCGGGGCTCAGCGCGACGAAGCCGAGGGCGTTCCACGGGGGAGTGCGCGGAACGCGGCGGAAGCCGTCGCACAGGCCGCTGCTGTGCCGGAGCGGGTAGTCGGGCAGTGCCGTCAGCGTCTCCAGCGCGGGATCGGCCCGGCGCAGCAGACTCCGCAGGTTGTAGTACTGGCGGAAGAAGGCGTGGAAGCCGCGGCTCATCGTCGCCCGTGTGCCGTCGGCCAGGGTGACCGGCCGGCCGGCGACCCGGCCGCCGAGCTGCGGCTCGCGTTCGTGCAGCACCACGCGTACGCCCCGCTCGGCGAGCGCGGTGGCCGCCGCCAGCCCGGCGATGCCGCCGCCGACCACCGCCACGGACGGCGGCTCGCCGGCGATCCGTTCCCGTCCCGGGCGGGGCGGGACGGCCCGCGCGCGCCGGTCCCGGCCCGGCCACCGCGCACCGCCGTGCCCGCTCACCGGGCACCGCCCGGCCGCTCGGGCGGACGGCGGGCCAGGAACGTGTGGCTGATGCCCGTCTGCCAGCCGGGCAGCGGCAGCACGCGGACGCGGTCGAACCCGGCCCGGCCGAGGCGGGCGGCGAAGGCCGGCGCCGTGTCGAAGGCGGCGACGCTGCGCCCCAGATGGCGGTAGAGCGCACGGTCGCCGGCGGCCGTGCCGAGCGGCAGGACGACACCCCGGCACACCGCGGACCACACCAGGCGGTCGACGGGCCGGCCGCTGAGCGCGTACTCGTGCACCGCGAGACGGCCGCCCGGCGCCAGCAGCCCGCGTACCGTCGCGAGGACCGCGTCCGGGTCGGCCAGGTTGCGGAACAGGTACGCGGCGAAGACGGCGTCGAAGGGGCCCGTCACCCCGGCGTGGCGCAACTCCTCCGCCGGAGCGTGGACGAAGCGCACACCGGCCGGCCACGGCTTGGCCCGTGCCCGGCGCAGCATGCCCGCCGAGGCGTCGACCCCGACGATGTCCGCGCCGGGCAGCGCCGCGGCGAGCGCCGCCGTGGACGCGCCGGTGCCGCAGCCCAGGTCGAGCACCCGGCACCCCCTGCCGCCGTCCGGCAGACCCAGTCGGCGGGCGGAGCGGCGCAACCGGCCGTGGTACCCCGGATCGAGCGCGACGAGACGGTCGTAGGCGGCGGCGCCGTGGTCGAACGCGTCGGCCAGCGCCGTGCCGCGCAGCAAGGTCATCGGTGACTCCTGAACGGGATGAGACGTCGGGAGCGACGGGGGAGGAGGGCGTCGCCGGTCATGGGGCGGGGCGGCGGGGCAGCCAGGGCAGTTCGGCCGCCGTCCGCAGCATGGGCAGGACGGGGGTGCGCACACCGACCGCGAGGTCCTCGTACAGCCGGGTGTCCCCGTCGAGGAAGCGCAGCAGGAGCCGTGCGGGTACGCGTTCGAACAGCCGGAAGAAGAAGTCGGGGCCGTCGATCCGGCCCGTGTCCAGCGCGCGCAGCAGCACGGCGTCCATCATCCGGGCGCGCGCCGGGTGCGGTGGCGGCGGTACGGGGGCCCGGCCCGCGCGGACGGCCCGCGCGACGGCCTCCGACTGCCGCTGCACGGCGGCGAACGTGTAACCGGTGGCGGCGCGCGTCGCCCCGCCCGCGGCACCGATCCGGAAGACGGAGCCGGCGATCCGCCGGGGGAAGACGGCGTCGGTCATCGGGATCACCCCTTGCTCCGTCGACAGCACCCGCGCGTCGCCGATGCCGAGGACGCGCCGTGTGTAGTGCTCCAGGGCGGCGTCGTACGCCTCGGCCGTGAGCGGAGCGGGCCCGAACTCGGTGTACTCGACCAAGGCGGTACGGCGACCGGTGGGCAGGACGTACCCGAAGGACAGACCGCGGGCGGGCTGCGGGGTGCGGAAGTCCATCAGGTCGACCACCTCCGGGTCGAACACCGGCCGGGAGGCGCGCACGAACCAGCCCCGGAAGTGCTGGAGCAGACGGGTGCGGGCCGCGGGCGGGCGAGGCGGCGGGCGGGAGTCGAAGACCCACCGGCCGCGCAGCCGGACCGGGGCGCCCGCGGCGTCCGTGGCCCGCACCTCGGCCCTCCCGTCCGGCAGGACGGCCACCGTGTCGACGGCGGCCTCCACCCGGCGTACCCGCGGGGCCTGCCGCAGATCGCCGGCGACCAGCGCCTCGAAGTCGTCCGAACGGATCATCTTGTAGCGCACCGGCGCGATGTGCCGCCGGACGGCCGCCCCGTGCCGGTCCCGGACCCGCAGCCACACCCACGAGGCCGTCACCGCCGGGTCGAAACGGCCCGCGCCCGTCTCCCAGAAACACCAGGTGCGGCGCGGCGCTCGCAGCGGACCGGCCGGCGGATCGACGAGGGCGACGGAGGGCGCCGCGCGGTGCTCCGCCGCCGTCGGCAGCCGGTGCGCCAGCGACAGGCCCGCCGCCCCGGCCCCGACGATGACGATGTCGGCCTCCAGCACGGCGTCCGCCCGCCGTCCGGCATCCGTCTCCAGCACGGGCCGTTCTCCTCTCGTCCGGGATTCTCGAGTTCCCCGTCCCCGCGGTCCCGGCTCCCGCGTTCCGCGGTCCCCGAGTCCGCCCGGCCCGAGCCCTTCGGCCCGGTGCGCGGACGGCCGAACCACTCGGATGCGGGCCGCACCCGAGCTGGAAAGCGCCGCCCGAACCTCGGCCGGACACCACCCGGCCCGGCCGGACGTTCGTGCCCATCCCCGCAGGAGGCGTCGGCCGGAGTATGTCCCCCTCGGTCCGCTCGCGGACGCACGGCGCGCGGGAGCCGACCGGGCCGGGTGCCCGCCGGACGGGTGGCCGGCGCGCAGACGGGCGACTGCGGCTTGGGGCCGGACGCGGCCGGGGAAGGCATGACGCCGTGCCGTACGGCGACCGTGCCGGGGCCGCCCATCGGCACGGCGGCGCCGGCCACGGACACCGGAAGGCGCGCCGTCCCCTCCGCCCGCGTTCCGGACCGGTACACCGCCACCGCGGGGCGCCTCTGGCACCCCCGATCGCCCGAATGCCCTGACCGGACCCGGCCCGCCGCCCGAACCGATGACCGATGACCGATGACCGACGATGAGAGGAACCGGGATGCGACCCAGGGTCTGTCGTCACACTCCCGTCGTCCGCCCGAGGGGCGCCGTTCCGTACGCCGCCGCTCGGACCCGGCCGCGCCGGAACGGCCCCGGCCCGGCCGCGCCGGGCAGCGGAGCGGCCGCCGTGCCGGACCGCCGGTCGCCGGCCACGGGAAAGGGCCGGAGGTGACCCGGACCATGCCCGGCCGCACCGACCACGTCGTGGTCGTCGGGGCGGGGCTCGCCGGGCTGTCGGCCGCCCTGCACCTGCTGGGCGCCGGGCGGCGGGTGACGGTCGTGGAGCGGGACGGGCTGCCGGGCGGCCGGGCGGGCCGCCGGGAGATCGGCGGATACCTCCTCGACACGGGCCCCACCGTGCTGACCATGCCCCACCTGGCCGACGAGGCGTTCGCGGCCGTCGGCGAACGGCTGCGGGACCGCGTCGACCTCGTGCCGCTGCACCCCGCCTACCGAGCCTGCTTCGCCGACGGCAGCACCCTCGACGTGCACACGGACGCCACCGCCATGGAAGCGGAGGTCGAACGGTTCGCCGGCCCTCGCGAGGCCGCCGGGTACCGCCGGCTGCGCGCCTGGCTGACACGGCTGTACGCCGTGCAGATGCGCCGCTTCATCGACGCCGACTTCGACTCGCCGCTGGATCTGCTCACCCCCGGCCCGGCCCGCGACCTGGCCCGGCTCGCCGCGCTCGGCGGCTTCGCCCGGCTCGACGCGCGCATCGGGCGGTTCCTGACCGACGAGCGCCTGAGGCGGGTGTTCTCCTTCCAGGCCCTGTACGCCGGTGTGGCACCGGCCCGGGCGCTGGCCGCCTACGCCGTCATCTCCTACATGGACACCGTGGCGGGCGTGTACTTCCCGCGCGGCGGCATGCACGCCCTGCCGCGTGCCATGGCCGCCGCTGCCGCCGACGCCGGGGCCGACCTGCGCTTCGGCCAGGCCGTCACACGCCTGGAGCGGTCCGGAGACCGGATCACGGCCGTCGTCACGGCCCACGACCGCGTCCCCTGCGACGCCGTCGTCCTCACCCCGGACCTGCCCGTGGCGCACCGGCTGCTGGGCCGCCGGCCGCGCCGCCCGCTCCCGCTGCGGCACGCGCCCTCGGCGGTCGTGCTGCACGCCGGCACCACACGCACCTGGCCCCATCTCGCCCACCACACGCTCTCCTTCGGCGCCGCCTGGCAACGCACGTTCCAGGAGCTGACCCGCAGCGGCACCCTGATGACCGACCCCTCCCTGCTCATCACCCGCCCCACGGCCGCAGACCCCGGTCTCGCCCCCGCGGGCCGGCACCTGCACTACGTCCTGGCCCCCTGCCCCAACACCGACATCGGGCCCGGCCCGGAGGCCTGGCACGCCCTCGGCCCCCGCTACCGCGACCGTCTCCTCGCCACGCTCGACCGCCGGGGCCTGTCGGGCATCGCCGCCGCCATCGAGGAGGAGTGCCTGGTGACACCCGCCGACTGGACCGCGCACGGCCACGCCGCCGGAACGCCCTTCTCGGTGGCCCACACCCTCACCCAGACCGGCCCGTTCCGCCCCCGCAACCTGGTGCGCGGCCTGCGCAACGCGGTCCTCGCCGGCTGCGGCACCACACCGGGCGTCGGCATCCCCACCGTCCTGATCTCCGGCAAGCTCGCCGCCGCCCGCGTCACCGGACCCCCCTCCCGCTCCCGCCGCCCCGCGGAGGCCGGACGCCGATGACCCAGCGCGAACTCAACGCCGCCGGCATCACCGACCCCGTGCTGCGCGCCGCCTACGCCCGGTGCCGCCGGCTCAACGCCCGCCACGGACGCACCTACTTCCTCGCCACCCGGCTGCTGCCCGCCGGTCGCCGGCCGGCCGTGCACGCGCTGTACGGCTTCGCCCGCTTCGCGGACGACATCGTCGACGACCTCGGCACGGCGGCCGGCCGCGCCGAACGCGCCGCCGCCCTGGCCCGGCTGGAGGAGCGGCTGCGGCAGGCACTGGCGGGCGCCGCGCCCGCGACCGAACCCGTGGTGCGGGCCGTGGCCGACACCGCCGCCCGCTACGCCATCGACCCGGCGCACTTCACCGACTTCATGGCGTCGATGCGCAGCGACCTGACGGTGACCGCGTACGCGACCTACGACGACCTGCGCGCCTACATGCACGGCTCCGCCGCCGTGATCGGCCTCCAGATGCTGCCCGTGCTCGGCACCGTCACCCCCCGCGCCCAGGCGGCGCCGCACGCCGCGGCCCTGGGGATCGCGTTCCAGCTGACCAACTTCCTGCGGGACGTCGGCGAGGACCTGGACCGCGGCCGTGTCTACCTCCCGGCGGACCTGCTGGCCGCGCACGGCGTCGACCGGGACCTGCTGCGGTGGAGCCGCCGCACCGGCGCCCACGACCCGCGGATCACCGCCGCCCTGAGAGCCGCCGAGCACCTGACCCGGGAGGCCTACCGCGAGGCCGCGCCCGGCCTGGCGATGCTGGACCCGGTGGCGCGGCCGTGCATCCGCGCCGCGTACGTCCTCTACCGGAACATCCTCGACGCCATCGCCGAGGGCGGGTACGCGGTGCTGCACCGGCGCGCGGTGGTGCCCGCCCGCCGCCGCGCAGCCGTGGCGGCCGGCGGGCTCGCCCGGGTCCTGGCCGCCCGCCTGCGCACCGGACACCCCCCGCCCTCCCTCACCGTCCCGGCGGGCGGGCCGGTGCCCGGGCCGGACGAGACGAAGGAGGCCGCCGGATGACACCCGGCCAGAACCCCCGCCCCGGCCCGCGCGCGGGCCTCTCCCCGCTGCGGTGGCGCCGGCGGCCCGTCCCCTGGGAGCGGCAGGCCCCGACCTGGCGGCAGGCACGGCCCGCCGTCATCACCGGCGCCCTGAAACGGGCGCTGGCCCGTCCCTCGGGCAACTGGTACGTCGTCGGCGCCGCCACCGGCGTCCGGCCCGGCCGCCCGCTGGGCCGGACCGTCGCGGGAGTGGAAGTGGTCCTCTGGCGGGACGCGCGCGGACGCCTGGTGGGCGGTCCGGGCGCCTGCCCCCACCTGGGTGCTCCGCTGGCCGGCAGCCCCGTGCGCTGCGGGACCCTCGTCTGCCACTGGCACGGGCTGGCTCTGGACGGCACCGCGTTCGCCGGCTGGGAGCCCCTGCCGGTCCACGACGACGGCGTGCTCGTATGGGTCCGGCTGGACGCCGCCGGCCGGGAACGGCCCACCCCGGCCCCGGTGCTGGGCCCCCGGCCTCCGCTGCCGGCCGCTCTCACCTCCGTCTGGGAGGGCGCGGGCCGCTGCGAACCCGAGGACGTGATCGCCAACCGTCTCGACCCGTGGCACGGCGCGTGGTACCATCCGCACTCCTTCGCCGACCTCACCGTGGTGCGCGAGCCCGGGGACGGCGAGCCGGACGCCGGCGACGCGGACGACCGGTTCGTCGTCGACGTGTCCTTCCGGCTCACCCGCCGGCTTGTCGTCCCCGTGCGCGCGGAGTTCACCGCGCCGGAACCCCGCACCGTGGTCATGCGCATCACCGGCGGAGAGGGAACGGGCTCCGTCGTCGAGACCCACGCCACGCCCCTGGACCCGGACGGCCACGGCAGACCCCGCACGGCCGTCGTCGAAGCGGTCCTCGCCACCTCCGCCCGGCCCGGCTTCGCCCTCGCCCGCCGGCTGGCCCCGGTCCTGCGCCCCCTGATGCGCACCGCCGCCGCCCGGCTCTGGCGCGACGACCTCGCCTACGCCGAACGGCGCCGTCACCTGCGCGACCTCGGCCGGCACCCCGGCTGACCACCGGCCCGCCCCGCCGCGCGGCGGCACCAGCGCCCCGGTTGCCGCGGCGCGGGACCGCCACCAGACTCGCACGAGGACGGTGGCGTCGTTCACGCACCGCACGCACGCTGCGCGAGGAGACCGGCGAGATGGCCAGGAACAGCGGCAAGGACGGCAGCGGGGCGGGAACGAACGCGGCGCACCGCAGAGCGGGCCACGCGGCGGACCGTCCGGCGAGCGGGCGGCCCACAAGCCGCCCGCCCCGCGGAAGAAGTGACCCGGGCGCGTAGGGACGACGATCATGCAGACGTTTCTGCCCCACCCCGGTTTCCGGGACTCGGCGCTCGTCCTGGACCGCCGGCGACTCGGCAAGCAGCGGGTCGAGGCGCTCCAGATCCTGCGCGGGCTGACCGTGCCGGGCTACGGCTGGCGCCGGCACCCCGCGGTGCGCATGTGGGCCGGATACGAGGAGGCGCTGGTCCGCTACGGCCTGGAAATCTGCCGGGTCTGGCGGGAGCGCGGTCACCAGGACAGCTGTGCCGCCTCACTCGTCGCCGGGCTCGAGACCTGGCGTCCCGGCACGCCGGTGCGCGAGCAGCCCGCGCTCGCGGCGGCCGGGGAACTGCCGCCCTGGCTCGGCGACGACGCCTTCCACCGCAGCCACCGCTCCGCGCTGGTCCGCAAGGACCCGGCCGCCTACGCCGAGCTCTTCCCCGGCGTCCCCGACGACCTGCCCTACGTATGGCCGGCCTCGGACCGGGAGCGCGGGGAGACACCGGCAGACCGGTGAGCCTGCCGGTGTGGGTGAGGGGGCGGCCGGACCCCGCGGAACTGCGGCGGACGACGGTGCGCCCCGGCGCCCGCGCCCGCGGATCAGCACCGTTCACGGCGCGGGGCGGCCTGCCTCGGCCGGGTGGGCCGGAAGACGGGCCCCGGGCAGGAAGGTCACCTGGGGCGCCCCGGTGCGGGGATGGACCGCGACCTCGCTCGCGACGCCGTACACCTCGGCCAGCAGGCGGGGCGTGAGGACCTCTCCGGGCGGGCCCGAGGCGGTGACCCCGCCGTCGCGCAGGACGTAGAGGCGGTCGCAGTAGTAGGCGGCCAGGTTGAGGTCGTGCAAGGCGACCAGGACGGTGGCGGGCAGTCGCCGCAGGGTGCCGAGGACTTCCAGCTGGTGGCGGATGTCGAGATGGTTGGTCGGCTCGTCCAGGACGAGGAGCGACGGCTGCTGGGCGAGGGCGCGGGCGATGAGCACGCGTTGGCGTTCACCGCCGGAGAGCCGGTCGAAGGACCGGTCGGCCAGGCCGGTGGCGTCCACCGCCCCGAGCGCCGACTCGATCAGCGCGGCGTCCTCGGGGGTGTCACCGTCGAGCAGCCGTTTGTGCGGGGTGCGGCCCATGGCGACGACCTCGCGGACCGTGAGGTCGACGTCGGCGCCCGGCTCCTGGACCACCGCCGCCACGGTGCGGGCCAGTCGCCGTACGGGCAGCGACCAGGCGTCCCTGCCGTCGACGCGGACCTGCCCATCGTGGGGACGGAGGACGCGGTAGACGGCGCGCAGGAGGGTGGACTTGCCGCTGCCGTTGGGGCCGACCAGGCCGATGACCTCCCCGGGTCGGGCGGTCAGGGAGACGTCGCGCACCAGGCGGCGCGCACCGGCGGTGAGGGTGACGCCGTCGACGACGAGTTCGCTGCCGGTCATGCCCCTCCTCGGTCGGTGGTCCGCCGGGCGTCGCGGCGCATCAGCCACAGGAAGAACGGGCCGCCGCACAGCGCCGTCAGCACCCCGACGGGGATCTCCATGGGCGCGGCGACGGTGCGTGCGGCGATGTCGGCCCAGACGAGGAAGACCGCGCCGCCGAGCGCGGCCGTCGGCAGGACGCGGCGGTGGTCGCCGCCGACGACGAGGCGCACGATGTGCGGGAGCATGAGGCCGACGAAGCCGATCGGTCCGGCCGCCGCGACGAGGACCCCGGTGACGAGGGAGAGCAGGACGAACATACGGGCGCGGAAGCGGCCCACGTCCAGCCCCATCGTCGTCGCGGCCTCCTCGCCCGCCAGCAGCAGGTTCAGGTTGCGGGCCTGGACCATCAGGACGCCGATGCCGGCCAGCAGGGCCGCGCTGGGCAGCCACAGCGTGCCCCAGTTGACGCCGCCGAGACCGCCGAGGGTCCAGGCGAGGACCGCGCGGGCCTCGTTGCCGTGGTCGGTGGTGAGCAGCAGCAGGTCGAGCAGCGCGGTGAGCACCGCGGCGATGGCGACGCCGGACAGGACGAGCCGCGCGGAGGTGATGCGACCGCCGGTGCGGGCGGTGGCGTACACCAGGAGCAGAGCGCCCAGGGCACCCAGGAAGGCGGCGACCGGCAGTGACACCGGCCCGAACACGGTCACCCCGAAGACGATCACCGCGACGGCGCCGAGGGACGCCCCGGAGGAGACGCCGAGCAGGTAGGGCTCGGCGAGCGGGTTGCGGAGCAGGGCCTGGAGTGTGGTGCCCACGACGGCGAGTCCGGCGCCCGTCACCGCTCCGAGCAGGACGCGCGGCGCTCGTACGTCCAGGACGATGGTCTCCCGCGCCCGCGGCCAGTCGGGTTCGGCCCAGCCCGCGCCCAGCGCGTGGGTCACGATGCCCCACACCTGGCCCGGTGGCACGTGTACGGAGCCGATGGTCAGGCCGGCTGTGGCCGAGAGCAGGAGCAGGGCGGTGAGGAGGACGAGCGTGGTGGCGAGTGCCGCCCGGCCCGTCCGTATCCCCTGGCGGCGCCCCTGCCGGGCGGTCGGTCCGGTGTCCGTGCCGGTGACGGCGGCGGTCACCGGAAGCTCTCGGGGTGCAGGCCGCGGGCCAGGTCCTCGACCGCGTAGGCCGACCGGACGCCGACCAGGGTGGCGGTCAACGGCAGCACGACGAACCGCTGGTTCCGGACGGCGGGCACGTCGGCGAGGGCCGGCTGGGACAGCAGGAACTTCTTCTTCCGCTCGACGCTGCCGGCGCCCTCGTAGTCGTAGATGGCGATGACTTCCGGCTTGCGCTGGACGACCTGTTCCCAGGAGACGTCGCCGAAGACGTCATCGAGGTCGGCGAAGACGTTCTCGCCGCCGGCCAGGCGGATCAGTTCGGTGGCCAGGCTCTTGCCGCCCGCGGTGAAGGCGGTCTTGTCCCCGCTGTCGTACACGAAGACGGAAAGGCGGGGTTCGCCCTCGACAGCCGTGGTGGCCCGGCCGACGCGGTCGCGGAGGTCGGACACCAGCTCGTCCGCCCGGCCGGGTACGCCGAAGATCCGGCCGATGGTGCGGATCTCTTCGTAGGTGTCCTTCATCGTCACCCGTTCCTTCCCGCAGTACTCGCGGTTGAGATAGGTGTCGATGCCCGCGTCGGCGAACGCCTCGCGAGAACGGCCCTCGTTCTCGGCGAAGGCGCTGCCGTAGCCGCCGTAGACGAGGTCTGGCTCCGCCTCCAGGACGGTCTCGAAGGACGGTTCCCTCTTCGCCAGTTCCGGAATCGACTCGTAGTCCTCCCTCAGGCCGGGCAGGACGGCGGAATCGGGGAAGGCGGTGCCTGCCATACGGTCCTTCAGGCCGAGGGCGAGCATCAGTTCCGCCGGGTGCTGGTGGATGGTGACGACTCGGGAGGGCGGCTCGTCGTACGTCGTCTTCACGCCGCAGTTGTCGACGGTGACGGGGAAGCCGTCGGCCGGCGAGGCCGTGGTTTCGGCGCCCTGGGCGGTGCCCTGCGGCGAACCGCAGCCGGCGGTGAGCAGGGCCGCCGACAGGGCGACGGCCGCCGCCACGGCACGCAGGGCGTGGCGCCGGTGGGCAGGGGTGAACAGCGGGGGACGGGACGTGCCGTCGTACACGTAGAGCCTCCTGGGGAGTCCGCGCTCCTCGGAACGGGCCCGCGACAGGCCAGTGTCCTGACTCCCGGATCGACGTTCCCCCTGCCTTCCCGCGCGGTGCGCGGTGGCATGCCGAAGGGGTGCACTCCCCGGTCACAGTGGCGGGACCGTGCCGGATTCGCACCGGCTTCCTGTCTCCCGTCGCGGTGATGACCTGGTGATACTACGGTCCGCGGAGTCGAGGTCAAAAGGGCGTGCGAATCCGCCTGCGCGCTCCCGCCCGCCCTCACTCCTCGCGGACGGCCCGCAGCACCAGCCGCTCGGCGTTCTCGTCGTACGGGCGGCCGTCGAAACCGCCGAAGACCTCCACCCGGCCGAACCCCGCCTCCCGAGCCATCCGCCGCAGCTCCACCGCGCTGTACACGAACCACACCAGGGTGGCTCGCGTGACCCGCTCGCCGCGGACCAGTACCCAGTCGCTGCGCAGCCGCGCCCAGTCGTCCAGCACGCTGTCGGTCTGCACCATCAGGTCGTCGCCGCGCCGCACCACCTTCGGCGGGGTGACCTTGCGGGCCAGGAGTTCCTTGCCGGCGAGGTCCAGGACGAGGGTGCCGCCGGGTGTCAGGCAGGTGTGCATGGCGCGCAGCACGCGGGCGTTGTCGGCGGGGTCCTCGAAGTAACCGAACGAGGTGAACATGTTGAGGACGACATCGAATCCGCCCGGCGCCTCGTACTCCCGGGCGTCGGCCCGCACGTGGGCGACCCGGACGCCGGCGTCGGCCGCTCGCTTCCGGGCCCGCTCCAGCATGGCCGGGCTCAGGTCCACCCCGGTGACGGCGTAGCCCCGGCGGGCGAGCGGCACGGTGAACACACCGGGCCCGCAGCACAGGTCCAGCACCCGGGCGCCGGCGGGGAAGGACAGCAGGGGAGAGGTGCCGAGCAGCTCCTCGGCCTGCGCGTAGCGCTGTTCGGAGAAGAGGAAGTCGTGGAACTCGGTCCAGAAGTCATCGTCCTGGAACCCGCCCGTCCGTGTCATGCGGTCTCAGTGCTCCTTCGTCGTCCTCGTGCGGGTGGGGCTGTTTCACCGTGCGGTCGCGCAGTGCCAGCAGCACAGGGGGCAGCACCAGGCACTGTGCGGCGGCCAGCAGCCAGAACCGGCCTGTGCTCCCGGCGTGTTCGGCGAGGCCGTAGAGCTGCCCGCCCAGTACTCCGCTGGTGCAGGCGCCGAGCCCGGCGGCCAGCCGTTGCTGGCCGAAGACCACGGCGTCCGAACGGGGGCTGCGGCGCAGCGCCTCCAGGTCGTTCTTGAGGAAGAGCACGATGTCGCCCAGGGTGATCAGCGCCCCGCCCGCCAGCAGCGCCGGCCGGGTGCCGATCGCCAGGACGGCCATCCCGGCCGCCAGGCCGGCGAAGCCGGCCGTGAGGGCGCTCGCGTAGGACATGCGCCGGATCAGGCCGGACGCGAGGGGCTGTACGACGATGACCAGAGCGAAGCAGAGCAGCAGGACCAGGCTGTAGAAGGCGCTGGATGCCTGCTCGACGGCGTACACCGCCAGGTAGTGCTGGAAGTGGAAGTAGAGGTGGAAGGCGAGCGCGTTGGCCGCGAACGGCAGGACCGCCACCCCGGCCAGCAGGCCCTGCTCGGCCGCCCGCCCGCCCGGCTGCTCCTGCCCGGCCGCCGGGGGGAGCCGCGCGTGGCCCGCGGTGACCAGGACGAACAGCGCCGTGACGGCGACGAACAGCCAGCCGGGCGAGGACAGCACGAACGGCCCGGCGACCAGCGGCCCCACCGCCATGCCCGCGTTGAGGGCCGCGTTGCCCGCCGACAGGAACGCCGGGCGGCGCTCGTCGTCCACGCCGTGCACGAGGTACGCCTTGTTGGCGGGCAGGTACAGCGCGGCGCCGCAGCACGTCAGGACCAGCGCCCCGACGGCCAGGGGCGGCCAGCGCAGGGCCGACAGCAGGCCGGCGAACCCGGCCGTGCGGATGATCAGCGCCCACAGCATCGTGCGGCGCAACCCGATCCGGTCCGCCAGGGCACCGCCCACGATCCCCCCGGAGAACTGCACCAGGGACGCCACGGCCAGCACGACGCCCACCGTGCCGAGCCCCATTCCGAGCCGTTCGTGCAGGAACACCGACATGAACGGCAGGACCATGAAGCTGCCGAGCGGGATCAGGAACGAGCTGAGCAGCAGGAAACGCAGCGGGCCGTCGAGCGCGGACAACACGGCCCGCGGGCCTTCCCTGCCTGTCGTGCGTTCACCCACCGGACGCCTCGCGGCCGGCGGCCCCGTGCGGCGGCTCGGTGAGCACCGTCAGGGCGTTGGCGGCGGCCACCGCGTGGTGTGTGGCCAGTTCGGCGGTCTCGGCCTCCGCGTAGACGATGCCCGCGTAACCACGGCTGTCGGCCAGGTGCTCGACGACGTCGCCGGCAGACCTGACCGGGTACCAGGCCGGTGATCCCGGCATGTCCGCCAGGCGGTCCAGCCCGGCGACGCCGGTGAACACCCCGGGCTCGGCCGGGTAGCCCAGGACGAAGGCGACGGCCGGACCGCCGGGCAGCTCCATGTCCATCAGGCGGGGGCGGCGGCCGAGCGCGGCCTCGATCATCGCCTCGTACACGTTGACGCCGAGCGACCGGCACATGCCCTCGCCGACCAGGGCACCACCGATCCGGGGATTGACCTCCACGACCTCCGGGCCGCCGGTGGTCAGTACGAACTCCACGTGCGCGAAGCGGTCGGTGTAGCCGATAGCCGCCAGCACCTCACCGAGCCACCGCTCCAGCGACGCCCGCCGAGTCTCGGGGAAAGCCACGGGAAACGCCGTGATCTCCTCCCGGAAACGCGGCTCCGGTGACATCAGCCGGCTGGAGACGCCCAGCAGCCGCGTCCGGCCCGCCCAGCTGAGGGTCTCGGCGCTGTACACCGGCCCGCTGAAGTACGGCTCCGCGAACAGCCGTCCCTTCAGCTCCCGCCCGGCCGCCTCGTCCAGGGCCGCGTCCAGCTCCGGCTCATCGCGCACCAGCCAGACATTCTGGCTGCCGGTGCCCGCCGTGTCCTTGAGGACGGCGGGCAGACCGACATCCTTGAGCAGCGACCCCCGCAGCTGCGCGCCGGGGCCGGCGACCTCCACGGCCCGTCCGCGCGTCAGCCCGGCATGGTGCAGGCGGCCGCGTACGGCCGCCTTGTCCCGGGTCAGCCGCAGTACGGCCGGATCGAGCCCGGGCAGGCCAAGACGGTCGGTGAGTTCCGCGCCGACCAGCGTCCAGGTGTCGGTGGAGCTGATCAGGCCGCGCAGTCCGGGAGTCCGGCGCAGCAGTTCCGCCACCCGCTCCACGTCGAAGGTGTCGGTCTCCACGAGGTCGAGGGCACCGGCCCCCAGCCGCTCCAGCTCGTACGTGTAATAAGAGCGGTCGCGCGTGAGCAGGGTCAGCCGCTCACCGAGCGCGTCGGCGGCGCGCACCAGGTGTCCGAGGCCGAAGGTGAGTGACTCCAGGCAGACGACGCTCATGCCGCTCGCCCCTTCCCGTGCGCCGGGCGGGCGGTACGCCGCCAGGCCATCGTGGACCAGGGCATGGACATCTCCTCGGGTGCGGAGACCTCGACGGGTTTCAACGCGGCGGGGTCCAGGGCTTCCGTGTGCCGGGCGAAGACACGCTCGACGTAGCGGTGCCCGGTGTCGGCACCGATCACCAGGTGCAGCCGGTCGGGGTGGCGGCGGGCTTCGTACGCCGCGGCCAGGTATCCGGCGCCGGTGGAGAGCCCGGCGAAGACGGCGTGGTCGCGCAGGAGGGCGATCGTGCCGGACATGGCGTGGCTGAAGTCCAGCCAGTGGAGGGCGTCGTAGAGGTGGTGGCGGACGTTGTCGAAGGCGATGGACGACCCGATGCCGGCGATGATCGCTTCCGGGTCGTGGTGCTCCTGGCTGCCGAACGTGACGCTTCCGAAGGGCTGGACGCCGACCAGCCGCACCGAGGGGTCCGTGGCGCGCAGGCGCTCCACGATGCCGCCCGTCGACGCTCCGGAGCCCACCCCTCCGACGACGGTCAGCGCGGTCGCGGGAAACGTGGTCGTGATCCGGTCGGCGACCTCGTGGTAGCCGAGGTAGTGGACGTCGTCGTGGTACTGGCGCATCCAGTGCCAGTGGGGGTGGTCGGCGAGGAGCTCCGTCACCCGCCGCACCCGTAACTCCTGGTCCAGCTTGAGGTTTTCGGAGGGTCTGACCTGTTCCACGGTGGCGCCGAGGACCTCCAGCTGGGCACGGGTGGTGGTGTCCACGGTGGTGGACGCGACGATGTGGCAGCGCATGCCGTAGCGGTGGCAGGCGAGCGCCAGGGCGTAGGCGTAGATGCCGCTGGAGCTGTCGATCAGGGTTTGTCCCGGACGGATCGTGCCCCGCTCCAGGAGGTGGCGGACGGCGGCGAGCGCCGAGTAGATCTTCATCGACTCGAACCGGACCAGGACGAGGCCGTCGGTGAGCCGGACGAGATCGGGAACCTTCAGGGCGTCGGCGATGTGGGGGTGGATCACCCGTAGCCTCCTTGGGCGAAGGAACACTGGTGGCCGAGCGAGTGGAAGAAGGCGGACAGGTCCGACTTGAGGCCGGCGTCGAGGCGGCCGGGGAAGAGGTAGCCGATCAGGCAGCCCGTGTGGGCGACGAAGACGCCGTCCGCGCCGAACCGTTCGCGGTGGGCGAGCATGCGGTCGAACGCCGCCTTGGGCAGCACGCTCTGCGACAGGGCGGCGCTGGCGGTGGCCGCCCGGGCGACGGCCGCCGGGTCCCCCGAGGCGAAGCCCTTCAGCAGATCGGCCAGGCAGCGCTCGTACTCCTCCCCGTACCGCCGGTAGTGCTCCAGCAGCAGATCGGTGACGGCGGCGGTGTCCACCGTCCCGGGCTCGATGATGTACGCGGTGTGGAAACCGATGTCCGTGCCCAGCCGCCGTATCACCCGGTGCCGGCCGCTGAGGTGGAGCGCGAACTCGTCGAGGAAGACACTGTCGGCCCGCTCGATCGCCGCCAGGACGCCGAGGACCACGTCCGGGTCGTACGGCAGGGTGAACAGCCGGAACAGACAGCGCAGTGTCGCCACGATGTCCGCGGTCGAACTCGCCATCCCCACGCCCACCCGCAGTTCGGAGCAGGCGCTCCAGCGGCCCGGCGGCAGCGTGAGCCCGAAGTGCTCCAGGAAGAGCCGGGCCGCCGTCGCGGACTTCTCCCCGAGGGGCAGCGGGTCCGGCGAACCCGTCCCCGGGGTGAAGTGCACCCAGGAATGACGGTCCACGGGAAAGGACACCACGGCGATGTCCGGCTCGGCACCCGCCCGCAGCGGACCCTGGTACAGCTCGCCCAGGGTGCCGTGGCAGACGCCGGACACCGTGCGGCCCGGCGGGCACCGCACCTCACGGGCCGCCCCGGCGGGCGTCAGCACCGTCCGGTCCGGTCCGTCGAAGAGCGGGCCGGCCGGCATCCGGCACGGATGACGGGAACTCGCGCGGTCACGGACACGTCCTCCTCGTGGTTCCGAGCCCCGCGTCAGGGCCGGGAAGGAGGCGCGGCGCAGCGTACGCCGTACGAGCCGTCCGTACCGCCGACCCAGTCCTCGAGGTCACCGTGCACAGCCCGCACGTCAGGTGCGGGCGCAGTGGCAGGTCTTCGGACTCGTGGGCTCGCCCACCGGGGAACCGGCGGGCGCTTGCCGGCCGTCGCCTCCCGGCCCCCACCGGATGCGGGCCCAGTGCCGTTGACGGCTTTCGTCCCCACTCACCGCTGCGGGACAGTCCCGGATTCCCACCGGGTTCCCCCTTGCCTCGCGCCGCCCGGAGTCCGGTCGGACGGGAGGCACGAACCGACTGCACGCACAGCGTAGGGTGGCTCGCACTCCCGCGGCAGGGGGTGCGTCGCCGGTTGTCCGAATGTGATCGGTCCATGTGCGGGCATCAGGACCCCGGGGCGGCTCAGCCGACTCCCAGCAGCCACTCTGGCTGGATGTGGCCTCCGTATTCCCGGCGGTTTCGGCCACACTGGTTCCTCCCATCACACGCGCACACCGCCCGTCGGTGTCCCGCGCCCCGGAAGGCACAGGATGCTGCCAGAGACGACGCCCGAGGACGACGGCACGACCCCGCCGCCCGCCCGTGACCGGGGCCCGGCCGATCGCGGCGTCCTGCGCGCCGACCTGCGGGCCGCGCTGCCCGACGCGAGCGCGGCGGTCCTGGTCACCGCGGCCGTCTTCGCGTTCCTGTACGCGCGCGTGGAGTCGGGTGACTCGGCGACGGTCGCGGTCATGCCGTTCATGGACGACGCCGGCACCTACTGGATGTACCTGCTCAGCCAGGCGTTCGGCTGGTCGGGCCTGCTGTGGGCCTGGGGCACGGTCATGCTCGGCCTGCTGCTGTCGGGGCCGCGCCCGGCCCGGCCGACGGTCTCCCGGCAGGTCCTGGAACGCTGGCACCGCACCACGAGCCTGACGACGATGGCTCTGATGTTCGCGCACGCGTTGATGTTCGCCGCCGAGCTCGTACGGTATGAGGCCCGGTTGGCGTGGGCCGAGCGGCTCTGGGCGGGCTTCGCGGACACGTTCGTGCCCGGCTGGTACGACTCGGGCACCGGCCGCATCGCCATTCCGCTGGGGCAGGGTGCTCTGTATCTGGCGGTTCCGCTCGGGCTGCTGTTCTACGTCCGGCACCGCATCGGGGCGAACACCTGGCGGCGGCTGCACCGCTTCGTGATCGTCGTGTACGTGCTGAGTGTGTGGCACACCCTGCTCTACGGCACCAACGTCTGGTACGGCGAGTGGCCGCGCACCGTGCTGTGGCTGCTGCAACTGCCCGTCGCCGTCCTGCTGTCGCTCCGTCTGCTGCGGCCCGCCCGGCGGGCCGAGCGGCTGGGCGCGCCGAGGCGGGGGGAGGGCGTGTCGCTGCCGGGCTGGGCGGTGCGGGCCGCCGGCCGGGCCGCCGCCGTGGCCGTCGTGGTGGGTCTGCTCGTCGTGGTGGCGTCCGGCCGTGACGGCGGCCGGGAACGCCCGGCCGAGCCGCCCTCGACGAGCCCGCACGCCCCCGAGCCCGACTGAACCGCGGCAGCCTGGCCGTGACGGCAGGGCGCGCACGGCCCGCGGGCGGGGGCCGGCCGGGAAAGCGGGCCGGACACCGCACCCGGTGGCGCGTCGGCGGCGACTCGGGGACCAGCCGCCCGCCGAGGTGACCGCTCGCACCGGTCACCGGTCGGCGCGGCTCCGCCGGCCTTCGGGGGTGCTGCTCGGCTCCCGGCAGGCGCGCCCGTCACCGCGTCGTGGAGCGCTCCTTGGAGAAGTGATAGAGCTCCTTGGACGTCCTGATCAGGTCCCGCAGCTCCCGCCGGGAACCGACCATCGGCTGCGAGCCGTTGAGGGGCACCTGGGCGCTCTCGGGCAGGAACCTCACTGTGATCAGTCCGACCACCCCGGCCGCCATCAGATAGAAGGCCGGCACCATGTCGTTGCCGGTGGCGTCCACGAGGGCCTCGGTGACCAGCGGAGTGGTGCCGCCGAAGGCGGCGACGGCGAAGTTGAAGCCGATGCCCATGGCCGCGTACCGCACGGCGGTCGGGAACAGCGCCGGCAGTGTGGCGGCGCTCGGCGCGGCGAAGCAGGCCAGCAGGGTGGACAGCACCAGCACGCCGGCGATGGGCTGCCAGGTGCCGTCCGCCTTCAGCAGCAGGAAGGCCGGCACCGCGAGGACGATCATCGCGGCGGCGCCGACCGAGTAGAGCGGGCGGCGCCCGATGCGGTCGCTGAGCCGCCCGAGGAAGGTGATCAGCAGGACGATCCACACCATGCCGATCAGCACCAGCAGGTCGGCGAAGCTGGTGGAGCGGCCCACATTCTCCGTCTGGTAGGTCGGCAGGAAGCCGGTGACCATGTAGTTGGTGACGTTGTAGAGCAGGACCAGCCCCATGCAGACCAGCAGCGGGCGCCAGTGCCTGCGGATGATCGTCTTGAACTCGCTGCCCGCCGAAGCCTGGGCGAGGCTCTTCTCGTGTTCGTCGAGCTGCTTCTGGAAGGCGGGGGATTCCTCCAGCTTCAGCCGCATGTACAGACCGATCAGGCCGAGCGGGCCGGCGATCAGGAACGGGACGCGCCAGCCCCAGGAGAGCATCTCAGCGTCCGTGAGCGCCAGGTTCAGTACGGTGACCAGCGCCGAACCGAGCGCGTAGCCGACGAAGGTGCCGAAGTCGAGCCAGCTGGAGAGGAAGCCGCGCCGCCGGTCCGGCGAGTACTCGGCGACGAACGTGGTGGCGCCGCCGTACTCGCCCCCGGTCGAGAAGCCCTGGACCATGCGGGCGAGCAGCAGCAGGGCGGGGGCCGCGATCCCGATGCTCGCGTAGCTGGGGATCAGGCCGATGGAGAAGGTGCCGACCGCCATCAAGATCATGGTGGCGGCGAGCACCTTCTGCCGGCCGACACGGTCCCCGAGGGGGCCGAAGACCAGGCCGCCGAGCGGACGGACGACGAACGCCGCGGCGAAGGTCGCGAACGAGGAGATCAGCTGAGCGCCCGGAGACGCGCCGGGGAAGAAGACCTTGCCGATGGTGGCGGCTAGATAGCTGTAGACGCCGAAGTCGAACCACTCCATGCAGTTGCCGAGCGCGGAGGCGCCGACCGCGCGTTTGAGCAGGGGCCGTTCGACGACCTGGACGTCCTCTTCGCGGAAGGCCCCCTTCTTCCGGTGGAGCCGGCGTGTCAGCTCCTCGCGGACCTGCCGCGGCATGTCGGCGACCGTCTTCGGCATCCTCGCCCGGCCGCGCGCACCGGGCCGTCCGTCGGGCATCGCGTCGCTCACGCTGCCGCCTTTCTGTTGCTGCACTCTGTTCGCCTATGCGAATTCTGCGCCCAGGTGATCATGGGTCGCATGCCAGGGCTGCTGCCCGTGTTCGCACGCGGCACACACCGCGGGTGTGTCCGGTATGTCACGGACCGGCAGCGGTGCGGACGCGGCGGCGGTCTCCGCGCCGGCGGCATGGGTGGCGCGGAGACCGCGGAGGACCGGCGGGGCCCGGCGGCCGGACCGGGCTCTGCCGGCTCCCCGACCGGGCTCGGCCGGTTCTCGGACCGGGCCCGGTCCCGTGACGCGGGGGGTGTGCCGCCTTCCCGAGTCCGGTCCGAGGCGATCCGGGAGGCGGGGCCTACGGCAGCAGCGGCAGCGTCCGGCAGTTGGCGGTGGCCGGCTTGCCCGACAGCCGGTCCGTGAGCCAGGAGAGGGCGTCGCCCTGGTCGGTCAGCAGCGGGCCGAAGTGGTTCAGCAGCCCCCGTCCGACGTCGGGCAGGACGACCGGGGCGTAGGTGACGTTCCCGCCCAGCCGGCACCAGTCGACGGCCATCCGCCGGGCCTGGGCGTGCGGGACCAGGTCGTCGTTGACGCCGGTGGCCACCCGGACCGGGCCGCTGGGCTTCAGCGTGCCGATGCGCTGCTTGCCGAGGAACGCCTGAAGGGCGGGCTCGGCCGCGATGACGTCGCCGACCGACTGCCCCGTGGTGGTCCAGGCCGTGCTGCGGGAGGAGCCGTACGCGAACAGCGCGTCGCCGACGCACCGGGTCGACAGGTCCGCCAGGGCCGCGCGGCCCGCGTCGCTGAGGTACCGGTCGGCGAGGGGCCGCAGGGACGGCTCCGTCTGGAGGAAGCCGTTCAGCGACCAGCCCAGGGCGCCCGCCAGGTCACTGCCGTCGATCGCCCCGGTGACCTCGGTCAGGTCCGCGGGCGGTGCTCCGGAGTAGGTGCCGGCGAGCCGGACTTCCGGGGCGTAGGAGGGCTGGAGCTCGGCGGCGGCGGCCGTGGCGCCGCCGCCCTGGCTGTATCCGAACAGGCCTACGGGGGAGTCCGCCGTGACGGACGCCGCGTCGAGGGCGCGCGCGGCGCGTACGGCGTCCAGCACGGCGTGGGCTCCGTCGACACGGTTGACGTAGGTGTGCAGCCGGTCGGTGGCGCCGAGGCCGACGTAGTCGGTGACGACGACGGCGATGCCGCGGGCCAGCAGCCGGTAGACCGACAGGTCCTCGTACCCGACCGACACGGTGTCGCCGTCGATCCTCAGCGGGTGTTCCAGGCCCAGGGACGCGGCGCACTGGTCGCCCTGGCCCATGGTGCCGGGGGCGACGGCGACCAGCGGGCGCGGTCCGCCGCCCCGCCAGGCCGCCGTCGGCTCGATGTAGGCGCCGGTCACGGCGACGGGTTCGCCGTTGGCATCCGTGGACTTGTACATCAGGCGGGTGGCCCGGCCGGGCAGCGGCCCGCCGAGGCTGGGCAGACTCAGCGCGAGACGCAGCGGTTCACTGCGTATGAGCGCGCCGTCGGCCTCGGGAAGGTCGGCGGGCGGGGTGTAGAAGGCGGGGACGGCGGCGCCGCGGGACGCCTCGGCGGCCGCCGCGGTGCCGGCGGCGGGCACGGCCTGGGCGCCCAGGGCGAGAGCCGCGGTCACGGCCGCGGCGAGCAGGGGTCTGCGTGCGGGCATGGCGAACCTCCTGGGGAGGGCGGGCCGGACCGGTCGTCCGCGGTCCGGGGAGAGGCGGCCCGGTCTCGGGCAGGCGTACCGGCGCCAGACGGCACGGTCGCCCGACGGTGCTCGCGCTGCTCCTGTGGGTGACGGGACCGTACCGAGACAGGTGTTACCAGCGGTAGCACCAGGCATGTTACGTTTCGGTAACTTGACATGATGTCTAATAAGCGCGCCGGGCGCCCTCGCCGTGCGGAGGTCCGCGACCGGCCCGTCGCCCGGAGCACCGGGACCGCGGGCCCCCGTGGCGAACGGGTACAGTGGAGCCCGTTCGTGTGCCCGCAGACGTCACCGAGGGAGGTGGGGTGGATGACCGCGCCCCTGGCCATCGCGCCCAGCGCCCGGGTCTCCCTCACGTCCCGGACCGTGGCCTGACCTCGTCCCGCCCCACCCCGCCGGGAGCGTGAGCCCGCGGGCACCCACACGAACCCACGCAGAACGGATCCTCCCTCCACCATGGGCGACACCTGGATCACCCGCGCCGAGACCGGCGCCGACATCCCCGCGATCCGCGAAATCCTCCTCGCGGCCTTCCCCACGGCTCTGGAAGCCGACCTCGTGGACGCGCTCCGCGCCGACCCGGCCGCATGGATCGACGGCCTGTCCCTGGTCGCCGCGGACGGCGACGGACGGCTCGCCGGCCACGCGCTGCTGACCCGCTGCCACATCGGCGACAGTCCGGCCCTGTGCCTGGCGCCGTGTGCCGTACGGCCCGAACGGCAGAACCGCGGAGCCGGTTCCGCCGCCATCCGCGCGGCGCTGGCCGCGGCCCGGAGCCGGGGCGAGCACCACGTCGTCGTCCTGGGGCACCCGGCGTACTACCCGCGGTTCGGTTTCACCCGCGCCTCCGCCCACGGCATCGGCCTGACCATCGACGTCCCGGACGAGGCTTTGATGGCCCTCACCCTCGACGCCGGTCATCCGCTGCCCGCCGGAACCGTGCGCTACGCCGCGCCGTTCGGGATCTGAGCCCCGGCTGAAGGCGCCGCGGGGAAGCCGCCCCGCGACCGTCACCGTCCCCGGCGCCCCCGCCGCCGCGCCGTCCGCGCGCGGCGGGTAACCCGGCCGCCCGTACGGGCCGGCCCGCCCCCCGGCGCGGGCCGGGCGGACGCGGACCGGACCCGGCGTGACCCGGAGGGCTCTGGCGGGTACCCGGCCGCCGGTGCGGGACGGACCCGCCCGCTCGCCCCCACGGGAGGACGGCACCGCGGTGACGGCGTGGACCTGGCAATACGACGGATACGACGCCGCGGCCGAGCGGCTGCGGGAGTCGCTGTGCGCGCTGGGCAACGGCTACGTCGCCACCCGGGGGGCCCTGCCCGAGTGCGCCGCGGACGACGCGCACTACCCCGGCACCTACGCGGCCGGCTGCTACAACCGGCTCACCTCCACCGTCGCCGGGCGCCAGGTGGAGAACGAGGACATGGTCAACCTGCCCAACTGGCTGCCGCTGCGCTTCCGGCTCCCCGGCGGAGACTGGCTGACCCCGGACACCGCGCCGGTGCTCGGACACCGCCAGGCCGTCCACCTGGACTGCGGTCTGCTGGAGCGCCACACCCGTTACGGGCTCGGCGGCGGACGCGCGCTGGACGTGCGCCAGCGGCGCCTGGTCCACATGGCCGACCCCCACCTGGCGGCACTGCGCACCGAGCTGACGGTGGAGGGCGGCACCGTCGAGCTCGACGCCGAGGCCGCGCTGGACGGGGGTGTCACCAACGCGGGCGTGGCGCGGTACCGGGAGCTGGAGGGCCGCCACCTCACCCACGTGCACACCGGGGACGCCGCCCCCGACACCGTGTGGCTGCGCTGCCGCACCCGCACCTCCGACATCCGGATCGGGCTGGCGGCCCGCGTCACCGCCGACGTACCCGTCGTGGCCGCGCACGAGCAGCCACGCGCCGTACAGCGGATGCGGCTGCGCGTCGGCCCCGGCCGCACCACCGTCGTCGACAAGACGGTGGCCCTGCACACCTCCCGCGACGCGGCGATCAGCGACCCCTTGCAGGCCGCCGTGGACCGGGTGGAGGCGGCACCGGCCTTCGACGCGCTGCTGCGCTCCCACCGCACGGCGTGGAACCAGCTGTGGCGCCGGGCCGAGCTGGACGTCCCCGGAGAGGCGGGCCACATCCTGCGCCTGCACCTGTTCCACGTCCTGCAGACCCTCTCCCCGCACACCGCGGACCTGGACGTCGGCGTGCCCGCCCGGGGTCTGCACGGGGAGGCGTACCGCGGCCACGTCTTCTGGGACGAGCTGTTCGTCCTGCCCTACCTCAACCTGCACTTCCCCGAGGTCTCCCGCGCCCTGCTGCACTACCGGCACCGCCGCCTGGACCCCGCCCGTGCCGCCGCCCGCGCACTCGGCCGGCGGGGCGCGCTGTACCCGTGGCAGAGCGGCAGCGACGGACGCGAGGAGACCCAGCAGCTGCACCTCAACCCGCGCTCCGGCCGCTGGCTGCCGGACCACTCCCACCTCCAGCACCACGTCGGATCGGCGATCGCCTACAACGTGTGGCAGTACTGCGAGGCGAGCGGCGACGCGGAGTTCCTGCACACCAAGGGCGCCGAGATGCTGCTGGAGATCGCCCGCTTCTGGGCGGACTCCGCCGCCTGGGACGCCGGGCTGGGACGGCACCGCATCCGGGGCGTGGTCGGCCCCGACGAGTACCACGAGGGCTACCCCGGCGCCGGGCGGCCCGGCCTGGACGACAACGCGTACACCAACGTCACCGCCGCCTGGGTCCTCGCCCGCACCCTGGAGGTGCTGCGCACCCTGCCCGAACCGCGCCGGCGCGAAGTCGTCGAACGCACCGGCCTGGACGGCGGGGAACTGGAGCGGTGGGAGGACGTCTCCCGCACTCTCCACGTGCCCTTCCACGACGGTGTGATCAGCCAGTTCGACGGGTACGGCGACCTCACCGAACTCGACTGGGAGGACTACCGCCGCCGGTACGGCGACATCCGGCGGCTGGACCGGATCCTGGAGGCGGAGGGCGACACCGTCAACCGCTACCGGGCGTCCAAGCAGGCCGATGTGCTGATGCTCGGCTACCTCTTCTCCCCGGCCGAGCTGCGGGGCCTGTTGGAGCGGCTGGGCTACCGGCTGGACGAGGAGACCTGGCGGCGCACCGTCGACCACTACCTCGCCCGGACCAGCCACGGATCCACCCTCAGCGGCCTGGTCCACGGCTGGATCCTGGCCCGGTGCCGGCGCGCCGAGGCATGGACCTTCTGCCAGGAGGCCCTCAAGGGGGACGTCGCCGACCTCCAGGGCGGCACCACCGGCGAGGGTATCCACCTCGGCGCCATGGCCGGCACCCTCGACCTCGTCCAGCGGGGCCTGACCGGCCTGGAGACCCGCGCCGGGGCGCTGTGGCTGGACCCCGTGCCGCTGCCGGAGCTGTCCTCCTACGGGTTCTCCCTCCGGTACCAGGGCGACTGGGGGGTGCGGCTGCGACTGGAGCACGGCCTGCTGGAGATCGCCGTACCGCCGTCCGACCCGGTCCCCATCGAGGTCCGCCTCCCGGATCGCACGGTCCGGGTCCGGCCGGGCGACACCTGCCGTCTCGCCCTGCCCGACTGACGACCACACGGCGGGGGAACCCGGAAGAGAGATAGGGAGTAGGCCAAAAAAAGGGGGGCGAAGACCGGAGACGGCCTCGCGGTGAGGAGGCGCTGTCATGGTGAACCCGGTGGTGGTCGGGGTGGACGGTTCCCCCTCCAGCCTGTCCGCGGTGGAGGTCGCGGCGCGCGAGGCCGCCCTGCGCGGCACCGAGCTGCGGCTGGTCCACGCCTTCGGCGGGCCGTCGGTGCACCTGCCGCCCCATGTGCGGCCGTGGAGCCCCGCCACCGCCGGTCTGCGCGAGCTGGTCGACGGGACCCTGGCGGAAGCGGAGCGGCGCGCCCGCGGGGCGGCGCCGCGGGTGGAGGTCGCCCGTGACGTCACCGTGGGGGAGCCGGTCATGGTGCTGGAGATCGAGTCGCGCACCGCCTCGCTGGTGGTGGTCGGCAGCCGCGGCCTGAGCGGCTTCGGCAGCCTGCTCCTCGGCTCGACGGGCGTGCACCTGGCCGCCCACGGCCACTGCCCGGTGCTGGTGGTACGCGGCAGGCCGGACCCGGCGGGCCCCGTGCTGCTCGCGGCCGACGGCTCGCCCGCCGGGGATGCGGCCGTCGCGTTCGCCTTCGCCGAGGCGTCCCTGCGCGGCGCCGGCCTGCTGGCGCTGCACGTGTGGAGCACCCGGACCGAACGCGCCTACGACGGTCCCGCCGATCCGCCCTTCGTGACGTACGACGAGGGGCATCTGCGCGACGAGGAGGAGCGGATGCTCGCCGGGGCGCTCTCCGGCCACCGGGAGTGCCATCCGGAGGTCGCCGTGGAGTCCCGGCTGGTCCGGGGACGGGTCCGCGCGGCCCTCATCGACGCGAGCGGCGGGGCCCAGCTGGTCGTGGCCGGCGCGCGGGGCCGGGGCGGTTTCGGGGGCCTGCTGCTCGGCTCGGTCAGCCAGGCCCTGCTGCACCACGCCCACTGTCCCGTGGCCGTGGTGCGCTCGGGCCCGCCGTGACCCGCGTCAGCCGTGGTAGGTGATGTAGCCGTTGCCGTCGCGGTCGTTCGCGGACCGCGTGTAGGAGTGGACGTCGGCGCGGGCGCCGGACGGCTTGGAGAAGTAGATGGTGTCCTTGTCGTTGTTCCAGATGAAGTTGCAGTTCTGGCGGTAGACGACGTTGCCGGCGTCGGAGTCGGTGCCGCGGCCGCCGCGCAGCTTGACGAAGTCGCCGGGCTGGAGCTGGTGGTTGGCGGTGAAGGCGAACCGGTTCCCGGTGGCGTCCTTGACCACGTACCCCTTCAGGTTCACCGTCGCGGTGCGCGAGTAGTTCTTGATGACCAGGTACTCGTCCTTGGTGTTGCCGCCCGAGCACTTGTTGGAGTCCCGCCCGGGCGCGTCGTACTGGATCGCCTTGATCTTCAGCGCCGACGAGTACTCGGCGGCCTGGGCCGGGGCCGCGGTCACGAACCCGGCTATCCCGGCTATCCCGGCGGACACGGTGACCAGGGCATGACGCTGACGCATGAGGAGTCCCCCCTCGATGGTGCGAATGGAGCGCCTGGAGCTTACAGCGCCTGTGAACGGAGCGTGGCGGAAGGGTGGGGAAAACACGGAGAAAACGTGGAGAGGCTTCCCGGGCGGGACAACCGGGCGCCCTGCCCCGGCGATTGACGTCCCGGCTCACCCCATCGGCCCCATCGCCACGCGCGGGCCGAAGCGCCCCGCTAGAGTCGACCGTGAGCGAGCCGCCCAGGGCGAAGACGGGCGGACCGTGCGTTGGTGGTCCAAGGCAAGACGCTCCGCTTCCTGCGGGGAGATGCAGGTGCAAGGCCTGCCCAACGCTCCGTCGAGACCCCGCCCCCGCACCCCGCGCGGGCGGGGTCCCCATGTCTGCCGGGGCAAAGGAGAGTCCGCCCCCGCCGCCTCGGCTTCTGGAGCCGTTGCCCCAAAGGCGTGCCGGGCCCGGGTGAGAATCGGCGTATGACCGACGAGATGGGGGAGCGCGTACTGGCCGGCGGGATCGACCAGGCTGGAGCGGTGGTACGGGTCGGCGAGACGGTGCGGCGGCCCGGGGGTGTGAACGCCGAGGCCGTGCGGCTGTTCCTGACGTACTTGGAGCGGTCGGGTTTCCGCGCGGCGCCGCGCTTTCTGGGGCTGGACCGGCAGGGCCGGGAGTTCTTGGACTACGTGGCAGGCGAGGTCGCGGTGCCGCTTTCCCGGACTGGGCAGCGGACGAGGAACTGCTGCTCAGCGTTGCTCGGACGCAGCGCGCGCTGCATGCCGCGGCGGCCGGTTTCGCGTTGCCGGAAGGGGTTGTTTGGCGCGGGAGACGCCTGCCGCCGGGGGCCGGGGGGGGGACTTGGTCTGCCATACCGATCTCTGCCTGGAGAACGTCGTGGTGCGCGACGGGCGGGCGGCGGCCTTCATCAACTTCGACCTCGCCGTGCCCGCGTCCCGGCTCTTCGACATCGCGGTCGCCGTCCGGCACTGGGTGCCCCTGCGGGCTCCGTCGGACATCGCCGACGCCCGAGCCCACAGCGATCCCTTCGGCCGTTTCCACCGCTTCGCCGCGGTGCACGGTTTGTCGTCCGATGAGCGGGGACAGGTGCTCGAAATCCTGCTGGGCTTCCTCGATATCGCTCTGGAGGACATCCGCGCGAGCGCGGAGGCCGGGCATCCGGGGTATGCGGGCATGTGGGCCGCCTGCTATGAGGAGATGAACCGGCGCTCCCGCGGCTGGATCGTTGCCCATTGGCGCCAGCTGGCCGACGGCTGAGGGCCGGGCTCCCGGCGGGTCCGGCCGCGTGTGCTCCGTCCGGAGTAGGAGGGCACTCCGGTGACCGGCACCGTCCGTCATGTCGTGTAACAGTCTGGTCATGATCTGGCGACATGCTGACACGACAGACGGCCGCCGCCCCCGGCTGCGCGGCGGCCGGGCCGCGCTGGTGGTCCTGACGGCCACGGCGGTGCTGGGCGCCACGGCCGGGGCGGCGGCGGCCTCGCCGTCCGTGCGCCTCGAACCGGACTGGGACGCCATCGCGCGGTGCGAGTCCGGAGGCGACTGGAAGGCGAACACGGGCAACGGCCACTACGGCGGCTTGCAGTTCTCGCGGTCCAGCTGGATCGCCGCCGGCGGGCTGAGGTACGCCCCGCGAGCGGACCTGGCGACCCGCAAGGAGCAGATCGCCGTGGCGGAGCGGCTGGCCGCCCTGCAAGGCATGTCGGCCTGGGCCTGTTCCTGGGCGGGCTGACCGCCGTCCGGCCGCGGCCCGCGTGAACGCCTCGTCCGCCCGGTCGCCGGGGCCCGGTGCCGGGGCGGACGAGGCCGGCGGTCCGGGCCGCGCGGGATGCGGCCCCGGCCCGGTGCCCGAAACCCGCCCGAGACGCGGACGTCAGCCGGTGGACCGGTGTTCCTCCAGCCTCCGGCGCGCATGGGACAGGAAACCCTCCAGGGCCAGTTCGAAGGCCCGATCCGCCCGTCGCTCACCCGCCGCGTCCAGTGCCCCCGCCAGCCGCGGCGTGGCCGTGTCGTCGGCGAGCTCCCACATGGCCTCGGGGGCGGCCAGATCGAGCGCCGACCCGAGGACGACGTTCTCCAGGGCGACGATGACCGGCATGACGTCCGCCGGGGGAAAGCCCGTGTCGAGCAGAAGCGAGACGGCCCGCTCGTACTGGTCGAGGACGCGCGGTGCCCGCACCGGGTTCGTCATCAGCAGGGGGATGGCCCGCGGATGCGCGGCGAAGGCGGCGCGGTAGGAGCGCGCCCACGCCCGCAGGGCCTCGTCCCACGGCCGGAGGTCCAACGTGGCGATGTCGATGCCCGCCGACACCCGTTCGCGCAGCAGCTCGACGATGCCGTCCCGGCCGTCCACATGGTGGTACAGCGATCCCGTCTGCACCCCGAGGCGGCGCGCGATCTGCGGAACGCTGAATTCCCCCTTCTCGTCCACGAGTTCGAGTGCCGTGGTGGTGATGCGCTCCCGGTCCAGCAGGGGTGTGCGCGGCCGTCCCATGTCGTGTGCTCTTCCTGGAGGGTCTTCCCAGCTGTCTGAAGAGGAGGTTACATTGCGGAAACCGAATGCCTTTAGGTTTACCGGCGCCGGACACCCCCCACGCCTGCCTTCCGTCCCTCACGCAGCAAGAAGGGCTTCCCCGTGCCCGACACCAGTTCCAGCCCGAGCCCCTCCGGGGGCTCACCGGCGCCCGCCGCCGCCCTGCGCTCCGGGGCGCTCGGGACCGCCGACATCGCCTTCTTCGTCGTCTCCGCCGCCGCCCCGCTCACCGTCATGGCCGGGGTGGCCCCCCTCGCGATCCTCCTCGGCGGGATCGGCGCACCGGTGGGGTATCTGCTCGCCGGCGTCACCCTCGCCGTCTTCGCCGTCGGCTTCACCACGATGAGCCGCCATGTCCACAACGGCGGCGCCTTCTACGCGTACATCACCCGCGGCCTGGGCCGCGCCGTCGGCGTGGGAGCCGCGCTGCTCGCCCTCATCGGCTACAACGGCATGGAGATCGGCGTCTACGGCCTGCTGGGCAGCGCCACCCAGGACACCGCCCACGCCCTGTTCGGCGCCGACGTCCCGTGGCTGCCCGTCTCGCTCGCCGGTCTGCTGCTCATCGGGTACGGCGGCTACCGGTCCATCGACTTCGGCGCCAAGCTCCTCGGTGTCCTCCTCGTCGCCGAGACCGGCATCCTCGTCCTGCTCGCCGTCGGAGTGCTCGTCAAGGGCGGCGCCCACGGCCTGTCCCTGGACTCCTTCGCTCCCGGCAACGTGTTCGTGCCCGGAACGGCGGCCGTGCTGGCCTTCGCCTTCGCCGCGTTCACCGGCTTCGAGTCCACCGTCATCTACCGCCGCGAGGCCCGCGACCCGGCCCGCACGGTGCCGCGCGCCACCTACGCGGCCGTCGGCTTCCTCGGCCTGTTCTACGCGTTCGTCGTCTGGATCGCGATCCAGTCCTTCGGCGACGCGGAGGTCGTCGAGGCCGCCGGCGGCGACCCGGCCGGACTCTTCTTCACCGCCATCACCACCTACGTCGGCGGCTGGGCGGCGGACCTCATGCACGTACTGATCGTCACCAGCGTCCTGGCGTCCCTGCTCGCCTTCCACAACGCCATCAACCGTTACGGACTGGCCCTCGCCGAAGAAGGCGTCCTGCCCAAGGCGCTGGCCCGGGTGCACCCGCGCCACGGATCCCCGCACGTCGCGGGCATCGCCCAGACCGTCCTCGGCGCCGTCGTCGTCCTCGGCTTCGCGGCGGCCGGCGCCGACCCGTACGGGCAACTGCTGCTGTGGGTCAACACCCCGGGCATGCTCGGCCTGATGGCACTGCAACTGCTGGCCGCGCTCGCCGTGTTCCGGTACTTCCGGCGGGTACGCCACCGCGAGGGCGCCCTGCGCACGGTGGTGGCACCCGTCACCGCGGCGGCGCTGCTCACCGCCGCCATCGTCCTGGTGGTCACTCACCTGGACCTGTTCACGGGGGCCTCGGCGACCGTCAACACCGTGCTCGCCGCCCTCGTTCTCGCGGTCTTCGCCGCCGGACTCGGCCTCGCGGGGTGGCTGCGCCGTCACCGCCCCGGGGTCTACGAGCGGTTCGCCGCCGAACCGGAGGCCGGCTCCGTGCCCGGACACGAGCCCCGAAACGAGACCGGGCCGGGGCACGAACCCGGGGCCGTCGCGCCCGCGCGGCGCACCGTGCCCGGCGACTGACCGCGGCACCACCCCGGCAGGCCCGCCGGCCCGGGGGCGGGGCCCGCGGCACCCGTCCATCCCCGCCCTCACCCACCCTCAACCACCCCCAAGGAGACCGCCCGCATGCCCATCGCCGACCTGGTTCTCACCGGCGCCCGTGTCCGCACCCTCGATCCGCAGTGTCCTCGGGCCTCCGCGGTCGCCGTACGCGACGGACTGATCACCGCCGTCGGCGACGAGTCCGACGTACGCGACTGGCGCGGACCCGGCACCGAGGTCGTGGACCTGGCCGGCGCCTGCCTGGTACCCGGCCTGGTCGACGGCCACAGCCACCCCGTGTGGGGCCTGGACATGGCCACCGGGCTCGACCTGTCCGGGGTCCGCGACCTGGAGGGGCTGCGCGCCCGGCTCGCCACGGCCGAGCGGACCGGCGGATGGGTCGTGGGCTTCGGCCTGGACCACAACGTGTTCGGCGGGCGCCCCATCGACCGGGCGCTGATCGAGGACGTCCTGGACGGCGCCCCGGCCTTCCTGCGCCTGTACGACGGGCACTCGGCCCTCGTCACCGGGGCCGCGCTGAAGGCGGCCGGCGTCACCGGGCCCCGGACGTTCGCGCAGCGCTCCCACCTCGCCGTCGACGCCGGCGGGCGGCTGACCGGGCATCTGGTCGAGCACGCCGCCATGGACCTGGTCGCCACGGTGACGCCCCGGCCGACGTACGCCGAACGGCGCGCCCGGCTGGTGGAGTTGCTGTCCGCCATGGCCGCCACGGGGCTCACCGGTGCCCATGTGATGGATCTCGGCGACCTCGACCTGGTCGGCTCCGTGGCCGAGGAGACCGTCCTGCCGCTGCGGCTGCGCTTCGCGCCCTGGTGCATGCCCGGCGACGACGAGGCGGCCCTGGACGAGCTCGTCGCGCTGCAGAGCCGCGCCGGGCGGCACTGGCGCATCGGCGGGGTGAAGTTCTTCATGGACGGCACCGTCGAAGGCGGCACGGCCTGGCTGGAGCACCCGGACTGCCACGGGCAGGGCACCGAGGCGTTCTGGCCCGACCCGTCCGCGTACAGCGACGCCGTGCGCCGTCTGCACCGCGCCGGGGTGCGCACGGCGACCCACGCCATCGGCGACGCCGCCGTACGCCACGTCCTCGACACGGTCGAGACGCTCGGCGCGGACGCCCGCTTCGCGCACCGGGTGGAGCACATCGAGTCGGTGCCCGACGACACCCTGGTCCGGTTCGCCCGCCTGGGTGTCGTCGCTTCCATGCAGCCCCCGCACACCGGTTACACCCGTGCCGACCACTCCGACGAGTGGTCCCAGCGGCTGGGGGAGGGCCGTGCCGGCCGGGCCTGGCGCCTGCGGGACCTGCGGGAGGCGGGCGCGGTCGTCGCGCTCGGCTCGGACTGGCCCATCGCCCACTACGACGCCCGCGCCGTGCTGGCCACCGCGCGGGCGCCCCGGGGAGCGGCCTCGGCGCGGGAGGGCCTGACGGGCCTCCAGGCGCTGGAGGGCTGCACCACCCACGCGGCGGTCGCCGCCGGGGAGACGGACGTCGCCGGCCGTGTCGCCGTGGGCTGCCGGGCGGACCTGACCGCCCTGGGCGTCGACCCCGCCGACGCGCCCGCCGACGAGGTCGCCGAGGCACCGGTACGGCTCACCGTGACCGGCGGGCACGTCGTCCACCGGGGGGTGTGACAGAGACCGACCCGGCCCGCGTCAGCGGGCGGGGAACCCGCCGTCGCCGTGCCGCCCGCCGTCCGCCTCACCGCGCACGCACGCCTCGTACGCCGCCCGGTGCACCGCGCGGGCGATACGGGCCCCCCACACCGACCGGGGCCCGGCGAACGACTCGGCGGCCCGGCCGGGGACGGGGCGGGCGGCGGCGACGCAGACCGCGTCGGTGGGCGTGCCGGAGGCATCGAACCCGGCGTCGCGCAGCGCCTGCACCTTCGCCTCGGTGGCGGTGGCGACGGCGTTGACGAGGGCGGCGTCGCACAGGGGCACGGGAACCGACACGACGATGTTGATGGTGCCCGCCGGGGAGGGTCCCGGGCGGCCGGGAGCGGGTACCGCGGCCCAGCCGCGCACTCCGAGACCCGCCGTGACCAGGGCCACCACACCGTCGTCCGCCGCGCAGCCCCGGTCCGCCACCCGGGCCGCCGTCATCAGCCCGACACCGTCCCCGTGTACGCCGAGCGAGGCCGCCATCGCGGCCAGGTGCGCCGCCGGGTCGCGGCGCGGGTAGCCGGGCGGGACCTGTGCGTTGAGCACCCACTCGCGCTCGGCCAGGCCCCCGCCCAGGACGGCGGTGGAGATCATGCGCATGCTCTCGCCGGGCACCCACAGCAGCATCGGCCAGGCGGTCCCGTCCTCCTCGCGGGTCAGCAGCGGAAGGCCGTCCAGGGCGGACAGACGGGACGGGTCCGGCCGCTCGGGCAGGCCGGTCGGGGTGGCGGAGGCGACGGCAGGCATGCGAGGCACCCTAATCGGTGGCCCTGTACCCGGCGGCGACGGGGGCGGGCGGGCGCCCACGGTCATGACGGGGTTCACCGCGCGGACATCGGCCCGGGCCGGCGCCGGGCACCGCCGGGGTTCCGGTGGCGCGCGTCCGGGCGGCGCCCGCCCGCTCTCGGCGCCGCCCGTGCCGGCGCACTCCGGCAACCACGGCGCCGGCACGGGTACGCCTCCGCCTCGCGCACCCGGGTGCCCGCCCGTGCCGCTGTCAGGCGCCGGCAGGCAGGCCCACGGCGAGCGAGCCCCCGGATCTCGTAGCCGCCGATGGCGTCCTTGAAGGAGACGCGGGGCGGTGCCGTCATCCGGATGCCGTCGAGCGCGAACAGACGGCTGAGGAAGACGTCGGTCTCCAGCAGGGCGATGTGCGCTCCGGGGCACCGGTGGGCCCCGTCACCGAAGGAGAGCCCCACCGGTCCGGCGCCGGACCCCATGGCCCGGCCCGGCCGGAGGCACAGCGGGTCGCGGCCCGCGACGCGGGGATCGGTGTTGGTGTCGTCGAGACGGAGCTCCACGACCTCACCGGGCCGTATGGCGAAGGGCCCGTCGTCCGTGGGCAGTTCCAGTGCGGTGACCGCCCGCCGGCGAAGCCGCGCTACCACGGGTTCCAGGCGCAGGATCTCCTGGAGGACGGCCAGGCGCCCGGACTCCTCGGCCGCTCGGTAGTGTGCGAGCAGCCCGGGGCCGGTGAACAGATGCCAGGCTGCCAGGGAGACGAACTCGCGCGTGGTGACCATGCCTGCCGCGGCGAAGGTCAGGCACTCGCCGAGGATCTCCGCGTCCGAACAGCCCTCCCCGATCAGATGGGAGATCAGGTCGTCGTGTTCCCGGCGGCGGTGCGCGCGGATCGCGGGGCGCACATCGGCGAGATGGACGCGCAGCCAGTTGGCGTTCTGCCGCACCAGCCAGGACAGGCCCCGCAGGCTGGTCAGACCCGGCTCGCCGAACTCCTCGGGGAAGAAACGCTCCAGCCTCCGGCGGATGCCGGGCCTGCCGTACCGCAGACCGATCACCTCGCTCACCACGCCGATGGCCAGCTCGAAGGCGAGGTCGGCGAGCCGGGCCTCGCCCGCCGCGCGCAGGGACGCGAGCTGTTCCTCCGCGATGCGCGCCATCAGGTCGCGGTAGTGCTCGTCGACCCGGCGGGGCGTGAAGAAGCGCGCGGTCTGCCGGCGGTGTTCGAGGTGTTCGGGGCCGTCCCGGTACAGCACCGGACGGCGGACGCGCCGCGGCAGCTTCTCCACCGTCTCGACACCCAGACCGGCCTGGACGGTTCCGGGGCTTCGCAGGAGCGCGCGGGCGACGGCGTGGTCGTGCACCCGCCAGGTCCCGTCGGCCGCCCGGGTGACGGGGCATCCGGGACGCTCCCGCCCCCTGTCGGCCTTCCGCGCGGTGCCTTCGTGGTCGCGCACCGGGCCCACCTCCTCGGTCACCGTGCCGGGCGGTGCTTCCCGCCGCCGGCCCCGGCGGCGTGCTCCCCAGCATCCGGCACAGGCCGCCGGGTGGTCCAGACCCCGGAGCGGCCGGGGCACCGACGGCCGCGGACACGGCGACGGGGCCGCCTGGCCCAGCGGCCAGGCGGCCCCGTCGTCGCGGAAGGGCTCCGGGAAAGGCGGGCCAGGCGTCAGCCGACCGGCGCCGCCGGACCGCTGTCCGCCGGCGACGCGGCCTTGCCCGGCCGCGCCGCCTCCGGCGTACCGGCCGTCACGCCGTCTCCGGCGGCCCCGGAGGACTCCTCGGCGAGACGCTCCATGCCGCTGGTGGTCTTCAGCGGCTTCTCCTTGAGGAACACCACGGCGATCAGCGCCAGCAGGGCGAACGGGGTGGCGATGAGGAACAGGTCGGCCGTGGCCACACCGTAGGCGTGCTCGACGATGGACCGCATCGGGGCGGGCAGCGTGGTCATGTCCGGCACACTGGACTCACCGCCCGAACCGCCGCCGGCCGCACCGGCGATGCCGGATTCACTCAGCCCCTTGGCCATCTCGTCGGCGACCCGGTTGGCGAGGATCGCGCCGAGGACACTGGTGCCGATGGTGCCGCCCATGCTGCGGAAGAAGGACAGCACGGAGGTCGCCGCGCCCAGTTCGGCGGCGGGGACGTCGTTCTGGGCGGCCAGCACCAGGTTCTGCATCAGCATGCCGACACCGACGCCGAGCACGGCCATGTACAGGCTGAGCAGGGCGAAGTGCGTCTCCGCGCCGATCGTGGACAGCAGCCCGAGGCCCACGGTCATCACGACCGCGCCGGCCACCAGGTACATCTTCCACTTGCCGGTCTTGCTGATGATCTGGCCGGCGACGGTGGAGGACACCAGCAGGCCCAGGATCATCGGCAGGCTCATCAGCCCGGCCACGGTCGGGGACTTGCCCAGGGAGACCTGGAAGTACTGGGAGAGGAAGACGGTGCCGCCGAACATCGCCACGCCGACCAGGAGGCTGGCGACGGTCGTCAGGCTCACCGTGCGGTTGCGGAAGATGCCGAGCGGGATGACCGGCTCCGGGGTCCGCGCCTCGACGAACACCGCGGCGACGAGCAGCAGCACGCCGCCGACGGTCAGTACGGCGGTCTGCCAGGACGCCCAGTCGAACTGGTTGCCGGCGAGCGAGACCCAGATGAGCAGGGCGCAGACGCCCGTCACGATGAGGAGGGCGCCCAGGTAGTCGATCTTCACCTCGCGCCGGACGGTGGGCAGGTGCAGCGTGCGCTGCAACAGCGCGATGGCCAGCAGGGCGAACGGCACGCCGATGAAGAAGCACCAGCGCCAGCCGAGCCAGGAGGTGTCGACCAGTACGCCGCCGACCAGCGGGCCGGCCACGGTGCCGACGGCGAAGACGGCACCGAAGATGCCGGCGTACTTGCCGAGCCTGCGCGGCGGGATCACGGAGGCCATGACGACCTGGGCGAGGGCCGTCAGACCGCCCGCGCCGATGCCCTGGACGACACGGCTGAAGATGAGCAGTCCGACGCCGTGCGAGAAGCCGGCCAGCAGCGAGCCGACGACGAACATGCACAGGGACAGCTGAAGGAGCAGCTTCTTGTTGTAGAGGTCGGACAGCTTGCCCCACAGGGGCACCGTCGCGGTCATGGCCAGCAGTTCCGACGTGACGACCCACGTGTAGGAGGACTGGCTGGCACCGAGGTCGGCGATGATCCGGGGCAGCGCGTTGGACACGACGGTGCCCGCGAGGATGGCGACGAACATACCGGCCATCAGGCCGGACATGGCCTGGAGTATCTGCCGGTTGGTCATGGAGGTGGCGGGCGCCTGGTCGGGCGCCGGGGGTGCGGTCACGAGATCTCTTTCGACGGTGGTTCGGTGGGGCGCGCGGGCCGGGGCACCGACGGGGGCGTCGGTGTCCGGAACGCGCGTGACAGACAGGGGGGCGGTGGCCGCCGGCCGGTGGACCGGCCGGCGGCGGGGTCACCGCGTGGGAGGCGCCGGCAGCCCGGCGGCCAGGAGGGAGAAGGTCTCCTGGAACACGCCGGGGAAGGAGAGTTCGTCCTGGCGGGCGCACCAGTGCTCCAGGCTGACGCGGACCGCGGTGGTCGCCACCGCGGCCAGCAGCCGGGGGTAGAGGTCCAGGGCCGCACGCCGTTCCTCTTCGGTCGCCGCCTCCGGCGAGGGCGCTGCGGCCTCGGCGGACGCGGCCCTCGTCGCCGGCGCGCCGCGCGAGGAGCCGGAGCCGGCCCGGATGCGTTCGGCGACGGCCTCGGCCAGTTCCGTCTCGTCCGCCATGTGCGCACTGATCTTGCGGACCAGGAGGTGGGGGGAGGCGCGCAGCACGTCGGCATGGAGCAGCCACAGCTTGTGGCGCTGTTCCGCTTCGGCGAGCTCCGCCCCGATGGCCTCGCGCACGGCGTCGAGGGGCGAGAGGGCGGCGGGGGCGTCGAGCACGGATCGGCGGACGCGGGCATGGGAGTCGGTGTCGATCGCGACGAAGGCGTCGTCGCGGGAGTCGAAGTAGTTGAAGAACGTCCTCACCGAGACCCCCGCCGCGGCGCTGATGGCCTCGACGGTGACCTTCTCCACCCCGTGCTCCGCCGCCAGGCGTACGGCGGCCTCCGCCAACGCGGCACGCGTCGCCCGCTTCTTCCGCTCGCGCAGGCCGCCCCCGGCGGCATTCCTCCCCGACATAGGTTGCATGCTATGCAAAGATGCACGGCATGCAAAATTCCGCCCGGGGTGCCGTCCGGTGAGGCCGGCGGCTGTTGCCGGCGGGCCTGATGGAGCCGGTGCGGGACGGCGGTGGCGCTGTCCGGCAGGGTGGCGCGCCGGTCGGCGTCGTCGGGGTGCTCGGGGGCGGCGGGGCTCCGGCCGCGATTCAGCGCGGGATGGTGAGCGAGCCGCCGCCGGTCGCGCGGTGGGACGGCGGCGGGGCGACAACCCACCCGGCCGGGTCCCGCCTTCCGCCCGTACCGGCGGGGGCCGGCGCCGTGCGGACAGGGGCCGGGCGGCGCCGCGTTCGGCCAAGCGGCGTCCGGCCCGACGGACGCGCGTTTGGCGCGGGAAGGAGGGGCAAGGCGGTGTGCATGACGGAACCGAACAACGACACGCAAGGGAAGCGCACTTCGGCCCAGACGAAGGCCCGGCGCACCGCCGACAAGGCGGCCGGCGGGGGCTCACGGGCCGCGAAGAGTGCCGCCTCGGCCGCCGATGAGGCGGCGTCGGCGGCCAGGACGGGAGCCCGCCGGCCGGCCGAGGTCGCGTCCGGCGCCGCACAGACCGCGGTCAAGGGCGTCGAGGCGGGGCGCCGGGCGCTCGCCACGGTCCCGGGCCGGGTCACCACCACGGCCCAGACCGCCTGGACGGTGATCTCCCACCGGAAGCTGATCGCCGCCGGAGCGGCGGCCGGTGTGACGGCGCTGAGCGCGGTCTCGTACGCGGCGGGCCGCCGCTCGGGCCGCCGCGCGCTCGGCCCGCTGACCCGGCTCGCCGGCGGACGCATCTGACGCGTGGTCGGCATGGCCCGCCGGCCGACGGCGGGCCATGCCGACCGGACGCGGCCCGGGTCCGGAGGGGACCCGGGCCGCGCCACGGCGGTGAGCGGTGCCGTGCCGGGTGTCAGGCCGTGGCCGCGGCGCCCTGAGCCGGTGCGTCCTCGGCCCGGCGCGGCAGGGTCAGCACGGCCAGGAAGCCCAGGACCGCGATGGCGGCGAAGAAGTAGAAGCCCCAGGGATGGCCGATTCCGGCGGTGACCAGGGCCCCGGTGATGGACGGGCCGACGATGGAGCCGATCCGGCCGATGCCCGAGGCCGAGCCGAGCGCGGTGCCGCGCACGGCGGCCGGGTAGAAGTTGGTCACGTAGGCGTAGACCAGCACCTGCGCCGAGAAGACGAACACACCGGTGAGGAAGACGACCGTGTTGAGCAGCAGGTCGCTCTCCATCTTGACGCTCAGGCAGGCCAGCATCACCACGGAGATCCCGAACCAGCCGAGCGTGGTGCCCTTGATGCCCCGCAGGTCGGCGACGAACCCGCCGAGGACCAGGCCGACGACACCGCCGATGTTGAGGACCAGCAGCTGGGTGACGGCCGTCGGGACGGGATAGCCGGCGTCGTTCATCAGCTTCGGCAGCCAGGTGTTGAGGCCGTACACCAGCAACAGCCCCATGAAGGAGGCCACCCAGATCCCGACGCCCGCGCGCAGATAGGCGGGCTTGAGCAGCTCGGTGAAGGGGACCCGCTTCGCACCGGTGGTCTGCCTGGCCTGGACGAACGCCTCCGACTCCGGCAGCCGGAACCACTGGATGACGGCGACGGCGAAGCCCGCGACGCCGAGGACGTAGAACAGGATCTCCCAGTCGTCCGTGACCTGGAGGGCCAGCAGGGACGTGATCACGGCACCGGTGTGGTAGCCGGTCATGGTCAGTGTGCTGGCCCGGGCGCGACGGCTGGCCGGCATGTGCTCGGCCATCATCGTCAGGGACACCGGCATACAGGCGCCCAGGCCGAGGCCGGCGAGGAGGCGGAGCACGGCGAACATCGTGACGGAACCGGCCAGCGGCACCAGGATGGTGAACAGGGAGAACACCACCACGGAACCGATGAGCAGCAGACGCCGCCCCAGCCGGTCGGCCAGCGGGCCGACGCAGACCGCGCCGATGGCCACGCCCACCAGGGAGAGGGTCGCGATGGTGGTCGCGTCACCCGCGGTCATGCCGAGGTGATGCGTCTTGAGCAGAGTCGGGATGATGGCGCCGAGGACGACGAGGTCGTACCCCTCGAGCATGACGGTGATCCAGCACAGGGCGACGGTCCAGGCGCCGCTTCCGCGGCTGCCGGCCGGTGCCGGCGTTCTGGGCGAGGTGACGGATCTCATGAGGACATTCCCCTCAAGGGCGGCTACGGGAGACGGGGACGGAGGTGATGAAGGGGACGAGGGGGTGAGCGCGAACGCGGGGGTCAGAACGGGTAGTCCGCGATGTCGGGGCGGACCGTGAGCCACTGGGTCTCGGTGAACGCCTCGACGTTGGCGGCGGCGCCGCCGAAACGGGACCCCGTACCGGAGTTCTTGACTCCCCCGAAGGGCGCGTTGGGCTCGTCGCTGACCGTCTGCTCGTTGATGTGGACCTTGCCGGAGTCGATCCGGTCGGCCAGCTTCATCGCGGTACCGACGTCCCCGAGGATGCCGACCGACAGCCCGTACTCGCAGTCGTTGACGATCCGCGCGGCCTCCTCCAGCGTCGAGAAGCCGATGACGGGCGCGACGGGGCCGAAGATCTCCTCCCGCCACGCCGGCATGCCGGTCGTCACTCCGGTCAGCACGGTCGCCCGGTAGCAGGCGCCGGCGATCTCGCCGCCCGCGGCGACGGTCGCCCCCGCGGCGACGCTGTCGGTGACGATGCGGTGCACTCGCTCCAGCTGGCGCCGGTCGATGATCGGGCCGAGCGCCACGTCCTCGCGGGCCGGGTCACCGACCGGCAGCGCCTCGGCCTTCGCGGCCAGCGCGGCCGTGTACGCGTCGAGCAGCGACTCGTGCACGATGTGACGGCCGGTCGTCATGCATATCTGACCCTGGTGCAGATAGGAGCCGAACGCGCCCGCGGAGGCCGCCTTGGGCACATCGGCGCCGGGCAGAACCACCAGCGCGTTGTTGCCGCCCAGTTCAAGGTGGGCCCGCTTCAGCAGCCGCCCGGCCCGCTCGCCGATGGCGCGCCCGACCGGCGTGGACCCCGTGAAGGAGACGACCCGCACCTCGGGGGCCTCCACCACCGCCTGCCCCACCGAGCCGTCGCCCGGCAGCAGATGCAGGACGCCCGCCGGCAGTCCGGCCTCCTCGAAGACACGCGCGATGACGACGCCGCCGCTGACCGCGGTACGCGGATCCGGCTTGAGCAGCACGGCGTTGCCGAGGGCGAGCGCGGGCGCCACCGACCGCAGGCCGAGGATGAGCGGGAAGTTGAAGGGGGCGATCACGCTCACCACACCGGCCGGGCGACGGCGCGCCAGGGACCAGCGGGCCTCCTCGGAGGTCAGCACCTCGCCCTGCGGGTGCGTGGGCAGCGCCGCGCACTCGAAGCACTCGCCCACCGCGAGCCGCGCCTCGAAGCCGGCCTTGGCCCGTACGGAACCGGCCTCCCTGATCAGCCAGTCCTCGATCTCCGCGGCGTGCTCGGTGAACAGTTCCCCGGCCCGCCGCAGCACGGCGGCCCGCTCCTGCGGAGAGGTCGCCGCCCACGCGCGCTGCGCCTCGGCGGCGCGGGCGGCCGCGCGGCCCACGTCCTCGGCGGCCGCCAGGCCCACCGTGCCGAGCCGGTCCCCGGTGGCCGGTTCGACCACCGGGTGCTCGACGGCGGAGTCCCGCCAGCCGTCGCTGAAGAACCTCTTGCCCCAGACGGCGCTGTCCAGGAGTGTCATCGGCTTGCCCTTCCTCGGTACTGCGTCGGTGATGAGTTGATGGCGCCGGTCGTGAACCGGCGGGGGCCGGTGCCGCCGGCCCGGCTGCGACGGGGGCCGCCGTGCGCGCCCTCGCGTCACGAGGGCGTGGTGACCGCCGTGTCCACCTGGAGCAGCCGGGGGTGGTCCGGCCGCTCGGCGAGGGCGGCGCGCAGGTCCCCGGCCCCGGAGACGTGCCGGGACGGGACCCCGTAGCCCTCCGCGATGCGGGTGAAGTCCAGACCGGGGATGTCCAGTCCCGGAGCGTCCGGCACGCCGAGGAGGCCGCCGAACCAGCGCAGCGCCCCGTACGTCCCGTTGCGCAGCAGGACGAACGTGACCGGGATCCGGTGCTGGGCCGCCGTCCACAGCGCGGTGATGCCGTAGTTGGCCGAACCGTCCCCGATCACGCCGACGACCGGGCGGTCCGGCTGGGCCATGGCGACCCCGACCGCGCCGGGCAGCCCGAACCCGAGGCCGCCGGCCGCCGGGAAGTAGTAGGAGCCCGGCCGGCGCAGGTCCATCTGCCGCCACCACGCGGAGTTCGTCGACGTCGACTCGACCACGTACGCGGTGTCCCCGGGCATCTCGTCGCGCAGTGCGGCGAAGACCTCCTCCGGGTGCAGCCGGGGCCCTTCGGCCGTGCGCGGCTCGGGCGCGGACCGGTAGGCGCCCACCGGCGCGGAGGGGGCGCCGAGTTCCTTCATCAGCAGATCGATCACCGCGCCCGGGTCGGCGACCAGCGCCTCGCCCATCGGGGCCCGCGCGGCGGCGGAGGCGTCGTCCGTCACCTGGATCAGCCGGGTGCCCTCGGGCAGATAGGGACCGGGAAGGTGCTCGTGGTAGCGGAACACGGGCGCTCCCAGCACCAGCACCAGGTCGTGGCCCTCCAGCGCCCGGGAGACGGGCGCGATCCCGGCGGGCAGCACCCCGCGGAACAGCGGGTGGCGGTTGGGGAAGGGGAGCCGGAACAGGGAGGGCGCCGCCCACACCGGACCGCCCAGGCGCTCGGCCAGCCGGACCGCGTCGTCGAAGAGGCCGGCCGAGTCGATGTCACCGCCGAGCACCAGCACGGGCCGCCGGGCGGTCGCGACCTGTTCGGCCAGCAGGCGGCCCTGCTCGCCGGCGGGAGCCGCGGCGCGCTGCACCCGCCGGTCCAGCACCGGCAGGCCGTTGGCGCCGGCCTCGGCGTCCCAGTCGTCGTACGGCACGGAGAGGTAGGTCGGCCGCCGCTGCAACCGCGCCTCGAAGACGGCCTGCGCCAGCGCGCGCGGCACGTCCTGCGCGCACGCCGGCTCGGCGGCCCAGCCGACGAGGGGCTTCATCAGCGCCGGGGCGTCGACGTTGGCCAGGTTGGCCTCCGGGCCGACGGCGGACCGCACCTGCTGCCCGGCGACGATCACCAGCGGGGTCCGGGAGGCCACGGCGTTCGTCAGCGCGCCCATCGCGTTCCCGGAGCCCGAGGCGGCGTGCAGATTGACCAGCACCGGGCGGCCGCTGGCCTGCGCGTAGCCGTCCGCCATCCCGAGAACGGCACCTTCGTGCAGCCCGAGGACGTAGCGGAAGCCGTCGGGGAGGTCGGCGAGGAAGGGGAGCTCGTTGGAGCCGGGGTTGCCGAAGACAGTGGTGAGCCCTTGGCGCTCCAGGAACTCGTGGGAGAGGCGACGCACGGATGGCACTGACGTTCCTTTCCAAAAGTGATGCCGGACACGCTAAGGAACGCCGTGACATGGGCACCAATAGATGTTCCGGCGGCCCGATATAGAGTCCATCGATATGGGGACCTTCGACCTCAATCTCGCCCGGGTCTTCGTGCTGCTGTACGAGACCGGCAGTGTCACGGCCACCGCGGAGACGCTTCACGTCACCCAGCCCACGGTCAGCTACAGCCTGGCCAAGCTGCGCCGTCACTTCGGTGACGACCTGTTCCGGCGCACCGGGCGCGGACTGACGCCCACCGCCGGCGCCCGCCGGCTGTACGAGCCGCTCCAGCGCGCCCTGGCGGAGATCGACGGAACGATTCGGCAGGCCGATGACTTCGACCCCCGGACCATGGCGGGCCGGTTCACGATCGCTCTGTCCGACCTCGGGGAGGCGACCCTTCTGCCGCGCCTTCTGGCGGCGGCCCGCGAGCGGGCGCCCAGGGTGTCGTTCACCGTCCGGCCGCTGGACGTGGACGACGCCGAGCGGCAGCTGCGCCGCGGTGATCTGGACGCGTTCGTCGCCACCCCGGTGCTCACCTCGCACCGGACCGTGCGCATCCCCCTGTTCCACGAGCGCTACGTCGCCATGGTCGCCGCCGGTCACCCCCGGGTCCGGGGCGAGTCGGTCACCCTGGCGCAGCTGGAGACCGAGCACCACGCGACGGTCTTCGGCCCGAGCGGGCATGTGGTGCCGCGGGCCGTGCTGGCGATGCACGGCCTGCTGGACCGCGTGGTCGTCGACGCGACCCGCTTCTCGATGCTGCCCTACCTCCTGGAGCACACCGACCTGGTCGCAATCGTCCCCGAGTACGTCGGGGAGGTCCTCACCGCCTCCCGGCCCCTGCGCCTGGTACGGCTGCCGTTCGAGACCGAGCCGATCGAGGTGGCTCTCTACGCCCGGCACGAGTCCTCGCGCAGCCCCTCGCAGCGGTGGCTGGTCCGGTTCATGGCCGAGGTGCTGGGCACCCGGGTGAGCCCTTCCCAACTGCCCCCGTCCGCGGGTCACCTGCCGCGGCCGGTCCTCTGACCGGCGGGACGCGGGGGACGGCCACGCGGCCGCGTGCGGCCGGACCCGGCCCGCACCGCCGCTGCGCCGCGACGCCCCGTCGCGGCGGTCCGCCCGCTCCGGCCGGCCGCCGCGGGCGGGGCGGCCCTCACCGGGCGGGCAGCGGTCCGCGCTCACGCAGCCGCCCCAGGCGCGTCAGCGTCCTCGCGGCGGCACCCGCCAGCCGGGGCCGGTCGCGCACGAACCGGCGTGCGAGCCGCGCGGGTTCGCGCCCCAGCAGGTAGGCCGCCCCGCCGGGCCCCGGACGGACCACCGCACCCTCGTAGACGGGGATGTCCCGGGTCTTGAACGAGTCCTTGTAACGGGCCGGTCCACTGCCCAGGTCGACCATCTCGGTGCCCTCGGCCGCCGCGGCCTCCAGCATGCGCAGGTGCAGCAGGAGCCCGGGCGAGTAGCGGCCGTAGGCACGGTCGTACGCCGGGAACCACCAGGACAGCACCGTGGGCGAGCACAGCCCGAAGTGCGCGGCCACCGGCCGGCCGGCGGCGTACAGGACGGACAGCACACCGCGGCACTCGGGGTCCTCCCCCTGGGCGAGCAGTTCCACGAGCCGGGTGATCCACTCCTGCGCGAACCGGTCCCGGCGACCGGTCCGCCGGTACTGTGCGGACTTCCACCGCATCAGCGCCCGCAGCGCCTGAGGGTCCCGGGCGCCGTGCACGAACCGCACCTCGCCGACCTGCCGGGCCAGCTTGCGCTCCTTGGCCAGGGTCTGCCGCAGGAAGCCCGGCGACTTCTCCCGCAGCCGCTCCCGGTACCGCTCGAACCCGTCGCCGAGGTCGACGACGGGAGAGGCGAGTTCCGCGACGGCGTGCGGCACGAACGGCCGCTGGCCGGCCTCCAGGTTGTCGAACTCCCAGGACGACAGCCCGCAGGCCCGCAGCAGCCTGCGCGCGTCCAGGGCGACGCCGGGGCGCAGGACGGCGCCCTGACTGTCCGACACGCCCAGTCCGATGGCCCGGCCCTGTCCCCACCGCCCCTTCTCGTAGGGGAAGAACCCGGCCGGAACCCCGTCCTCCGTCAGCACCGCGACCCTTGCCCCCGGTCTGACCCGCCCGACGGCCGTGGCGAACACCGGATCGAGGAACGGGTTCGCCGGCGCCCCGGACTCCGCCCGCATCCCCCTCCACGCCTTGTGGTCGTCCGGGCTCAGTTCGTGCGGACCGAGGACGAGAACGCGCTTCCCAAGCAACTTCCGCCTCCTGTGTCGTCGACATGCCGGACACGCACCAGGCCCGCTCAGCGGTGCCTGCCGGAGCCGGCGGGCACCCGGACCGCACGCGGGCCCCCGATCGGTACTGCCGTCACTCAGCAGCGAAACGTCCGCAACGCGGCGCCACGGGGATCGACGCCCGCCCAGGGCGCGTACGCCGACCTCACGGACACCATCCGGTCCGTCCCGGGCCCGGCGTCGGCCGGGCGCCCCACGGGGGCACGGGTCACCGTGCGGCCGGACCCCGCGGCCTTCACCGTCCTCGAAGCCGGCGCGACGGTCCGGTGGACGGGCAGGTCGTCCTCGCCCCGGGCCGGAGTCCCGGTGTCTTCGGCCCCGGCTCCCGGCGCCCGTGGGGGTGTCGCCCTCTCCGCCGCGGTCACGGCCCGCGCCGCGCCGCCCGCGTCCGGCGCGGGCCCCTGAAACAGCAGACGCAGCGGCACGGAAGCCGGCAGAACCCCTGCCGCTGCCCATCCACGCCGCACCATCCAACCCCCGGCATGCGTCTCGGCGGGGGTGGCACGGGCCGGCGGACGGGGTCGGCACCGGCCGAGTCCCCCGTACGCCCGGCCGCCCCTTCAAGTAGGCCGAGCGCGTCCCGGTCCGTCAAGCCCTGGCAAAGCCATTGACCACCTCTGTCCGGAAGCGAACGGTTCCGTACGACTCCGACGGTTATCGAGCCGATCCGGTGCCCCGGCCGAGTGGCCCGCGCGGGTCGGCCGCCCCCCGCCACCGGCGGCGCTCACGGAGCCGGTTCGAGGCCCCAGGCGGCGGCGCGTGCCGCGGCGGCGGCCCGGTTGGGGACGCCCAGCTTGGCGAGGATGTGCTCGATGTGCGTGGCGACGGTGCGGACCCCGACGCTGAGACGGTCCGCGATCTCCCGGTTCGTCCGGCCCCGGGTGAGCTCCGCGAGGACCTCCGTCTCACGGGCGGACAGCGCCGCGGGCCGGGCGACCGGACGGCAGACCGCGTGCAGCGCCGAGCCCTGACGGGCCACCCGGAGTTCGAGCAGACGCCGCTGGTAGGGCACCAGGACGGCGGCGGGCAGGGGCCGCCCGGCGGCGACCTGCCGTACGAGCCGGGTCAGCGGGGCGTCCGCCGAGGCCAGCCCGGGCAGGGGCGGCCCGCTCACCGGGACGGGGTCCGCGTCCCGCTCCGGCGGCAGCACCACGGCACAGGCCCCGCCGTCCGGCGCGCCGGGCGGCCGGGCCGCCGTCAGCGGGTCGGCCAGGGCACCGAGGGACTCGCCCAGCAGAGCCATCACGGCGCGCAGCGCGTCCGGTTCGCGGCGCGCCCGCGTGGTGCTCACGTTGAGGACGCCGACATACCTGCCGTCCGCGGCGAACAGGCACTGGGCGAGGCCGCCGCGCACACCCAGGGGACCGAGGGCCTCCCGGATGCCGGGGGAGACCCGCCGCTCGGGTTCCGGCACCTCCCGCCACCAGCGCACGCCGTCCGGCGAGCGGCGGATGGCGGCGAAGGCCGGGTCGTCGTGGAGCCGGTGCTCGATGTACGCGGTCGCGGCGTCCGGGTAGGTGCCGGCCAGCGTGACGTGCCGGCGGCGCAGCGGGTCCCACCGGGCCAGGGAGGCGAAGTCGTGGTCGATCACCCCGGACAGCGCCGCGAGAACGGCGTCGGTGCCGGTGGTGCCGCGGGCGGCGTGCCGCGCGGCCCGGCGCAGGCCCAGCGCCGCGCTCAGCACGTCCGCCGTCCTGCGTGTCGCTGCCATCCGCCCAGGATGATCACCGGATGCGGTGGCGGTCAACCGGCGAGTTCGTCGTGTACGACCTCCCCGCCGACGGCGGTGAGCACCACCGGCAGGTGGGGGATGTCGTGCGGGTCGGCCGCCCGCAGGTCTCCGGCGAGGACGCACAGGTCGGCGGCCTTGCCCACCTCCAGCGAGCCCTTCCAGCTCTCCGCGAAGTCCTGCCAGGCCGCGTCGGCGGTATAGGTCCGCACCGCCTCGGCGAGCCGGATGCGCTGGTCCGCGCCGCTGACCCGGCCGCTCCCCTTGGCCTCGCGCAGCATCATCGTCGCGATGCCCTGCCGCCAGTCGGGGAAGGTGACCGGCGCGTCCGATCCGCTGGTCACCCGCACGCCCGCGTCGAGGGCGTCCCGGTAGGGCCACTCGTACGCCGCCCGTTCGGGGCCGACGTACTGCTCCTCGATGTCCGCGACGGCCCACCGCCGGGTGCGCGGCAGTCAAGGTGATGTCCTTCCGTCGGAACGAGCGGGATCGGCACCCGCGACAGCCCCCCACGGCCGCGCGTGCGCGGGAGCCGTGGGGACGTGCCGGGGGGCGGCACGCACTGTCCCCCGGGCCGGGCGGGCCCCGCATCGGTCATCCGACCGAGGGACGCTCGCTTTCCGGCGGGAGCCGGTCGCCGGGGAGGGATTCCGCGGTTCCGGCCGCGGACCGGTCCAGCGGACGGGACGTACGCGTGCGGCGGCCGCCCGCAGCGGGCGGCCGCGGAAGGGGGCGTCCGGCGGGGCGGCGGTGGAAGGGGGGCGACCGCCGGATGAACGGGACGAGGCCGGACGGCTCCGGCGCGGCAGGAAGGGGCGGACGCCGCCGACCGGTGCCGGGCGCGGGGTACGCGGGCGGGACACGCCGCCCCGAGCGCCCCCGCCGGGCTGCGAAAACGCGTCACAGTGGCGCGTGAGTCGCGTGGTGCAGGGGACACGGAGCCATATGTCGACAACCACGGACCAGCCGCCGGCCGGCACCTCCGGCCCGGTGCTCAAGCGTGCCCTGACCACCCCCCTGCTCTACTTCTTCATCCTCGGGGACGTACTCGGCGCCGGGGTGTACGTCCTCGTCGGCCAGGTCGCCGCCGACTCGGGCGGCGCGGTCTGGCTCCCCCTCCTCGTGGCGCTCCTCCTGGCGCTGCTCACCGCGGCCTCGTACGCCGAGCTCGCCACCAAGTACCCGAGAGCCGGCGGGGCCTCCCACTACGCCACCCGGGCCTTCGGGCCGTTCGCCGGCTTCGTCGCCGGCTTCTGCATGCTCGCGGCGGGCATCGTCTCGGTCGCGGCGCTGGCCCGGGGCTTCGGCGGCGACTATCTGTCGGAGTTCGTCACCCTGCCCGTCGGGCTCGTCGCCGTCGTCTTCCTCATCGGGCTGGCGCTGGTCAACGCCAGGGGGATCAAGGAGTCGACGCGTGCCAACGTCGCCGCCACGATCGTCGAGGTGGGCGGCCTCGCGGTCATCGTCGTCCTCGGTGCCTGGCTGCTGCTGCGCGGCGACGGCGACGCGGGACGCCTCACCCAGCTCGGCACGCCCGAGAAGGGCGCGGCGGCCGCCGTCCTGAGCGGCTCCGTCCTGGCGTACTACTCCTTCGTCGGCTTCGAGACGTCCGTGAACGTCGCCGAGGAGACCCGCGACCCGCGGCGCTCCTACCCGCGCGCCCTCTTCGGCGCGCTCGTCACCGCGGGCGCCGTGTACGTCCTCGTGGGCGTCGCGGCCTCCGCCGCCGTACCGACCGCGCGGCTCGTCGAGTCGAGCGGACCGCTGCTGGAGGTCGTCAAGGAGGCGGGCGGCGTGCCGACGCGGCTGTTCAGCGCCATCGCCCTGGTCGCCGTCGCCAACGGGGCGCTGCTCACCGGCATCATGTCCTCCCGCCTCGCCTACGGCATGGCCAGGGACGGACTGCTGCCCTCCGGGCTCACCCGGGTGCTGCCCGGCCGCCGTACCCCGTGGGCCGCCATCGCGGCGACCACGGTGCCCGCCGTCCTGCTGGCGCTCACCGGCAGCGTCGCCACGCTGGCCTCCACCCTCGTCCTGCTGCTCCTGGTGGTGTTCCTCATCGTCAACGTCGCCGTCCTGGTCCTGCGGCGGGAGCCCGGCGAGGACGGTCACTTCCGGGCGCCCACCGCCATACCGGTCCTCGGCGCCGCCTCCTGTGTGCTGCTCGCCACGCAGATCGAGGCAGAGGTGTGGCTGCGCGGCCTGGTGGTGCTCGCGGTCGGCGTCGTGCTCGCCGGGGCGGCCACCGCCCGCCGCCGCGGGCGCGGTGCCCGGGGACGGAACCGAGCGGCCCGGCAGGACGCCGGCATGCCGCGCTGAGGGCGGGCCGCCGGCGGGGCGGGGGGCGCGGGGGGCCCGCACCCGGCCCGGGGCGGGGTTGTCGTCGGCGTACCCCTCGTGGTTAGGCTCAGGGCAGTGCTCGGGACGCGGGCAGGCCCGTGAACAGCGGACACCCGTGGGCGTACGGCCAGGGCCGCTGAGGGCGGTGGCACCGTCACGCCTCGACGCGGGCCGCCGCCCGGTGATCGTGGTCAGTGAGGACCCGTTGATGGACTACCAGGCCGAGACGCCGCCCCCGTCGCCGGGCGGGGAGACCGCCCACGGCGGCCCGGACGGGAGGGGCGGGGAAGCGGAGCTGGCCCGGCTGCGCGGGGAGATCGCCGACCTGCGCGGACGGCTGCTCGCCCACCCGGGCATCTCACTGGCCCAGGGCATCCTCATGGAGCGGTACGCGCTGCCGGGACGACAGGAGGCGTTCGCCCTGCTGCGGGACGCCTCTCAGCGGTTCCACATCAAGCTGCACACGCTGGCCGACGCGGTCGTCCGTACGCCCGGCCCGGCCCCGGACACCGACGTGTGGTTCCGGGGCCGGGCCCGCGGCGGCCCGCCCGCGCTGCGCGAACTGGCGGTGGACCCCGCCGGCCGCGACAACCAGGGCGCCGTGCTGAACGCGGTGCTGCGCCGGGTGCTCACCGTGACAGGGGCCGGCATGGGTAACGTGCAACTGGCGGAGCACGGTCGGCTCAGGCTGGTCAAGCATGTCGGGCTGGGACGGGGAGTTCACCGACTTCTTCGCGTTCGTCGACGACTCCACCACGGCGTGCGGTAAGGCCGCCGAGAGCGGACGGCAGGTCACCGTGCGCGACATCGCCACCGCGGCGCTCTTCGACGAGGCGTCCCGGCGGACCATCCTGCGCGCCGGCAGCCGCGCCGTCCACAGCGTTCCGCTGGTCGACCGGTCCGGATCGGTCCTGGGCATGGTCTCCTCGCACCACGAACGGCCCCTGACGGGTTTCACCCAGGCCCAGCCGCGCGCGCTGCGGGACATCGGCAGCACGGCCGGTCACTGGCTGGCGTGGCACCGCCGCACCGTCGTCCTGGACGCTCTCGAGTACCTGCGCGTCACGGCGCGGGGGCGGTGCGTGGCACCGGAGGGCGGTCCCGTGCGGCGGGGCTGCGGCTGAGCGGCCCGCGGCGGCGCCGGGGGAGGCGTCCGCCGGAGCCGGACAGTCGGCGCGGGCGTGCGCCGCGCACCGAGCCGCCGCCTCGGCGGGCGCGGCCACCGGCATCCGGCAGGCGCACCGGGGCGCCGCCCGGACCGGCCGGAGGCCGCCGCCCGCCGACGGGCGGCGGCGTGGCGACTCAGTCGCGGTCGACGTGCTCGCGCAGGATCTTGCCGTTCGAAGCGTCGACGTCGTACGTGGTCTTGTTCCAGTTGTCGGTGGAGACGACGTCGACGGACCAGATCAGACGCCGGTCGTCGTTCTCGTCGAGTTCGACGCCGGTGACGGTCCCCTTCGTCCTGCCGGTGGCCGCCCGCACGGCCTGCTCCGGAGACTGGCGGGCGTTGCCCAGCCGGTCGGTGATCTTACGCTTGTCGTCCGCGTCCTGGTCGGGGTCGGCCTGCGTACGGAACACCTTGCCGTTGACGGCGTCGATGTCGACACGGTGGACGGTGCCGTCCTCGGCGGCGACCTCGGCGGCCCACTCCGGCGCGCCCGGGGAGGGGGCCGGGTTCGGGGTACTGGGGCTGGGGCTGCCCGGTGACGAGGTGGCGTCGCGGGGCGTGTGCTTCAGTTCGAGGTGGGTGAGCTTGCCGCGGGGGACTTCCTTGACGGCGGTGGCCGCGGCCTTGTCCCAGCTCACCTTCGCCTTCGGGACCAGATCCCTGCGTTCGGCCTGGTCCTCGCTGAGCGAGGGAGAGGTGGCGGCGGGGGTGGTCTGGGCCGGCGCGGCGGCGCTGGCCTCGGTGGTCTCCGCGTTTCCGCAGGCGGCCAGCAGCAGGGTGGAGCCGCCGAGGGCGCAGAGAACGGCCACCGACCGCATCGGCCGCCGCCCGCGCATACTCGCAAAACGTGACATAGCGCTCATGTACGTGTCACTATCCGCAACCCCGCGCCGACACACCGGGACAGGCCGGGGATCACCGCAACAGGTCAACGAAGCGCTGGGCCCCTCCGGTCAGGGCCCCCACGCGTCCGGGCCGCCGCCCCGCCACTCGATCAGGGAGGAGCCCGCGACATCGAGCTCGTCCCAGCCCTGCAATCCGGCTTCCTGGAGGAAGGCCGTGACATCGCGCAGACTGTAGGCGCGGCCCAGGATCCTCCCGTCGGCCCGCACCCTGCGGCCACCGTCCTCGTCGGGCGGATACACGATCACCGGGGGCTCAGACATGCCACCAGCCTCCCGGGATACGGCCGTACCCGCACGTCGAGAAGCCGGGAGCCGACCGGTGAACCGCGGGCCGCACCGCGGTCGCGGCGTGGCCGTACGGGCGGCGCTCGCCGCGGCCCGGCGGGGCGGAACGGTCGTCCTCGAGCCGCGATCCCGCGCCCGCGGCGACGCGGTCTGAGACGATCGACGCGGGGCCCGCCACGCCGGGAGGAACGCCGATGGACGCCGAGGCCGTCGCCGACGAGCTGTACGCGTTGCGGCCGGAGGACTTCACGGCCGCCCGCAACGCGCGCGCGGCCCAGGCCCGCAAGGCCGGGGACCGGGCCCTAGCGGAGGCGATCGGCCGGATGCGCCGCCCGAGTCTGTCGGCCTGGGCCGGCAATCTGCTGGTCCGGGAGCGGCCCGAGGAGGTGCGACGGCTGCTGCGCCTGGGGGAGGGGCTGCGGCAGGCACACCGTGAACTGGACGGCGCGCGACTGCGCGAACTCAGCCGCCGGCAGCGGGACGTGATCGGCGCCCTGTCCCGGCAGGCGCGGCACCTCGCGGCTCAGGCCGGACACCCCCTCGGCGCGGGCGCGCAGCGCGAGGTCGAGAACACCCTGCACGCCGTGCTGGCCGACCCCGGAGCCGCCGGGGAGTGGGCGAGCGGCCGGCTGGACAGGCCGCTCGGCGCCGCCAGCGGCTTTCCCGCCGTGGCGGAAGGCGCCGCACCCCGCCGCGAGCCCGCCCCTCCCCGTCCCGCACCCGCCGCACCGGACGCGGGACCGGCGCGCCCGTCCCCGGCCCGCGAGGAGACCGAGGGCGAGCGGAGCGGCTGCGCCGGCTGGCCCGGGCGCGGCGGGACGCCGACGCAGCCGACCGCGAGCTGCGAGCCCGCGAGCGTGAGGCGGCGGACGCCCGGCGCGACGAGGACACGGCGGAGGAACGGGCGGAGCGGCTCGGGCGCCGCGTCAGCGAGCTGGCCGGGGAACTGCGCCGGCTGGAGGACGAGCACGAACGGGCCCGAGCCGCCGCCCGCGCGGCGCGCACCCGGGCGCGGACCGCCGGCCGCCGCGCACGGGAGGCCGCACGCCGAGCCGAAACGGCCGCCGCGCGGGTGGACCGCCTGACAGGGACCCCCTGATCGGAGCCGCCTGATCGGAGCCGCCTGACCGGGGCCGCCCGACGGAGCGGGGCGGTGACCGGGGCCGTGGCACGCCGGCCGAGGGGCGGTGGCCGACCCTGACGATGGGTGGCCGGTGGCCGGTGGCCGGTGACCGGTGACCGGTGACCGGCGTGAGACGGGTGCCGGGGCCACCGCCCGGGCGCCGGCCACCGACGGCCGGTGCCCGGCTCCCTGCGGCGCGGCCGTCCCGTCGCCCCGTGTCCCGCGGTCCCGTCCGGCCGGAGCGGTCAGGCGGCCGTCTTCCTCCGGCTCTTCCCCCGGCGTCCGCTGCCGGCGAGGGCCTCGATCAGCTCCTCGCGGCTCATCCGGGACCGGCCGGAGACATCCTGGTCGGTGGCACGCTGGTACAACTCGGCCTTGCTCAGCCGCCGCAGCTCGCTCCGGGCCGCCCCGCCCGGACCGCCGCGCCCCTTCCCCTGAGCCTTGCCGGCGGCGGTCTCCCGCGCCGCCGGCCGCTTCCCGGCGGTCTTCTTCCCCGCGGTCTTCTTCCCGGCGGTCTCCTTCTCCGCCGTCTTCGCTTCCGTCGTCCGCCGCGCGGGCCCGCGCGCGGCCTCCCGGCCCGGGGACGTCTTCGCCCCCCGTTCCGGGCGGGAGGGGCGGGCCGGGGACCGTGCCCGGTCGAGGCTGCCCTGAAGCACCTCCATCAGGTCGATGACGTTGGTCGCCGGCGGCGGCTCCTCCGCCGCGGCGATCTCGCGCCCCTCCGCCTTGGCCCGCACCAGTTCCCGTACCTTCTCCTGGTAGGTGTCGTGATACCGGGCGGGGTCCCACGGGCCGCTCAGGGCATCCACCAGCCGGACCGCCATCTCCAGCTCCTTGCCCCGCTCGGCGCGGTCCGAGGGAAGCTCGGGCAGCTCGCCGGCCGGGTCGCGGACCTCGTCCGCCCAGTGCAGCGTTTGCAGCACCAGGAGCCTGTCCTCCGCCCGCAGCGCGGTCAGATGCTGCCTGCCGCGCATGACGAACGTGGCCAGGCCCACCCGGTTCGTCTCCGCCAGCGCCGAACGGAGCAGCTCGTAGACCTTCAGGTACTCCTTGCCGCGCGGGGCGAGGTAGTAGGTGCGGGCGAAGTACACCGGCTCGATCGCCGCCAGATCGACGAAGTCGGAGATCTCGATCGTCTGGGAGCGGCCCGGAGCGATCCCGTCCAGTTCCTCGGGCTCCACGACGACGTACTCGCCCTCGGCCACCTCGAACCCCTTGACGATGTCCGCCGTGGCGACTTCCTCGCCGGTGCGCTCGTTGACCCGCCGGTTGCGGATCCGGTCGGAGGTGCCGCGCTGGAGCTGATGGAAGTGGACCGTATGGTCCTCCGTCGCGCTGAACAGGCCGACCGGCACGGTGACCAGCCCGAACGTGATCACTCCGGTCCAGATCGCCCGAGCCATGGCCGTCGCACTCCGTTCCGCCTCGACCGGTGGGGCGGGGCCGCGGCCGCCGTGTCCGGGCCGGCGCCCCGCCCCCGTCCCCTTCATGAGACAGCCCGGCCGGGCGGTCCGCACCCCGGTGGGCGCCCTCAGGTTTCGGGACCGATCTCCGCCAGGAGGTGGGGGCCGTCGGCGCGGACGTCGTTGACGGCCGTGGAGACGGGGCGGGCGTCCAGATGCCCGCCGGCGGGCTGGGTGAGCAGGGCCCGCAGTTCCCCCGGGTCCCCGTGACGGGGGTCGAGCCAGGCGTCGTAGTGGTGCGGGGGGAGCGCCAGCGGCATACGGGGGTGGACGCGCCCGGCCGCGTCGGTGGCCTCCGTGGTGATGAGGGCGCAGGTCATCAGCCAGGCGGCCGGATCGTCGTCCTGCTCCACCCCGGGATCGCGCCAGAACTCGTACAGGCCGGCGAGGGCCATCACCCCGCCGTCGGCCGGATGGATGAAGTACGGCTGTTTGCGGGCCTTGCCGGTGGACCGGTCCGCACGCTCCTGCCACTCGTAGAAGCCGTCGGCCGGCAGCAGGCAGCGGCGCTTGGCGAAGGCACGGCGGAAGGAGGGCTTGGAGTGCACCGTCTCCACGCGCGCGTTGATCAGCCGCGAACCCGTCCGCGGGTCCTTCGCCCAGCTCGGCACCAGACCCCAGCGCACCGGCCGCAGCCGCCTGCGCCGCGGGGCGGTCGCGTCGTCCTCGCGCGGGGCGCGGTCGAGGACCGCGTACACGTCGTCGGTCGGGGCCACGTTCCAGCTCGGCGCCAGCGCCTCCTCGGGGCGCCAGTCGGTGACATGGAAGAGCCCGGCCAGGTCCTCCGGGCCGCGGGTGGAGACGTAGCGGCCGCACATACGGCCACTGTGCCACGGTGCGGCCCGGCGCGCGGACGCGTCCGCCGGGCCGCGGGGGTCCGCGGTCGTGACCGAGACGGTATCTCCTGGGGGTGTATGGCGCGTTACGGCCGGGGTAGTTCCGCTATGGACGAAAGACGGCAGGAAGGACCGGGGCGTGATGCTGTCTCATGCGCTCGAGCGCGGCGTGCTCGTCATCACGGTGCCCAGCGACCCGGGCATCGACGGGCGGGCGCCGCTGCTCGAGAAGATCGACGACCTGGTCCGGGCCCACCGGCCGGCCCCCGTGGTCATCGTCCTGGACGAGCCGGCGGCCCAGGGCGCGGCCGTCAGCGTGGTCCTGCGCGCTCACCGGCTGTGCGGCCGCCTGGGCGTCCCGCTGTCCGTGGCCACCCGCAGCGCCCCCGCCCGGCGGTTGCTGGAGGCGGGCGCCGACACCAGCGGCCCCCGGCTCGTCGTCCACGCGCGCGCCGACGCCGCCGTCACCGCCGCCGCGTTCACGGCGGCCGCCTGACGTCCGGGCCGTCCACCGCCCCCTGCCGGTCCCTTCGGGAGCCTCCGCCGACCGTCCGCGCGCGGCCGTCCCCGCCCAGCGGGCGGGCCGTCCGCTCGGCGGCGGGCAGGGGCGTCCGCCGCTCCGCCACGGCCGGGCCGGGGAAAACCACCACCGGGTCCGGTCCCTCGGAGACCGGGAATCGAGGGGGAGCGGGGCCGGACCGGAGCAGCCGATCGGACACGCCGGTCATGGCCGTGCGCAACCGGGGCCGGGGCGGGGCGACGACGCCGCGCCGGCACCGTCACGCCGGTGCGCGAGCCGCGGTCCGCGACCCCGGATCAGGCGGCGCCGTCCGGTCCCCGCGGGACGCGGAACGCCGCCGGGCCGAGCCGGATCACGCCGTCACTCAGCGGTGTGCAGCGCACACGGCCCCCGCCGCGCAGCGCGCGCTGGGCGCCCGGGCCGATGGTGACGTCCATCCAGGCACAGGGCCGGGCGGCCGGTTGACGGCGAACACACCGGCCCGCCGCCGCTGTCGAGGGCGATCGTCGCTCCGAGGTAGGTGTCGATGCCGACGCCCCGCAGGAGGATGTTCCACCGCGTGTGCCGCAGATCGGCCGACGGGTCGATGCCCAGGGGCGGCTTCTCCTCGGCCATGAGGGTCACCGCCGCGTTCCGGTGCGCGGGCCTGGCGCAGTGGCGGTCGCCGACCAGCCCCGGATGGCGGCGTACCTCCACCCGCGGCACGCGCTCGTCGGGCGGAGCGGAGGCGAGAGGTCGCCGGGCCGCCCGGCCAGCCGGTGCGACGGCGACACCAGCAGGCGCAGCGCCTCCGCGTCGGCCATGTCCCCACCCTATGCGGGCACCCACCGAGGGACAGGGCCGGAGCAAAAGGACGAAATCCGCCCGGAAGGCAGGTGAGTGGGTCGAGTGGGTGTGGCGGAACCCGGCCGGCCGCGGTGCGGCTTGTCCCGGCTCCCGGGGGAAGATGAGATCGCGAGCGCACGCACGATCGATGTGGAGGAGTGAGCTCATGCAGCACGAGCGAGCGGGCAAGCCGGCCGGGCCCGAGGACCTGGTGGACGTCGCCCGGCTGGTGACGGCGTACTACACGCTGCACCCCGACCCGGCCGACCCGGGGCAGCGGGTGACGTTCGGCACATCAGGGCACCGCGGATCGTCGCTCGCGGCGGCGTTCAACGAGGACCACATCGCCGCCACCAGCCAGGCCATCTGCGAGTACCGCGCCGCACAGGGCACGGACGGCCCGCTGTTCCTCGGCGCCGACACGCACGCCCTGTCCGAGCCGGCGAAGACCACCGCGCTCGAGGTGTTCGCCGCCAACGACGTGACCGTCCTGATCGACTCGGCGGACGGCTACACCCCCACCCCCGCCGTCTCGCACGCCATCCTCACCCACAACCGGGGCCGCACCTCCGGCCTCGCCGACGGTGTGGTCGTCACCCCCTCGCACAACCCGCCCGCCGACGGCGGTTTCAAGTACAACCCGCCCAGCGGCGGCCCGGCGGGCGGCGAGGCGACCTCCTGGATCCAGGACCGGGCCAACGAGATCATCGCGGGCGGCCTGAAGGACGTACGGCGCGTGCCCTACGCCCAGGCGCTCGCCGCGCCCGGCACCGGCCGCTACGACTTCCTCGGCACCTACGTCTCCGACCTGCCCAGCGTGCTGGACCTCGACGCGATCCGGGCGGCGGGCCTGCGCATCGGCGCCGATCCGCTGGGCGGCGCCTCCGTCGCGTACTGGGGCCGGATCGCCGAACAGCACCGCCTCGACCTCACCGTGGTCAACCCGCTCACCGACCCCACCTGGCGGTTCATGACGCTGGACTGGGACGGGAAGATCCGTATGGACTGCTCGTCGCCGCACGCCATGGCCTCGCTGATCGGACAGCGGGACCGCTTCCGGATCGCGACGGGCAACGACGCCGACGCCGACCGGCACGGCATCGTCACCCCCGACGCCGGTCTGATGAACCCCAACCATTATCTCGCCGCGGCGATCTCCTACCTCTACGCCCACCGCACCGAGTGGCCCGCCGGCGCGGGCGTCGGCAAGACGCTGGTGTCGTCCGGGATGATCGACCGCGTCGCCGCCGACCTGGGCCGCCCGCTGGCCGAGGTGCCCGTCGGGTTCAAGTGGTTCGTGGACGGGCTGATCGGCGGGTCGATCGGCTTCGGCGGCGAGGAGTCCGCCGGGGCGTCCTTCCTGCGCCGGGACGGTTCGGTGTGGACCACCGACAAGGACGGCATCATCCTCGCCCTGCTCGCCTCCGAGATCACCGCCGTCACCGGGAAGACGCCGTCCGAGCACTACGCCGCGCTCACCGCGCGCTTCGGCGAACCGGCGTACGCCCGCACCGACGCGCCGGCCTCCCGCGAGGAGAAGGCACGCCTGGCCAAGCTGTCCCCGGCCCAGGTCACCGCCGACACCCTCGCCGGGGAGCCGGTCACCGCTGTGCTCAGCGAGGCGCCCGGCAACGGCGCACCCATCGGCGGCATCAAGGTGACCACCGAGAACGCCTGGTTCGCGGCCCGCCCGTCCGGCACCGAGGACGTCTACAAGGTCTACGCGGAGTCCTTCCGCGGCCCCGCCCATCTGCGGCAGGTGCAGGACGAGGCCCAACAGGTGGTCCTGGCCGCGCTGGGCGGCTGACCGGCCCCGCCGATCGCTCCGCCGGCCCTCGCGCGGCCGGCGGAGCCCGACCTCCCGCATACGCCCCGGCCCGCGCGCCGGGCCGCGCCGTCAGCGGCCGGCCGACGCGCGCGCGGCCTGCCTGCGGCGGCGCTGCTCCGCCACGTCCGCCACGGGAGCGGCGAGCATCAGTGCCCGGGTGTAGTCGTGGCGCGGCTCGGTGGTGACCGTACGGGCGTCGCCCGTCTCGACGATGTCCCCGTGGTGGATCACCGCCACCCGGTGGCTCATGAAGCGCACCACCGACAGATCGTGTGTGACGAAGAGGTAGGCGACCCCCGTCTCCTCCTGGATCTCCAAAAGGAGGTCGAGGACGGTCCGCCGGGTGGTGAGGTCGAGCGCGGACACCGGTTCGTCGCAGATGACGAGCCGGGGGCGCAGCGCCAGCGCCCGGGCGATGGCGACGCGCTGGCGCTGACCGCCGGAGAACTCGCGGGGCAGGCGGGCCGCGGCGTCGGCCGGCAGATGGACGCGGTCCAGCAGGTCGCCGACCCGGGCACGGGCCTGACGGGCGCCCACCCCGTGGCCGAGCAAGGGCTCGGCGAGGGTGTCCCCGATGGTGAGGGAGGGGTTCAGGGACGTGTAGGGATCCTGGAAGACGACCTGGAGGTCGCGGCTCAGCTCCCGGCGGCGGGCCCGGCCGGCCTGGTCGATGCGTTCCCCGGCGAAGGTGATGGTGCCCGAGGCGACGGGGGCGAGACCGAGGACCGCGCGGCCGAGGGTCGTCTTGCCCGACCCGGACTCGCCGACCAGCCCGAGGGTCTCACCCGGTCGGATGTCGAGGCAGACGCCCTTGAGCACCTCGGTACGCGGGGCGCGCCAGCCCTTCCCGGGGAAGGAGACCCGCAGGTCCCGCACCCGCAGCAGGGCGTCGTCGGGCACCTCGGCTTCGGTGACGGTCATGCGGTGGCACTCCTCGCCTCTCGGGGCTGCCAGGGGGAACGGGCCGGGGCCTGGTCGAGGACGGCGCCGAGCAGGGTCCGGGTGTAGGGGTCCTCGGGGGCGCGCAGGACCCGTTCGGTGGTGCCGGTCTCCACGATCCGGCCGGCGCTCATCACGGCGACGCGGTCGCAGAGGTCGGCGACGACGCCGAGGTCGTGGGTGACCAGGAGCACGCCCAGGCCGCGGTCCTTCTGCAGCCGGCGCAGCAGATCGAGGATCTCCGCCTGGACGCGGACGTCGAGCGCGGTGGTGGGCTCGTCGGCGATGAGGAGCTCCGGGTCGCAGGACATGGCCCCCGCGATGAGGACCCGCTGGGCCATGCCGCCCGAGATCTCGTGGGGGTACAGGCGCAGCACATGCTCGGGACGGGGGATCTCCACCAGGCGCAGCAGGTCCACCGCGCGGCGGGCCGCCTCCCGGCGGGACAGGCCGAGGACGTGGCGCATGGGCTCGGTGAGCTGGCTGCCGATGGTGAAGGCGGGGTCGAGGTTGCTCATGGGTTCCTGCGGGACGTAGGCCACGGTGCCGCCGCGCAGGCCGCGGCGGGCGCGTTCGGGCAGGCCGACGACCTCCTGACCCTTGACGGTGATGCTGCCGCCGGCGATCCGTCCGCCCTCGGGCAGGATGCCCAGCACGGCGAAGGCGGTCTGCGTCTTGCCGGACCCGGACTCGCCGACCAGGCCCACGATCTCGCCCGCCCGTACGTCGAGGTCGACGCCGTGGACCACCTCCTTGTCGCCGCCGTCCGGCCGGGCGTAGGCGACGGTGAGGCCGCGCACCGAGAGCAGCCCGGAGCGCTCCGCCCGGCCGGGGCAGTGCGCGGCGGTGACGGCGGGCACGGTGCCGCCGCCGTGGCGGCGGGCCGCCCGGCGGGGTGCGGCGGGCCGCCCGGCGCGGTCCTCCAGACCGTCGCGCAGGGCCCCGGCGAGCAGGACGAGGGCCGCGTTGGTCAGCCCGAGGGCGAGGCCCGGCCAGAGCATCAGCAGCGGCTCCCGCTGGATGTTCTGGAACGCCTCGTTCAGCATCGCTCCCCAGGTGGGGGCGGATCCGCTGCCGATGCCGAGGAACTCCAGGCCGGCCTGGAGCCCGATGGCGATGCCGGCGACGAGCGCCACCTGGATGATGACCGGGCCCCGCACCACGGTCAGGATGTGCCGGGCGACGATGCGGGCGTCGGACAGGCCGGACACCTTCGCGGCGTCGACGTAGAGCTCCTTGCGGACACCGGCGACGATGCCGCGCACGAGGCGGAAGAAGCTCGGTGCCGCGAGCACGCCGAGCACCGTCATCAGGGCCCAGACGTTGGGGCCGAGGATGGCGCGGGAGGCGAGCAGCACCACCATGGCGGGCAGCGCCATGACGAGGTTGACGACCCAGTTGGCGGCGGAGTCGAACCGGCCGCCGCGGTAACCGGCGTACAGCCCGGAGGGCACCCCGAGGGCGAGGGCGATCCCCAGGGCGATCAGCGCGCCGCCGAGGGTGTTGCGGCCGCCGTGGAGAAGGCGGGAGAGGATGTCGCGGCCCGCGGAGTCCGTCCCCAGCGGGTGCCCGCCGCCAGGTCCGGTGAAGGCGTCGCCGAGTGAGGAGGCCGAGGGGTCCTGCGGCGCGAGCAGCGGCGCCAGGGCGACGGCGGCGACGAGGAGGAGCAGCACGGCGGCGGAGAACGCGCCCAGGGGGTTGCGCAGCAGGCGCCGTACGGCGCCGCCGCGGCGGACGGGCGGGGTGCCAGCGCCCCCGGCGTCGCGGGGCGGAACGCCGGAGAGCCCCGCGGCGGGGGCTCCGGCCGGGAGGTTCTCGCTCATGCGGCCCTCGCCTTCGGGTTGAGCCAGCCGATCACGATGTCGACCAGGAGGTTGATCAGGACGACACCGACCACGGTGAGCATGACGAGCGCCATGATCACGGGGATGTCGCCGCGGGCGGTGTAGGTGACGGTCATGCTGCCGATGCCGGGCAGGCCGAAGATCTGCTCCACGATCACGGCACCGCCGAGCAGGCCCACGAACTGCATGCCGAGGACCGACAGCGCGGGCGCCGAGGCGTTGCGCAGGACGTGCCGGAACACGATCCGGGAGGCGGGCAGGCCCCGGGCGCGCAGGGTGCGGACGTAGTCCTGGCGCAGGACGTCGATCACCGCGCCGCGGACCTGCTGGGAGACCCCGGCGACGGAGGCCACCGACAGGGACAGCACCGGCAGCGTGATGGTGGACAGCCAGCCGCCGGGCGACTCGGTGAACGGGGTGTACCCGATGGCCGGGAACCAGTTCAGCCGGACCGCGAAGACCAGCACCAGGACCAGGGTCACGAGGAAGCCGGGCAGCGCGTAGCCCACGACGCCCAGCACCTGCACGAAGCGGTCGACGGCGCCGCGGCGGACGCCCGCCCAGACCCCGAGGAGGAACGACACCACGGTGGTGACGAGGGTGACGCCCAGCATCAGGCTCGCGGTGACCGGCAGCCGGCCCGCGACGGCGGCACCGACGTCCTCACTGGTGAACCAGGAAGTGCCCAGGTCGCCGCGCACGGCGTGGGCCAGCCAGTCGGCGTACTGCGTGAGGACCGGCCGGTCCAGGCCCAGGGAGGCGTTCTTGGCGTCGACGGCCGCCTGGTCGGCGCCCTGGCCGAGGAGCTGCCGCCCGACGTCGGTGCCGGGGACCGACAGCAGCAGGTAGGAGAGGAACGATATGACGACCAGGAGCAGGGCCCCCGCCGCGATCCTGCGGGCGATGAAGTTCAGCATGGCACTCGGTATCCGTGACCGTCCGCCGGGGGCTGCCGCGAGGTCACCGCGACGGCCCCCGGCGCGGGCTCACTTGACGGGGGCGTAGTTGTAGAGGGAGGGGACGGCCATCCCCGACTGCGGAGTGATCTCGACCGTGCCGTCGGAGACGTGCAGGTAGGTCATCCGGTAGAAGGGCACGAACCAGCCCTCCTTCACGAGGTGCTCGTTCAGCGCCCGCGCGGCCCGCTTCGCCTCCTCGCCGGTGCCGGTCTGCACCCGGGGGATCAGCTCGCGCACGGTGGCGTCGGTGGTGCCGAACATGTTGAACGCACCGGGGGTGACCAGCTCGTTGACGACGACCCAGTCGGACGCGGACTGTCCGATGTTCATGACCATGCCGGAGTACGCGCGGTCGGTGAACACCTTCTGGACCGCCGAGGCGCCGTCGAGGTCCTCCCAGACCAACTTCACGCCGACGGCCTTCAGGTCGGTGGCGAGGGACGAGGCGAGGGCGTCGTTGACGATCGCCGCGATGCGGGGCAGCTTCAGCGTGAAGCCCCCGGCGTATCCCGCCTCCCTCAGCAGCGCCTTGGCTCTGGCCGGGTCGTGGGAGTAGTACGTGTCCAGCTTCTCGTCGTACCCCTGGGTGTCCGGGCCGAAGACCTGGCCGGTGATCTCACCGCGGTTCTGGCGGATGGTGCCGAGCATCGTCTTGCGGTCGATGGCGTGATTCAGCGCCTGGCGGACGCGGGCGTCCTTGAGCGCGGGCGTCAGCTTCCCGTCACGGTCGAAGAGCAGCAGCCCCTGGAAGTCGAACTCCTGCTTCACCGTCTTCATCCGGGTGTCGGACTCGATGCCGACCTGCTGATCGGCGCTCTGCAGCAGGGCCGCGTTCACCTGCCCGGTCCGCAGGCCGTTGACGATCGCCGTCTCGTTGTCGAAGAAGCTGATCGTGAGGGTGTCGTAGGGGAGCCGTGCGCCCCAGTAGTCGGGGTTGCGCTCGTAGACCCACTTGGTGCCGATCGTCGTCCTGGACTTGGCGAGGCGGTAGGGGCCGGTGCCGTCGGGGTTCGTCTTGAGGCTGTCGGCCTCCTTGAACTTGGCGGGGTTCGCCATGAGGCCGGCGGCGTCGCTCAGGTAGAACAACATGGCCGGGTTGGCCTGCTTGAGCTTCAGCGTCACATGGGCGGGGTCGACGACCCGCACCGACTCCAGGTCGCCCAGCCACTTCGCGGCGGCGCCGCCGCCCTTCCGGAAGCGCTCCATGTTCGCCTTGACGGCCGCCGCGTCGAAAGCGGTGCCGTCCGCGAACTTGACGTCCTTGCGCAGGGTGAGGCCGAGTTCGGTGCGGTCGTCGTTGTACGACCACTCGGTGGCGAGCATCGGACTGAAGCGGCCGTCCGGTTCCCGCTTGACGAGCGTGTCGTACGTGGCCTGGAAGAAGGGCAGGGCGCTGCCGACCGCCTGGGCGGGATCCAGGCTCTGGGGGAAGGTCAGCGTCGCGATGTTCAGGGTCGACGAACCGGTGCTCTCGGCGCCGGAGCCGGTGCATCCCGCGAGGGCGAGGGATGCCGCCACGCACGCGGCGACGGCCCCGTTTCGGGCTTTTGTGCTCATGAGGTTCACTCCGTCTGGAGAGCCGGGGAGGGGCGTCCCGGGCGAGATGGGCGGTGAGCTTACCCGCGGAATCAACCACTTGGTAGGTTTTCCGCTGGCTGAATCGGCCGGCTGGTAGGTTCTGGCGGGCGCCGCCCGGGAGCGCGGGCCCGCCGGAAGAGCCGGCGCGAGGGGAACGAGGGGGCCGCCGCAGTGAGCCAACGATCCGCGAGCGGCCCGCGCCGCCCGTCGAAGGGCGAGCGCACACGGGCCCGCATCCTCGACTCCGCGGCCGAACTGTTCTCCCGCTGCGGCTTCAACGCGGTGTCACTGCGCGACATCGCCGCACACGCGGGGCTGACCCACCCCGGGCTGCTGCACCACTTTTCGGGCAAGGAGTCCCTGCTCATCGAGGTGCTGGAGCGCCGCGACAGGATCGACGCGCAGTCCGTCTTCCCCGGCATCGCCCACCCCGGCACGCCGGAGCCCGGTCCGCGCGAACGGCTGCGCCGGCTGGTCGGTCTGGTCGCGCGCAACAGCGCCACTCCCGGACTCGTCGCTTTGTACACGAAGTTGTCCGCCGAGGCCACCGACCCCGGGCATCCCGCGCACCGCTACTTCAAGGAGCGCTACCGCATCCTGCGGGAGGAGGTGACGGTGCTCGTCGCCGCTCTGCAAGCCGAGGGCGGCCCGGCGGCCGGGGGCGATCCGGCGGTCATGGCCGCACAGGTGCTGGCGCTGATGGACGGCCTTCAGACGCAGTGGCTGCTGGAGCCGGAGGCGGTGGCGATGGAGGAGCTGGTGCGCGACTTCCTGCGCCGCCTCGGACTCGACCCCGACGGCGGCGCGGGGAAGCCCGGCGTCAGCGGCTGAGGGAGGCGAGCACTGCATCGGCGGTACTCCGGTGCCCGGCCGCGTTGGGGTGGAACCCGGCGGCCTCCGCGGTGTCCTCGGGCTCGATCCAGCGCACGCCCGCGGGCTTGCACACGTCGTGCCCGACCGACGGCGTGTAGGCGTCGACGTAGGTGGCGCCGTGCGCGCCGGCCTGCTGCGCGAGCATCGAGTTGAGCTGTTTCTCCTTGTCCCGGATCCAGGGGAAGTCGCCCGTCGCGAGCGCGACCGTCTCCCGGCACGCGGTGCCGTCGTCGGGGAAGAGCGCCGGGTACCCCACCAGGAGCACGGTCGCCTGCGGGGACCGCGCGTGGATCTCCTTCAGGACCGCCTCGATCCGCGGCGCCGTGGCGTTGATGCGCGAGCCGATCTCGTCGGTGCCGAAGAGGGTGTAGCTCTGCTTGCAGGGCGAGCCCTGCGGCGCCAGGTACCCCAGGAGCACACAGCGGGTGATGACACCGACCAGATCGAGGTCGTTGCCGCCGACGCCCAGGGTGACCAGGGTGGTGTCGGGGCGCAGCGCGTCGAGCTGGGGCGGGGCCGCGTCCTGCCCGCTCGTCATGTGGGTGGTATCGGCCCCCGCGCAGGTCACATCGGTGAACGTCGTCGCGCCGACCGCGCGGGCCACCAGGGACGGATAGTTGCTCGACGAGCGCCCGCAGACGGAGTCGGTCTGCTCGGGGATGCCGGGGCCGGAGCTGAAGGAGTCGCCGAGCGCGACGTAGCGCACGTCCTCGGCGGTGTGCGCGGCGGACCGCCGTGGCGCGGGGTCCGCGGCCGCGGTCGCGGCGGTCCCGGCCAGGACGGCGACGGCCGCCGCGGTCGCGACACCCGTACGCGCCGTCAGGCGGCGGGGACGGGACCCGGCCGCGACGGTGGTGCCGAGCGCGCCTCTTCCCGGTGGCGGGGCGGGGGATCGACCGGCTGGGACCATGACGGTTCCTCGTTTCGTCGGCGGGCGGAAGGAGATCTGGCGGCGGGACAGGAGCCGTCCCGGAGCGGCGCGGCTCGAGCGCGAAAACCGTAAGTTGATCGGTTTCTGGTCGTCAATAGGTCGCGCGGAGGCGAATCGCCCGGTGTTCCGGGGTGGTTACCGAAAGGTAATAACTCTTGACAGTGAAAACCGATCAACGTATGGTTTTTGGATCACCCGGCCGCCGACGCGATACGCCCGCACCCGCCCGACCGCCGCTGACAGGCTGTCAGCCGTTGGCCCGCGTCCCTGGTGCGCGGCGTCGGGCCGGACCCCTCCGCCCCCGAGACCCGATAGGTGCGCCGCATGACCCAGCAGCCCCCGCCCGCCCCGGCCGGTGACCCGGCGCCGGCCCGGCTCTCCCTCGCCGACAAGGCGTCACTGACCAGCGGGGCCGGCGACTTCGTCACCACGGCCGTTCCCTCCGCCGGCGTCCCCGCGGTCACCCTGTCGGACGGGCCGCACGGACTGCGGCTGCCGAAGGAGACCGGGGACGGCGGCCAGGTCGACCTGCACAGCGCCGCGCCCGCCACCTGTTTCCCGCCCGCCGTGGCGCTCGGCAGCAGCTGGGACCCGGAGCTCGCCCGCCGGGTCGCCGGCGCCATCGCCGCGGAGGCCGGCGCCCACGGCGTACGCGTCGTGCTCGGACCCGGCATCAACATCAAGCGGTCGCCGCTGTGCGGGCGCAACTTCGAGTACTTCTCCGAAGACCCGCTCCTGACGGCCGAACTCGGCGGGGCCATGGTCCGCGGCCTGCAAGAGGCGGGCGTCGGAGCGGCGCTCAAGCACTACGCGGCCAACAACCAGGAGACCGACCGCATGCGCGTCAGCGCCGACGTCGACGAGCGTCCGCTGCGCGAGATCTACCTGCGGGCCTTCGAACGCATCGTGCGCCGGGACCGCCCCTGGTCCGTCATGTCCTCCTACAACGCCGTCAACGGCGTCCCCGTCTCGGAGAACACCCGCCTGCTCACCGACATCCTGCGCACCGAGTGGGGCTTCGACGGCCTCGTCATGTCCGACTGGGGCGCCGTGCGCGACCGGGTCGCCGCGCTGCGCGCCGGACTGGACCTGCAAATGCCGGGCACGGGAGGGCGCACCGACCGGGAGGTCGTGGCCGCGGTGACCGCCGGCGTCCTCGACGAGTCGGTGCTCGACACCGCCGTGGACCGGCTCGTCCGCTTCGCCCGGCGGGCGGCGAGCGGCACGCCCGCCGAACGGCCGGTCCGCACCGAGGAGCACCACCGTCTCGCCGGGCAGGCCGCGGACCGGTGCGTCGTACTCCTCAAGAACGACGCCGGGCTGCTGCCCCTCGACCCCGACCACGGCACCGTGGCGGTCATCGGCGAACTGGCCCGCACCCCGCGCTACCAGGGCGCCGGCAGTTCCCAGGTGACACCGACCCGCCTCGACACACCGCTGGACCTCCTGCGCGAGCTGTCCACCGGCGCCCGGGTGGACTTCGCCCCCGGCTACCCGCTCCCGGGCGGCACACCGCGGGACGCGGAGGCGGCGTCTTCCCCGGAGGACGCGCTGGCCGACGAGGCCGTCCGGCTCGCCGCCGCGAGCGACACCGTGGTGCTGTTCCTCGGGCTCCCCGCCCAGGACGAGTCCGAGGGGTTCGACCGCGACCACATCGACCTGCCGGCCGTCCAGCTCCGCCTGCTGGAACGCGTCCGGTCCGCCAACCCCCGCGTCTGCGTGGTGCTCTCCAACGGCGGCGTGGTGCGGACCGCCCCCTGGCACGAGACGGTGCCCGCCCTGGTCGAGGGCTGGCTGCTCGGCCAGGCCGGCGGCGGCGCGCTCGCCCGGGTGCTGTTCGGAGCGGTCAATCCGTCCGGCAAGCTGGCCGAGACCATCCCCCTGCGCCTGGAGGACACGCCCAGCTTCCTCTCCTTCCCCGGAGAGGAGGGCCGGGTCCGGTACGGCGAAGGCGTCTTCGTCGGATACCGCGGCTACGACGCCCGCCGCTCGCGGGTCGCCTTCCCCTTCGGCCACGGGCTGTCGTACACCACGTTCGACTACTCCGGCCTGCGCGTGGCCGCCCGGGGCGAGGGCGGCGCGGCGCTCACCGTGGCGCTGACCGTCACCAACACCGGGGACCGCGAGGGACGCGAGATCGTCCAGATCTACAGCGGCGGCCCGGCCGGTTCCGCGGTCGCCCGGCCGCCGAGGGAGCTGCGCGGCTTCGCCTCCGTGACCCTCGCCCCCGGCGAGAGCCGCGAGGTGGTGGTGGACCTGGCGCGGGACGCCCTCGCGTACTACAGCCCGCGCGAGGCCGGCTGGCGGATCGAGGGCGGTGTCTACCGCATCGAGGCGGGCTCCTCCTCACGGGACATCCGGCTGTCGGCGGAGGTGACCGTCGCCGGTGACCCCTCGCGGCTGCGCCTGAGCGGACGCAACACGCTCGCGGAATGGATGCGGCACCCCGTGGGCGGGCCGCTGCTCACGGAGAGGTTCGCCCGCGCCAGGCCCGAGGGCGCGGGGCCGGGTGCCATGGACGATCCGGTGATGCGCAAGTTCCTCGCGGGGATACCGCTCGACGTGATCTCCGAGTTCCCGCAGAGCCCCGTACCGCCCGAGGGGGTGGCCGAACTGACCGCGCTCGTCGAGGCCGCGGGCGAGGAGCGGGGGACAGACGCGTGACGGCCGCGGTCGCGACGGTGGCCGGGAGGGTGCGGCCCGGCTGGGAAGGGGTCCGGGAAGCCTTCGCACGGGGGCAGGCGGGCGACCCCGGCGCCGCCCAGCTGGCCGTCCACCAGCACGGCCGGCTGGTCGTGGACCTGTGGTCCCCGGGCACGGCCACGGCGGGCGGACCGGCGTTCGGGCCGGATTCGGTCGGCGTGCTGATGTCCGTCTCGAAGGGCGCCGTGGCCGTCTGCGCCCATCTCCTGGCCGAGCGCGGCCAATGGGAGCTGGACGCGCCCGTCGCGCGGTACTGGCCGCAGTTCGCGGCGGCGGGCAAGCAGGGCACGACCGTGGCCGACCTGCTCGCCCACCGGGCGGGGCTGCCGGCCTTCGGCGACGAGGCCGCGGGCGTCACCGGGCCCGGCCTTCTCGACTGGGACGCCCGCGTCACCGCCCTCGCGGCGATGCGGCCGGTGTGGGAACCGGGAACGGCCTTCCTTTACCACGCCCTCACCTACGGCCACCTCGTCGGCGAGGTCGTGCGCCGGGTGTCGGGCGTGAGCGTCGGCGCGTTCCTCGCCCGGGAGGTGGCCGGTCCGCTGGGGCTGGACCTGTGGATCGGGCTTCCGCGGCGGGAGGAACACCGCTTCGTCCCGCAGTTCGCCGTCCGGCCCGCGCCCACGGCCGGGCAGGTCGCGGCGGCGGTCGGCGGCCTCGGCCTCGCCCCCGGCGACCGCCTGGCCACCGCGCTGCGCGCATCGGCGGCCGAACTGGCCGTCGCCACCGAGGCGTTCGGCACCCGCGCGGGCAGGGCCGCCGAGTTTCCCGCCGCGGGCGGCATCGGCAACGCACGCTCCCTGTCCCGCCTCTACGCGGCACTCATCGGACCGGTGGACGGCACACGGCTGCTGTCCGCGGCCACCGTCGACCGGGCCCGCGCCCCGCACACCGATCACCTGCCCCCGCCCGCGCCCCTGGACCGGCTCGACGGGCCCGGCCGGTCGCGCTTCGGGCTCGGCTTCGAGCTGCCCCGCCCGGGTGAACCCCTGCTCGGCGAGGGCTCCTTCGGCCACGCCGGAGCGGGCGGACAACTCGGCATGGCCCATCCGGACAGCGGCCTCGCGGTCGGCTATGTCTGCACGGCGATGTCCTGGGAGCCCTCGGCGGGACCCGACCCGCGCTGGACGGCCTGGACGGCGGCCGTCCAGCAGGCGGCGGGCATCCCCGCGGCGGCCTGACGCCGCGTGCGGAGCGGAACCGCCCGCCGTACGACGCGGGCGGCGCCCACGCGGGGGTCACGCGCAGGGGGACGGAGGCCTGCCGGCCCCCGTCCCCCGGGCCTTCCCGGCCGCTTCCGGGCCCAGGCCGCCGGACGCCGGCCAGGTCCCCCCGGCAGACCGGGCACCCGCCCGGCGGCCGACCCCGGCGGCCGACCCCGGCGGACGGCGCGAAGACCTCGGCCGGGACGGCCCGCGCTCGTCAGTCCTCCCGCGCCGGGTCGAGGAGCCGCATGATGTCGTCGATGGGCTGCTCCATGTCCACCGACCGGTCGATGAGCCACTGCAACTGGATGCCGTCGGCCACCGCCAGCAGCAGCACCGCCAGCCGGTCGGGAGGGATCACGGACGTCATCCGTCCCTCGTCCATCCGCTTGCGGACGAACGCGGCGACCCGTTCCCGCAGCACCGGATAACGCTGCGAGAAATGCTCGTGCGCCGGGTGGCCGGGGTCGCTCGCGGCCGCGGCCATGGACACGAACAGCTCCACCAGACCGGGGGTCTTGGCGCCCTCCCGGATGATCTCCCGGTAGCTCTCGGGACTGGTGCGCCCGTCCTGCCGCTCCCGGGCGGTCTCGTCACGCATCCGCAGCACCTGGGTGAGCAGGTCCTCCTTGGAGCCGAAGTAGTGCATCAGGCCGGGCAGGCTCAGATTGCACCGAGCGGCCACCTTGCGCAGCGAGGTGCCCCGGTACCCCTCGGCCGCGAAGATCTCCAGCGCCGCGTGCAGGATCTCGCCGCGCTTCGCCTCGCCCTTTTCGTACGGGCCCCGTTTCGCCATGCCGGTCAGCCTAACCCGCGGGAAACACACCGGCGGGTACGGCGGCCGGGTCCTCGGGGATGCGTCCGGCGCGGGCCAGGGAGCCCAGCCAGCGAGCGGACTCCTTGGGCGTGCGCGCGAAGGTGTGCGGGTCCACCGCGATCAGCCCGAACCTCGGCCGGTAGGAACCCCACTCGTAGTTGTCCAGGGCGCTCCAGTGCAGATAGCCGCGTACGTCCACGCCGTCCCGCATGGCCGCCGCCAGGCTCGCCAGCGCGGCCGCCGTGTACGTGACGCGCAGGCCGTCGTCGGCGGTGGCGATGCCGTTCTCGGTGACCAGCACGGGGACGTGCGGGCCGACCACGCCGGCCGTGTGCCGTACCGCCTCGCCCAGGGCCTCGGGGTAGACCTCCCACCCGGTCAGGGTGGTGGCGGCGCCCTCCGGCACGGGGAGCGGGCCGTCGGGGCCGATCAGGTGGCGGGTGTACGCCTGCACGCCGATCCAGTCGTCCTCGCGGGCCGCCTCCAGGAAGACGTCCTCGCGCGGCCGGGCGTACGCGGCGGCCACCTCCTCGGCTCCCGGCTCGGCCTGGTAGACCTGGTTGGCCACGGTCCACCCCACCCGCAGTCCGAGCCCCGCCTCCCGCAGGGCGGCGGAGGCGGCCCGATGGGCCCGGATCAGCGCCCGGGTCACCTCGGCGTCCGGCTCGACGCCGGCGGGGTCGAAGGCCGCAGCGCCGTCCTGGTGGCCGCCGGCGGGGGAGCCGGCGGTGCCGCCGCCGGAGCCGCGGCCGGCCCGGCGGACCAGGGTGTGCATCAGCGCGACCATGTTGGGCTCGTTGATGGTGGCGACGTGGCGGACGCCCTCGCGCAGGATCTCGGTGGCCGTCCGCGCGTAGGCCGCGAACAGCTCGGCCGCGTCCGGCGAGGCCCAGCCGCCGAGCTCGCTGAACCAGCGCGGTGAGGTGAAGTGGTGCAGCGTGACCACGGGGGTCAGGCCCCGCTCCAGAGCCCCGCTCACCATGGCGCGGTAGTGCGCGACGGCCGCCCGGGACACCTGGCCGCGCTCGGGTTCGATACGGGCCCACTCGACGCTGAACCGGTAGGCGTTGAAGCCGAGTTCGCTCAGCAGGTCCATGTCCTCGGGCCAGCGGTGGAAGCTGTCGGCCGCGTCCCCGCTGCGCTCGGCGACGAAGCTGCCCGGGCGGTTCTCCAGGGCCCACCAGTCGCTGGAGACGTTGTTCCCCTCGACCTGGTGGGCGGAGGTGGATGCCCCCATGAGGAAGCCGTCCGGCAGCACGAGGCCGGGCTCGGTCGAAGGCGTCATAGGGGGCTGCTCCTTCCGCGGGGGAGCCGGGACGGCGGGTACGGCCGCCCCGGCTCCACGAAAAGCGTTCATTGATCGGTTTTCGTGTTAGCGTACAGGCGGCCCCGGTCCGGCAGGAAGAGGCGGCGGTGAGGCCGCCGCCGCGGAGGCCGCAGGCCGCCCGGAGGCCCGGCGCCACCCTGACGAGGACGCCAGGCCTCCGGTTCCCGGCGCGCGCACGGGCCGGGAACCGGTCCCGTTTCGGCCCGCTGGAGGAGACCATGAACGCCGCCATTCCCCGGCCCGCGCGGCAGACGACGGCCGAGACCGGCGGGGAACTGCCCGTCACCGGCCCCTGGCGGATCCGCGCCGCCGACCGCCGGCTCGCCCCGGTCGCCCGCACGGTACGGGCGCTGCTGGAGCCCCACCTGGGCGACCGCCTGCTGCCGCCCGGCGCGACCGGCGAGGGCGCCGCCGGCTGTGCCGCCCTCGACCTCGCTCTCGACGAGACACCGCCGGCGCCGTACCCCGTGCCCGTGGGCGTCAGCCCGCGCGGCCTGCCGCACCCGGTGGACGAGTCATACCGCCTCGCGGTCACCGGGCGCGGCATCACCTGCCGGGCCGCCACACCCGAGGGGGTGTTCCGGGCCGCCACCACGGCCGTCCAGCTGCTCACCGCGGCCGCCGGCCCGATCCCGTGCCAGGAGCTGACCGACGCCCCGCACTACGCGTGGCGCGGCCTGATGGTCGACCCGGCGCGCGGCTACCTCACCCCGGACGAACTGCGCCGCGTCATCGACCTGCTGGCTCTCTACAAGCTGAACGTGCTCCACCTGCATCTGACGGACAACGAGGGCTGGCGCCTGCACCTGCCCGCCGTCCCGCAGCTCACCGCCGCGGGGGACGACGGCGCGCCGCGCCGCTTCTACACCACCGAGGACTACCGCGGCTTGCAGGAGTACGCGGCCGAACGCTTCGTGACGCTCGTCCCCGAGATCGACCTGCCGGGCCACTGCGCCGCCCTGCGCGCGGCGCTGCCCGGACTGCCGCCCGCGCCCGTGCCGGACGGACTGGCGGGCCGCTTCCCGTTCGTCCCTCCCCTCGACCTCGCCGACCCGCCCACCCGGGAGGCCGTCGCCGCGATCCTCGCCGAGGTGTGCCGGCTGACCACCGGCCCCTTCGTCCACATCGGCGGCGACGAGGCCGTCGGGATGACCGCGGGCAGCTTCGCCCTCGCGGTTCGCGAACTGCGCGCCCTGGTGCGGGCGTCGGGGAAGCGGCCGCTGGCCTGGCAGGAGTCCTCCCGCGCCGGGATCACCGCGGACGACATCGCCCAGTTCTGGGTGGACGTGCCGATGATGGACCTGCCCGACACGGAGGAGGAGCTCGCCCGCCGGCCCGAACTGCTCGCGGCGGGCCACACCCTGGAGTTCGGCCGGGCCCTCAAGCGCTTCTTCGCCCCCGCCGACCACGACGCCGCCCGTGTCGTCGAGGGAGGCGGACGCCTGCTGCTGTCCCCGCAGTCCCACCTCTACCTGGACCGCCCCTACCCCCCGGAGGCGGCGCCGCCCCACCAGGCCGCGCAGGCCGCCCGCCTCGGGTTCGCCACCTACCGGCCGCGCGGGATACGGCACACCGCCCTGTGGGACCCGGCCTCCCACGGGATCGGCGACGAGTGGATCGCCGGAGTCGAGGCGACCCTCTTCGGGGAGTCGCTCGGAGGGTTCGACGACCTGACCACCTTGCTGCTGCCGCGTCTGGCGTCCGTGGCGGAGACCGCGTGGACGGGCCGGCCGGCGGAGTGGGCGGACCACCGGACCCGCCTGGCCCGCCACGGCCGGCTCTGGCGGGAGCGGGGGATCGCGTATCTCGCCTCCACGGAGATCCCCTGGCCGTGACCGGCCCCGCCCGCCCGGGGGCGCCACGCCCGACCGTGACCCCGTTCGCCCCCCGGGTACCGCTCCACACGGCCTCAGGGGGATCCGGCGCGCGGCGGTGTCCGGGCCCCGGCAGCGAGTGCCGCCGCTTCCCGCGGCTTCTACTGACGGCTGACGGGCGCCAGGACGGCCAGGAGACCGGTGGCCTCGCGCAGGGCCAGTTCGACCGCGCCGGGGTCGTGCAGGACGCCCGTCCCGTCGGGCGGGACCAGCCAGCCCAGGCGCCCGGCGGCCCGGTAGGGCGGCGGGACCGCCACCCACGATCCCCGGCCGACGCGGCGCACCCCGGACCCGGTCCATTCGCTGCCCGGATCGGGCGGCAGGAAGAACCCGACTCGGCCGGCCGCGCAGTCCACCAGGGTCGGCGCGGGCGCCTCCAGCAGGTCGCGCCGGAGCAGGTCCAGGGCGCACATCCCCAGACGTTCGGGCACGCTGAGCACGTCCCAGAACCGCCCCGCCGGCAGCAGTGCCGTTCCCATGCCCTGGTCCCACTCCCGTTTGCACCGGCCGGGGTCGGTGGCGGCCGCGGCGAGCCACTCGATGGCCTGTTTCCCCACGCAGCGCTGCATGTCCTACCCCCAGCACGATCGGCTTCGCCGGAACGGGTCCACGCACGGACGTGACCCGACAGCCCCGAGGGGCCGTACGGGAGAGAGCCGCCCGTTCAGGGCCCCTCATGCTGGTGGATATTTCTATGCGCCGGAAGAGGTGGCGCGGCCTGGCGATTGTCTCCGGGATGTTCGAGCGTCCAGCGCTTGTTCGCTTCGGTGGGTGTCCGGTGGCCCGGGACGCGGGGCCGGGGCCCGGCTCGCCGGGGACCGTGCGGACGCGGGCGCGTGCGGCCCGCCCGTGCCCCCGCCACCGGTGCCCGGGGCGGCGCGGGCGACGCGAGGGCCGGTGCGCTGGAGGCCGGCTCGGCGCGACTTTCCAGTACCGCCAGTAACATGATCATCTTGTCTACCGGGTGGGCCATGCAACTACATCAGAGGCTCAGTCGACCCACGTCTCACCCGGAGAGTCCATGCCTTCGCACAACGATGCCCTGGAAGAAGCTCGCACGGCATACGAGCACCATATGCGGACGTGCCGCCAGTGCCATGCCGACGCGGCGCGGTGCCCCGTGGCCAAACACCTGATGCGCCTGTACAACAACGCGCGAAGAGACCAGGCGGGTTCCGCGGAGCGCTGATGCCCGCGGGCCGGGCCCGGGCACTCGCCCGGTGGGAGCCTGTCCGGCGGACCGTGGACGGGACCGGGGCCGGATCGCGGCGCCGGCGACGCCGCCGCGGAAGGCGTCGGCCGTGAGCCAGGACAGCGGGCCCGATGGACTCAGTGCAGGCAGAGGCAGAACGGATGGCCGGCCGGGTCCGCGTAGATCCGCCAGTTGGCCTCCGGACGGAGCTGGTCCGTCCGTTCCAGCACGGTCGCACCGAGGGCGAGCGCCCGCTTCTCCTCTCCGTCGAGATCGTCCACGTCGAAGTCCAGGTGGAGCTGCTGCGGGCGCTCCTGGCCGGGCCATTCGGGCGGCCGGTAGCCGTCCACCCGCTGGCAGGCCAGCGGCGTCCCCTCGAACCCGTGCACCTCGACCCAGTCGGGATCCTCCGAGTCCGCGACCACCCGGCCGCCGAGCAGGTCCGCGTAGAACTCGGCGAGCCGTACCGGATCGGCGCAGTCCAACGCGACCGCCTGCAACTTGCGAATCACTTCCGACACCCCTCGCTCTTCGGCCTCTTTCATTACCTCCCGTACGGGAGGGGTCGTACCCGCCACCGCGGCGGGCATGCGCGGCGGCCTGCTCGGGATGCCCTGCGCGCCCTCGGACAGCCCCAGCCGTCCGAGCCCGCCGCCGACGGCGGTACCTCGACGACGAAGAACAGGAAGGTGGTGGTCGACAGGTCATGGAAGCCGTCGGGGAACAGTTCCCGGACGGTCCGCTGCGCGGCGTGCTGACGTGAGTGATCATGTTCCGGGCCATTCACGCTGCGGCCAACTCTTTGATAATTTCAGCGAGTCGGTATCCGCGCGTGTGTATGTCACCATCAACCCCCTGGCAGTCTCGGTCCCGTGAGCATCAGGAGGTGAGCCCGTGAGCGAGCCCCGGTCGGGCGGCGCTCCCGCGCCCACCGTTCTCCGTATGATCCTGGGCAAGCGGCTGAAGGAACTGCGCTGCGACGCCGGCGTGTCCCTGGAGGACGCCGCCAGGGCACTGCGCGTGAAACCGCTCACCATCCGCCGCCTGGAGAAGGCGGAGGTCGCGCTGAGGATCGTCTACGTCGAGAAGCTGTTGCAGACCTACGGCGTCGGGCGCCGCGAGACCGACGAGTTCCTCGCCCTGGCCGAGCAGGCCAACCAGCCCGGCTGGTGGCACGCCTACCGGGATGTCGTGCCCTCCTGGTTCACCGCCTACGTGAGCCTGGAGACCGACGCCACGGTGCTGCGCGCCTACGAACCCCAGTACGTCACGGGGCTGCTCCAGACCCCGCAATACGCCCGCGCCGTGCTGCGGGCCGGCTTCCCCGGCGACAGCGAGGCCGACCTGGAGCGGCGGGTCGAAATGCGCCTGCGCCGCCAGCGATTGCTGGACAAACCCGACCCGCCCACGCTGTGGGTGGTGATGGAGGAGGCCGTACTGCACCGGCCGGTGGGCGGCCCGGAGGTGATGCGCGAGCAGATCGACCGGCTGCTGGAGGCCATCGAGCTGGACCACGTCAGCGTCGACGTCGTGCCCTTCGCGGCCGGACCCCACGCCGGAGCCGGCGCCCCGTTCACCTGCTTCCGCTTCGCCGAGCCGGAACTGCCGGACATCGTCTACAGCGAGATCCTCTCCGCCTCCGTGTACCTGGACCAGCGATCCGACGTGGCCGCCCACCTCGAGGCGCACAGCCGGATGTCGCTGCGCACCTCCGACGAGACCAGCAAGGCGCTGTTGCACCGGATGCGCAAGGAGTACTCATGACCACCGCCCCTGGCGGCGCGTACAGCGGCATGCCCGCCTCGCAGCTCGGGGAGCAGGGCTGGGAACGCCCCTGGAGCGGCCCCAACGGCGGGCAGTGCGTGGAAGTCAAGAGGCTCGCCGACGGGCGGGTGGCCTTCCGTCAGTCCACCGACCCCGCCGGTCCCGCCCTGATCTACACGGCGGAGGAGATGACCGCCTTCGTCACCGGCGTCAAGAAGGGACTGGCGGACCATCTGACCACCGCTCACCCGGCCCCCTGAGCAAAGCACACGAGCAGCATCACCCCGAACCGTCCACGTGCCGACGACAGAGGACAGAATGACCGACGACGCCCTGCGGGACATCGACACCGGCAAGCCCCACTCGGCCCGCATGTACGACTACTACCTCGGCGGCAAGGACCACTTCGAGGTCGATGAACAGGCCGCCGAGACGGTCGCCTTCACCTGGCCCGGCGTCTTCGTGTGCGCCCGCGAGAACCGCGCCTTCATGCACCGGGCCACCCGGGTCCTGGCCCAGGAACACGGCATCGGCCAGTGGCTCGACATCGGCACCGGCATCCCCACCGAGCCCAACCTCCACCAGGTGGCCCAGTCGGTCCTGCCACGGGCGAGGGTCGTGTACGTCGACAACGACCCGCTGGTCCTGAAGTACGCCGAGCGCCTCATGCGCAACACCCCCGAGGGCCGCACCGCGTACGTCGAGGCCGACGTCACCGATCCCGGCACCCTGCTCGACCGGGTCACCGCCACCGGTGTCCTGGACCTGAGCCGCCCGGTGGCCCTGTCCCTCAACGCCGTCCTGCACTTCGTCACCGACGCCGCGGACCCGTACGGCATCGTCGCCCGCCTGCTCGCGGACCTGCCCCCCGGCAGCGCCCTGGCCCTCAGCCATGGCACGCCCGACTTCGACCCGGAGACCGTGGCCCGGATCAAGGAGATCTACATCCGCTCCGGAACCGGTATGCAACTGCGCTCCAAGGCGGAGGTGGCCCGCTTCTTCGACGGGCTCGACCTGCTGGAGCCGGGCATCGAGGTCGGCCACCGCTGGCGTCCCGATCCGGCCGGGGCGGACACGACGGAGCAGCCCACGGACGCCGAAGTGAGCCTGTGGGCCGGGGTGGGAATCAAGCCATAGCGCCGTCCGGACCTCCCACCGAGGGGCGGTTTTCGGCCAACTGCCGCCCCTCGGTCACCAGTCGGCCAGCAGGCGCCTGTTCCGGCCAAGGGGGTGATCCATAACCTTGTGCGGTACCCCGCAACAGACCACAGGGAGCTCCATGTCCACCGCGCAGCAGGTCCCCGACATCCTCTCTCCCGAGTTCGCCGCGGACCCCTACCCCGCCTATCGCGTGATGCGCGACACCGCGCCCCTCATCTGGCACGAGGCCACCCAGAGCTACATCATCTCGCGTTACGAGGACGTGGAGCGCGTCTTCAAGGACAAAAACGGCGAGTTCACCACCGACAACTACGACTGGCAGATAGAACCCGTCCACGGGAAGACGATCCTCCAGCTCAGTGGCCGGGAACACGCCGTGCGGCGCGCACTGGTCGCCCCCGCCTTCCGCGGCAGCGACCTACAGGAGAAGTTCCTGCCCGTCATCGAGCGCAACTCCCGTGAGCTGATCGACGCGTTCCGGCACACCGGCTCCGCCGACCTGGTGACCGACTACGCCACCCGCTTCCCGGTCAACGTCATCGCGGACATGCTGGGCCTGGACAAGGCCGACCACGCGAGGTTCCACCGGTGGTACACGTCGGTCATCGCCTTCCTCGGCAACCTGTCGGGCGACCCGGAGGTGGCGGCCGCGGGCGAGCGGACCCGCGTGGAGTTCGCCGAGTACATGATCCCCATCATCCGGGAACGCCGCGAGAAGCCGGGCGACGACCTGCTGTCGACGCTGTGCGCCGCCGAGGTGGACGGGGTGCGGATGAGCGACGAGGACATCAAGTCCTTTTGCAGTCTGCTGCTCGCGGCGGGCGGCGAGACCACCGACAAGGCGATCGCCGGCATCTTCGCCAACCTGCTGCGCCACCCCGAGCAGCTGGCGGCCGTACGGGAGGACCGCGGCCTGATCGCCCGTGCCTTCGCCGAGACGCTCCGCTACACGCCCCCCGTCCACATGATCATGCGGCAGTCCGCCACCGAGGTCGCCCTCAGCGGCGGCACCATCCCCGCCGGGGCCACCGTCACCTGCCTGATCGGCGCGGCCAACCGGGACGAGAACCGGTACCGCGACCCCGACCGGTTCGACATCTTCCGTGAGGACCTGACCACCACGACCGCGTTCTCCGCCGCCGCCGGCCACCTCGCCTTCGCGCTCGGCCGGCACTTCTGCGTGGGTGCCCTGCTGGCCAAGGCCGAGGTCGAGATCGGCGTCGGCCAGCTGCTGGACGCCATGCCCGACCTACGGCTCGCCGACGGCTTCGAACCCGCCGAGCAGGGCGTCTTCACGCGCGGACCGCAGTCCCTGCCCGTACGGTTCACCCCCGTCGCCCCCTGAACCGGCCGCGTGCCGGGCCGCGCGGCCCGGCACGCGGCCCGGCAGGTCACTGCACCACGGGAGTGAACCGCACCGGCAGCGAGGTCAGGCCGCGCATCCAGATCGACGGACGCCAGGTCAGCCGCTCCGGCTCCACCGCGAGGACCAGGTCGGGCAGCCGTTCCAGCAGCGTCTCCACCGCCGTACGGGCCATGACGTCGGCCAGCAGCGGGGCGGGGTAGGGGCAGCGGTGCTCCCCGTTGCTGAACGACAGGTGCGCGGAGTTCTCCGCGCCGACGTGCGACTCCGGCCAGATCTGCGGGTCGGTGTTGGCCGCGGCCAGCCCCAGCACCAGGCAGTCGCCCGCCCGGATCAGCCGCCCGCCGAGCTGGGTGTCGCGCACGGCCCAGCGGCCGATGAAGTTCTGCGTCGGAGTGTCCAGCCACAGCACCTCGTTCAGCGCCTCTCCGACGCTGAGCCGGCCGCCGGAGACGTTCAGCGCGAACCGCTCGTCGGTGAGCAGCAGCCGCAGCGTGTTGCAGATCCAGTTGGCCGTGGGCTGCTGGGCGGCGGCGATCACGGAGATCAGGTCCTGCACGATCTCCTCGTCGGCCAGCCCCGCCGGATGCAGCAGCATCCGCGAGGTGATGTCCGGGCCGGGACGCTCCCGCTTCTCCTTCACCAGCTGGTGGATCCGCTCCGCGACCCGCGCGTAGGCGGCCACCGGGTCGTCGCCCTCCGCCGCGTCCAGGGAGATCCGCAGATCGTCCACGAGCTGCTGGGTGTCCGTCCCGGAGTGCGGCATCCCGCACATCTGGACCACCGCGCGCATCGGCAGGGCGTGCGCGTAGGCGCTCATCAGCTCCGCCTCACCGCTCCCGGCGAACGAGGCGATGAGCCGGTCGGCGATCTGCTCGCAGTCGCGGGCCAGTTCGAACTGGTCGACGCCCTCCAGCGCCTGCGTGATCACCCCGGCCCGCCGGCGGTGCTCCTCGCCCTCGGTGAACAGCACCGACGGCTGGTAGCCGACGAACGGCAGCAGCGGCCAGTCCGCGGGGATGTTCTCCCACTGGTTCCAGCGCCGCGAGTCACGCGCGAACAGCTCGTCGTGGCTGGTCACATAGGTGAGCTCGGAGTAGCCGAGGACCAGCCACGCCGGGATGTCCCCGTCGAGGAGCACGGGCGCGACCGCACCGTGCTCCCGGCGCAGCGCGCGGTAGAGCTGGGAGGGGGTCTGCTGGTACTCCAGCCCGCCCAGGCGCACCGCGCCGGTGTGCGCCGGGCAGCCCGCCGGGGCGGCGCCGGCGGCGGAGGATCCGGTGTCGGTCACAGGGTCGCCTCCTGGGCCATGGCCCGTTCGTAGAGGTGGTTCACGAGAGTGATCAGCACGTCCTTCCCGGACTGCCGCACCCGAGCGTCGCAGTCGATCATCGGCACGTGCGCGGGCAGGGCGAGCGCCTGGCGGATCTCGTCCAGGGAGTAGCGGTGGGTGTCGTCGTCGAACCGGTTGACGGCCACGACGAACGGCGTCTTGTGGTGTTCCAGCCGGTCTATCGCGTACCACGAGTCGTCCATCCGGCGGGTGTCCACCAGGACGACCGCGCCCAGCGTGCCGGAGAACAGCCGGTCCCACAGGAACCAGAAACGCTCCTGGCCGGGCGCGCCGAACAAGTAGAGCACCATACGCTCGTTGAGGCTGATCCGCCCGAAGTCGAACGCCACGGTCGTGGTGGTCTTCGCCGCCACTCCGCGGGTCTCGTCGACGCCGACCCCGGCCTGCGTCATCACCTCTTCGGTGTTGAGCGGCCGTATCTCGCTGACCGAGCGGACCAGGGTGGTCTTGCCGACTCCGAACCCGCCCACGATGACTATCTTCAGACCGGTTTCCGCGGCATCGGCCAGGGGCGTGCGGCGGACGGGCAGCTCAGAGGTTGCGGAGCCCATGGAGCACCTCCTTGAGAAGGGCGGAGTCGGGGAGCGAGGCGACGGACTGCGCCGCGCGCGGGTGGCGGGCGGTGATGCGGCCCATGGCGAGGAGGTCGCCGAGCAGGATCCGCACCACCGTGATCGGCAGCCTCAGTTCAGCCGCGATCTCCACCACGGCCGTCGGATGCCGGCACAGGTCGAGGATCCGCGCGTGCTCCGACTGCATTCCGGCGGCGGGCTCGCACTCACTGACCACCAGGGTGACCAGGTCGAAGGCGTCGTCGGCACGGCTGCGTCCGCCCGTGACCGTGTAGAGCCGGTCGGGGTCACCGGTGTCCACGGGCTTGCGCATCACGACGAGGCACTCCCGTGGACGGGCTTGCGGGGCTCGGCCCGCAGATGCTCGCCGATCTGCTCGACCAGCTCGGTCATCTGGTGGCCCACCACGCCCGGGTCGGCGTTCTCCTCGGCGACGACGGCCAGGTGCGCCCCCTCGCCGGCCTCCACGATGAACAGCAGGCCCCCGTGGAACTCGGTCATGGAGTGGCGGACGCCGCCGGTGCCGTCGCCGAACTCGACGGACGCGCCCTGGGCGAGGGCCTGGATGCCCGAGCAGATCGCTGCGAGCTGGTCGGCCTGGTCCAGCGTCAGGTGTTCGGTCCAGCACAGTTTCAGGCCGTCCCGGGACAGGACCAGGGCGTGGCGGGTGCCGGGCGTGCGCTCCAGGAGATTTTGCAGGAGCCAGGTGAGGCTGTTGTCGGTGGTCTGCATGGTGGGTGATGGGACGGTGGTGCCCGGCTGCCCGGTCACCGGCCCGTTCCTCCAATCTGACGTACTCAAGGGGGAAGGTGGGCTCCAGGGCCCCGCGCCGTACGAAGGACGGTGGCCTACGGGGCGGACGGCGGCTCCGCCTCGGGCCGGGCCTCGGGCCCGGCCGTACGGCTCCCGGACCGGCGGCCGCGGTGGAAGGCGCCGAAGCGCGACCCCGCGTCGCGCGCCCCGGGGCGCTCGGCCGTCCGGGTGCCGTCCGGCGCGGGGGCGGCCCGGCGCTGCTCGCGTTCGCGTTCCGCCTCCGCCATGGTCCGGCCGGGCGTCCGGACGGGCAGACCGTTCGGGGTGGCGGTCTGCGGACGCTCGTGCGTGGTCTGCTCGGGAAGGTCCGCCCGTATCCCGAGCGGCGGCGTGGTGCCGGACGGGGCGGGGGAGCCGGGCAGCTCGGCCGGTACGGGCCCGGGGGTGGGCGCCGCGGCGACGTCCGGCCGCCGCGGGGCCTCCTGCGGCGCGGGGCCGCGCTGCTGGGCGAGCAGTTGCGGGGGCAGCAGGACGACCACACCGGTGCCGCCGCGCGACGACGGCCGGTAGCTGACGCCGATGCCGTACTTGACGGCCAGCCGCCCGACCACGGCGAGGCCCAGGCGTGTGCCCTGGAGGGAGGCGAGGTCCGTCATGCGTCCGGCCACCGCCTCCTCGGCGTGGCGCATCGCGGCGTCGGCCATTTTCAGGCCGCTGTCCTCGATGGTGACGACGATGCCGGCGCTGCGCTCCTCGACGTACACATGGACCTCGTCGATGGGCGGCGAGAAGTTGGCGGCGTTGTCCATCAGCTCGGCGAGCAGATGCATGACGCCCTCGGCCGCGAAACCGGAGACGGCGGCGTTCGTGGCGCAGTGCAGGCGCACCCGCTGGTACGCGGCGATCCGGCCGACGGCGCCCCGCAGGATGCTCTCCATCACGATCGGCTTGTTCCACGCCCGGCTGGAACGGCCGCCCATGAGCAGCGCCAGCCGGTCCGTCATGAGGCCCAGCTGCGAGGTGCTGTGGTCCAGCCTGAGCAGGTCGCCGAAGACCTCCTCGCCGTGCCGCTCCTGCATCTCCCGCAGGTCGGCGAGCATGCTGACCGCCTTCGCCTGCACGCGGCTGAGGGCTTTCGCCGAGGCGCCCTGCGCGGCGGCGGCGCGCCGTTCGCTGCGGGCCAGCTCCCGGACGAACGATTCGGCGGGGATCCGCAGCAGGGGGATGTCCGGCCATTCGAGCTCGGCGAGGACGGTGTCGGCGGAGCTGCCCTCCCGCAGCCTCGACACGGCCATGGGCAGGGTCTCGTGGGTGAGCCGCTCCAGCTGGCCCGCGGCCCGCTCCAGCTCCTGCCGTGCATGGCGCCGTTCGGCGTCGAGCGCCGCCGCGTCCCGGACGGCCTCCTCCAGGAGGCGGGTGAAGGAGTCCAGGACCTGGCGGAGCGAGGGCTCGGAGGGCGGTGTCACGCCCGCGAGGGTGTCGTCGGCGCTCGCTCCCTCCCGCAGCCGCTTCGCCGCGGCCGGCAGGGTGACGTTCACCAGATGCGCGGCTTCCGCCGACTGCTGTGCCATCTGCGCCTTGAGCCGGGCGAGTTCGGAGTCCCGGGCGGCGGCGGCACGCCGGGACCGCCGGATCAGCAGGGCGCTGACGGCGACGGTGACGGCGACGCAGAGCCAGGCGGCCAGAGCGGAGACCAGCGACCAGGTCCGGGCCGCGGCGGGCGCCGCCGCGACCGCGGCCCCGGCCGCCGCGGCGCTCACCACCAGCACGATCACCGGCAGGGCCGGCGAGGCGGGGCGCGCCTTCGCCGACCGGTGCTGACTGGGCGGTGGGGGCACTGACATTCGTGGTCCCTCGGTCCTTGAGAACAGGAGAAACGGCCGGCCGCCGGGGGGGACGGCCGGAGGCCGGAGAAGGACCACCAAGAGGATGGCGATCTTCCGGGCCAGTACTGGCACATGCTAGCCACCCAGACGAGCGACGTGATCTGACGGGGCGCTGAGACTGCGAGGGACCCTATTTCGTCGTGAAGGCATCGCTGCGACTCATCTATGTGCTAAGAGAATTGACGTCCCGTCAGCAGGCATGACGTGCGCTTTCCGACGGCCGGGGCGCGCGATGGGGGGTGGGGCCGATCGTGGAACATTCCCCCTGCGGATGATCACCACGCACGGGGGAACGTTTTCCGGCCAACTGTGCACAGTGGCGCGAGGGTGACGCGGGCCCGGGGGAGCGGACCGGGTGCCGTCTGGGGGCGGGACGCGGACGGCGCGGAACACGCGCGAGGGCGCCGCCGGCGATGACGTCCGTTTCGCCCCCTGGAAGACGTACCCGGGCATCGGGCACTCTCTCCCTGCACCACCTGCACGGTCGCCCCAAGACGTGTCCGGCTCATCGCAGGGAGGTTTCCGTCATGAAGACCCGGACGGTTCCGCAAGGCGGGCGGATCAGATCGATCCTGACCGCTCTCGCTCTCGTCATCGCTCCCGGCGCCCTCGTGGTCGGCGGCGCCGGCGACGCGTTCGCCGTCACCAAGATCAGCCATGCCACCGCCACCTCGATGTTCCGGGAGGCCGGCATCACCTGGTCGTCCTCCGGTAACTGCTCCGACCGCAACACCCCGACCTGTACGTCCTTCGAGCAGCTCAACCTGGCGACCGCGCAGGGCGCCCAGACGCTCAAGCGGGCCAGCGGATGCGCCCTGAACATCACCGGCGGCACCGAGACCGGCCACGCCTCGGGAACGTACTCGCACTGGAACGGCTACAAGCTCGACTACAGCAAGTACACCTGTCTCGGGAATTACATCAAGAACAATTTCACCTACATAGGCGTCCGCGGTGACGGAGCTCCGCAGTGGCGCTCCGGATCCGGCAACATCTACGCGGACGAGGGCAATCACTGGGACGTCCTCTACTACAACTGCGGCGGCTGCTGAGCCCGCCCCGGGGCGCGCGAACGCGGCAGGGCCCGCGCCGGGAAGGCGCGGGCCCTGCCGCCGGGCGGCCGTGAAACGGTCCGCCCTGGTGAACGCCGGATCAGGCCGGGACGATGTTCTCCGCCTGCGGGCCCTTCTGGCCCTGCGTGACGTCGAAGGAGACCCGCTGGCCCTCCTGGAGCTCACGGAAGCCGGAGGTGGCGATGTTCGAGTAGTGGGCGAAGACGTCGGCGCCGCCGCCGTCCTGCTGGATGAAGCCGAAGCCCTTTTCCGAGTTGAACCACTTGACGGTTCCGGTAGCCATGTCTTTCTCCTCTGCGTGGGGAAGTGATCGCGGTTCCGCACCTGCGAAACCCGGCCGCAACAATGTCCCCACCCGGAGTGCTCCGGAAAACAAGAATGCGCCTGATGGTTACATCCCGTCAGGCGCACAAAGTATGGGTACCACAACTGCAACGTCATCCACGATAGCACAGGGCTCGGGTCAGTGGCGCGGAGACCGGCCGTCGTGCCGCTACGCGCTGGCGTGGGGCCGGTCTCCGGGGGCGCTTCCCCGCTGACCCCCGCCGTCGTGCCGCTATGATCAGACAAAAGTCTCATGCATGGATATGTCACAGAAAGGGCTTCCGGCCCCCGGAGCGTTCGATGTCCCGCAAGCGCCCGACGGACGACGGCGACGAGCTGCTGGCCAGGCTCGGGTCGCTGACCGCCCAGGCGCGCCGGCTGGCGGAGCTGCAGCGGTCCCGGGTGGAACTGGCCATCGCGCTCCAGCGCGACATGCTCCCGGCGGACATGCCCACCGTTCCCGGCATCCACCTGGCCGTGCGGTACTCGCCCGCCTACTCCGGACTCAATGTGGGCGGCGACTGGTACGACGCCTTCAGGCTGCCGGACGGCTGCATCGGGCTCTCCGTCGGGGACGTCCAGGGCCACACCATAGACGCGGCTGCGTTCATGGGGCAGGTGCGCGTCGGGCTGCGGGCGCTCGCCTCCGTCACGAGCGAGCCGGGGGAACTGCTCGCCCGTACCAACGACCTCCTGCTGTCGCTGGGCGCCGACCTCTTCGCCACCTGCACCTTCATGCGGCTGAACCCGTCCACCGGATCACTGGAGAGCGCACGGGCCGGGCACGTCCCCTGCGTGTGGGCGACCGCCGACGGCAAGTCCGGCGTCTCCGAGGACGAGGGAGGGCCGCCGCTTGGCGTCCTGGAGGGGGCGGAATACCCGGTGACCCGGTACCGGCTCACCACGGGCGGCGTGTTCGTCCTGCTCACCGACGGAGTGGTGGAGGGCCCGTCGATGAACGTCGACGAAGGGCTCGACCAGGTCGTACGGCTGGCCGGCATCGCGGCGGTCGCGGGCATGGAGGCGACGTCGCTGGCCGCCGCCGTGATCAAGAACGCCGAGCGGGTGGGGCACGAGGACGACGCCGCGGTCATGGTCGTGGGACACGACGGGCGGGACGTTCAGCCATAGGGCGGGTCCCGGCCCGGCCCCGCCTCGCCGACCCGGCGGCGCCGGTGTCTGATGGCTGCTGTGGTGGGTATCCGTGCTTGGCCCCGGCCAGTCGCCCTCGCCGCGCAGACTCTGGCCGTCGCCGGCTGCTACTACGCGGCGGGGCGGCTGGGGCTGGTGCGGCAGCTCACCGTGGAGGAGGCGGTCGTCACCCCCATCTGGCCGCCCACCGGCGTCGCGGTGGCCTGCCTGCTGCTCTTCGGGATGCGCTGCGTCCCCGGCATCACGCTCGGCGCTCTGCTGGTGATCATGTCCATCGCCCCCGTGGAGCCCGCCGTCGTCGCCACCCTGTTCGGGAACACCGCCGCACCCGTGTGCGCCTGCCTCATGCTGCGCAGGGTGGGCTTCCGCACCGACCTCAGCCGGCTGCGCGACGGTTTCGCCCTGGTCTTCCTGGGCGCGCTGACCGGCATGCTGGTCAGCGCGACCATCGGGGCCGGCTCCCTGGTGCTGACGGGCAAGCTGGCCGCGCACGGCTTCTGGCCCGTCTGGCTGGCCTGGTGGGTGGGCGACGCCATGGGAGTCGTCATCCTCACCCCGCTGCTGCTCTTGCTGCCCCGGGCGCGTCTGCCGTCCCGGGGGGTGCGCTGGGCGCAGGCCGCGGTGCTCGCCCTGATCGCCTGCGCGCTGGTGCCGCTGGCCACGCACAGCTCCATGAGCCTGCTGTTCCTGGTGTATCCCCTGCTGGTGTGGGCGGCCCTGAGTTTCCAGCTCCCGGGCAGCATGCTGTGTGCCCTGGCCGCCTCCGTCGCGGCCACCGTCGCCGCCACGGACCGGGTCGGCTCGTTCGAACGCCTGAGTGACGTCGAGGTCATGGTGAAGCTCCAGGCGTTCAACGGGACGATGGCGCTGACCGCCCTCCTGCTGTCGGCCGTGATCACCGAGCAGCGCAACACCCGGCGCTCGGTGGAGCGGGCCTGTCAGGAGCTGGTCGAAGTGCTGGAACACATGACCGCGGGGGAGTCGCCCCCCGAGCGGCTGTGACGTGCTGGCGGCGCCCTCGCCACGGGCCGCCGCGGCCTGGCGCCGGCCGCCGAGCGGGGCACGGCGGCCGAGGGAGGCGGACGGGCGTGAGGGCGGGCACCGCCGGCGCGTCCGGCGCGGGACGCCACCGGACCGCGCCCCGGTCTCGCCGGCCGTGGCAGAGGGCGTTCGCGCCCGGGGGGGAGCGGGTCCGCGCCGGCCGGGTCAGCGCGGTGATGCGGGGCGGAGCGCGAGGACCGCGATGTCGTCGGCGCTGTCGGCGCCCAGCCTGATCAGGAGCTCGTCGCAGAAGGTGTCCAGGGACGCGCGGGCCAGGGCGGCGGTGTGCCGGCGCAGCCGGGCCAGGGCGTCGTCGAGGGACTCGTCACGGCGCTCGATGAGGCCGTCGGTGTACAGGAGCAGGGTCGAGCCGGCGGGCAGCGGGTCCCGGGCCGTGCGCCGGGGCATCTCCGGGTCCATGCCGAGCAGCAGGCCCGCGCCTCCCTCCAGGTACCGGGTGGCCCCCTCGCGGGTGGTCAGCAGCGGGGGCAGATGGCCGGCGGACGAGTGCGTCAGCTCCCACGCGCCGTCGCCGGAGCACTTGACGAGCCCGTAGAGGCAGGTGGCGGTCGCCTCCCGGTACAGGCTGTGGTTGGCCAGGTCCAGACGGCGCAGCACCATCTCGGGCGGCTCCTGGCGGTCGACCGCGATGCCGCGCAGCATGCTGCGCAGCTGGCTCATGGCGATGGCCGCGTCGAGGTTGTGACCGGTGACGTCGCCGATGACCACGGCGGTGCCCCCGCTGGGGAGGACGAAGCTGTCGTACCAGTCACCGCCGACCTGCGCGGTGGTGGAGGAGGCGGCGTACCGGGCGGCGAGTTGCAGGTTGTCGACGTGGGGCAGCGCGGGCAGCAGCGAGCGCTGGAGGCGTTCGGCGATGTTCCGGGTCGCCTGGTACAGGCGCGCGTTGTCGATTCCCAGGGCGATGCCGCGGACCAGGTCCTCGATCAGGGACAGATCCTCCTCCGTGAACGGCCGCCGCTCCCGGGAACGGGCCAGGGTCAGCGCGCCGAAGATCTCCTGGCGGGCCCGGAGCGGAGCGACCACGGCGCTGCCGGTGCCGAGCCGCCGCAACAGCGCCAGGTGGTGGGCGTCCAGCGCGTTCTCGGTCTGGTTCGCCGGGGGAGCCTCGGTGAGCAGCAGCGGCCCCGCGCCGCGCAGCGCACGCGCCAGCGGGCCGCGCGCGGTCTCGGAGACCGGCGGCAGCGGGCCCTCGTACTCCGCCGGGTGCGCCGCGCCGGCATCGTGCTGGACGAGACAGACCCGTTCGACCTGGGAGGCGTCGGTGAACAGGTCCACCGCGCACCAGTCCGCCAGCCGCCGCGTGAGCAGCCGTGCGACGTGCCGCAGACCGGCGTCGAGATACAGGGTGTCGCTCAGCGCCGCCGCCACGTCCGCCAGCAGGGAGAGCCGTTCCACGGGGGACATGCCCGCTTCCGTACCGCTCGTCCTCGCGCGGCGCTCCGTCGGCGTCGGCGCCTTCCTCTCGTCGGGGTGCTGGGCTGCCGACTGGCCGCTCGCGCCCGGGGCGGCCGGCGCCTCGGCGGCCGCGGTCGCCCGGGGAATGAGCTGGGCCACGAAGACGGTGCGGCCGTCGGCCGTCTCCTGGGTCTGGATGAGCAGGCGGACGGGGACGACGTGTCCGTGCCGGTGCAGGGCCGGCAGCGGCACGTTCCTGCCCACGATGCGGGTCCGGCCGGTGAGCAGCAGCGAGGAGAAGGCAGCGGTGTGGCGCCGGCGCAGGTGCTCGGGGATCAGGGTGGTGATCTTCCGCCCGACGAGCTCGTCCGTGTCCCAGCCGAGGAGGTCGGCCGCGGGCCCGTTCGCCGCGATGATCCGGTTGTCCTCGTCGGCGGCGATGGTCGGTACCCGGCCGGCCCGCACATGGCCGGGTTCCCACGGCACCAGTTCCGAGGAGCTGGTGCCCGGATCGCGGGGCACGACCGTCCAGGCGGTCGGATGACCGCCGGCGAGCTGTCCGGTGATCTGGTCGAACAGCCACTCCTGGAAGAGGAGACAGCGCGGCAGGGCGGGCAGGGCGAGGAGGCGTTCCTCCCGCGCGGCCTCCTCGGCCAGGCCGAGCACGTCACGCAGGGTGCGCACCGCCGCGACCGCGTCCGAGGGCACCCGCAGCGACAGCGAGCGGATGCCCGCCTCGGACGGCTGCTCGTCCATGGCGTCGGCCACCCAGGCGCTGAGCGCGTTGTTGACGTCGTGGGCGGCGGCGAGGTCCTTTGGGCGCACACCGATGCCGCCGTCACCGCCGTCGCCGGCGGGCGCGGCGAGCGCGAGTTCGCGCATCAGGGCGTGGCGGTGCTGCAAGGACGCCGTGTACAGGGCGTCGGGCACGTCGGCCAGCGTGACCGTCCCGTCCGCGGCACGCGGCGCCTTCCCGGACCGCCAGCCGGACGGCGACGGCGAAGGTCCGTCGGGCGAGAGTTCGAACCACACCGTCTTGCGCCGCTCGTCGGTGTCGACGCCGTGGCGGGACGCCAGGAGCTCCACCAGGGCCAGGCCCTGCCCGGCACCGGCACAGGGGGACCAGGGGTGGGGAACCGGGCCGAGGTGTGGCCGTTCGTCACTGACCGCCACCCGGATCCTGCCGTCGCGGACGGAGACCGCCACGTCCACCTCGGTGCGCGCGTGCAGGACGGCGTTGGTGACCAGCTCGCCGGCCAGGAGTTCGGTCGTGTCGGCCAGCTCCGGGGGGACGCCGGGCAAGGCGGCTCGTACGAACCGCCGAGCCGACGCGGCGCTGCGGGGGGTGAGCGGAAGCCGGCGCGTCACTGTCTCCGGCGGATGGTGGTCGCCCATGGCCCCAGTGTGCTAGCCGGGCCGTCCGGCAGCATGTCGATCCCGCGCACGTCCTGGACGGGCATGCGCCGGGGCGGGCCGAGCGGGTGTCCGTGCCGCCGGCCCGCCCACCCCGGTCGTGTGGGCTACGCGGGAGCCGGCAGGACGTGGACGCCGGCCTTGTCCGTGCTCAGGCACAGGGAGCACACCACCGCGTCGTGCGCCACGCAGGCGGTGAGGTCGGGGCGCTCGTAGGACCGGCGGCAGACGTGGCAGTCGTAGGTGAGGGCGCTGGGGTTGCCGTCCGCGTCCAGCAGCGGCTCGGCGATGCCGTCGTCGTCGCGGCGCAGGTAGTACCGGCCCTTGGTGACGATCGCCATCAGCGGGGTGAGGACGAAGGCGATCAGGGCCGCGGCCACGGGGGAGTACGGCTGGAGGGCGTCACCGAGCAGGTGGAAGTACATGGCGATGGACAGACCCGAGGCGGCGACGAAGGACACCACGCCGACCGGGTTGACGGCGTACAGCATGCCCCGGCGGAACTCGGGCGCGTGCGGGGAGAGCTTCAGGACGTACTTGTTGACCAGGATGTCGGTGGCGACGGTGACCACCCAGGCGATGGCGCAGTTCGAGTAGAACCCGAGGACGCTGTTGAGGACGCTGAACATGTCGGCCTCCATCAGAGTGAGCGCGATGGCCAGATTGACCACGACGAACACCATGCGGCCGGGGTAGCGCCGGGTCACCCGCGTGCAGGAGTTGGTCCAGGCGAGAGAGCCGGAGTACGCGTTGGTCACATTGATCTTGATCTGGCTGATCACGACGAGAGCCACGGCCAGCGGCACCACCATCCAGGACGGCATCATCGCGTCGAAGGCGCCCTGGAACTGCCGGATCGGCTCGGGTGCCGCGGCCGGCCCGGCCTCGGCCAGGATGTAGACGGCCAGGAAGACGCCGATGGCCTGCTTCAGGGCGCCGAGCACCACCCAGCCCGGACCGGCCATGACCACGGCCGTCCACCAGCTCCGCTTGTTCGCCTCCGTCTTGGGCGGCATGAACCGCAGGTAGTCGATCTGCTCGCCGATCTGCGCGATGAGCGACAGGCACACGCCCGCGCCGAGGAGGACGGAGGCGGTGCTCACGCCGCCCTCGCCGTCGGTGCCCGCGTAGGAGAGGAAGCGGTCGACGGTGCCCGGGTCGGTGGCGATCAGATGGACCAGCGGGGCGATCATCAGCAGCAGCCACAGCGGCGTGGTCCACACCTGGAGCTTGCTGAGGGCTTTCATGCCGTACACGACCAGCGGGATCACCATGAGGGTGGACAGGGCGTAGCCCAGCCAGAGGGGCAGACCCAGGCCGAGTTCGAGGCCCTGGGCCATGATCGCCCCCTCCAGGGCGAAGAAGATGAACGTGAAACTGGCGAAGATGACGCTGGTGAGGACCGATCCGTAGTAACCGAAGCCGGATCCGCGGGTGATCAGGTCGAGGTCGATGTTGTACCGGGCGCCGTAGTAGGAGAGCGGGAAGCCGGTGATGAAGATGACGGCGGCGGCGACGGCGATCGCGATCAGCGCGTTGCCGGTGCCGTGGGCCAGTCCGATGCCCGCCCCGATGGAGAAGTCGGCCATGTAGGCGATGCCGCCGAGCGCGGTGGTCGCCACGACCATCGGACTCCAGCGGCGGTAGCTGCGCGGAGCGAAGCGGAGGGTGTAGTCCTCCAGCGTCTCCTCGGCCGCCTGGTCGGTCGTGGCCTGGGCGACGGGTGCCGCCGGCCGTGACTCGGTCGTGCTCATGTCACGCCTCCTGGGGTGGGTGCCGGGGTGCGGGTGCGGTACCGGATGAAGGTCCCCTTGGCGTCGTCGGCAGGGGTGGGGAGCGGCGGGCGCGCCGCGCGGGTGACGGGGGATCAGCGCCGGGCGGGCGCCTCCGTCGTGGCGCCGCCGCGGGCCCGCGGCCGCGGCGCACCGGTGCGCCGCCGCCGCGCGCGTTCGCTCCGCCGCGCGCGATTCGCCGGTGCGGCGCCTTCGGCGGCGAGCGTGACCGGCGGCGTATACAGTTCCGCGCCCATGGCGGGACACCGTAGGAAGCGCTTATTACTCGGAAGTCCCGCCTGCCGTGAACGGGTCGTTACGGAAACCTCACCGCGCCCGGCGCGACGCGCCATCGCCGCTGTGGCCGTCACAGGGGAGGGCAGGCTCCGGCCCGGCGACCGCCGCCCGCCCTGCCGGTCATCGTCGTCGTCTTGACCGGCCGGCGGCACTTCGTCCGCGGCCGGCCGGCCGGCACCGGCGAGCAGCCGCACCCCGGTCCCCCCGGCCGCCGGAGGCCCGTGACGGTCTATCGGGGGCCGTGCGGACTCTCGGGGGCCGTGCGAGCCCACGAGCACGGCGCGCGCCGCCGACGGCATCATGACCGGCATGGAAACCGTTGTGATCCCTCCCGCACGCACCGGCGAACACCTCCTGCCCGACGGCAGAAGCCTGGGCTGGGCGGAGTGGGGCCCGCCGGACGGCATCCCGGTCCTGTTCTGCCCGGGAGCCGCCACCAGCCGGCACCTCGGTTTCGGCGCGGAGGCCCTGGCGGATCTCGGGATACGGCTGATCTCCCTGGACCGGCCGGGACTCGGCGTCTCGACCCCCGCACCGGGGCGCACCTTCGCCGGCTTCGCCGAGGACATCCGCCGGTTCGCGGAGCGCCGGAGCCTGGGCACACCGGCGATGGTCGGCAACTCCCAGGGCGCCCCGTTCGCCCTGGCCTGCGCCGCGTCCGGCGTGGTGGGGGCCCTGGCGGTGGTGGCGGGCGCCGACGAGGTCGCGGCCCCGCACTTCGCCGCGGCGCTGCCGCCGGAGCTGCGGCGCCTGGCGGAGCTGACCCGGACCGACCCGGACGCGGCCGAGAAGGTGTTCGCGGGCTTCACCCCGCAGGCCATGTGGGACATGGTCATGGCCGGCAGCCCGGACGTGGACCTGGCCGTGTACCGGGAGGCACGGTTCGCCGCCGCGTACCGTACGGCGCTCGACGAAGCCTTCGCGCAGGGCGCCGGGGGATACGCCCGCGACGCCGTCCTCGCCATGGGACGGTGGGACATCGACCTCTCGGCCGTCGACGTCCCCGTGGACGTCTGGTACGGCGCGGAGGACTTCGGCCACTCCCCGGACCAGGGGCTCAGCCTCACGTCCCGGATTCCGGGAGCCGTGCGCCACGTCGTACCGGGCACCGGCGGCGCCGTGCTGTGGACGCGGGCCCGCCGGATCCTGCGGACGCTTCTGCGGCGTCTCCGGGAGGCCGGCTGACGGCCGCGCCCTGAGCGAAGGCGCCGGACGACCACGGGGGCCGGGGCCCGTCCGGAGGCCAGGCAGCGCCCGCGTCCCTCCCGGGGCGGGTGGATAGTGTGGGCCCGTCAGTGAAGATCGCAGAAGGACGGAGCACATGGCGGACATCGTGGAGACGGCGGCGCGGAAGGTCTTCGAGCGCTACGACGTGGACGGGGACGGCCTGGTCACCGCGGACGAGTACCGGAAGGTCGTGGCGGAACTGGAGGGTTCCGAGATCACCGGGGCCCAGGCCCGGGAACTGATCGACGCGCTCGACACCGACGGGGACGGCCAGATGTCCTTCGAGGAGTTCTGGGCGGCCATGAACCGCTGACTGCGCCGGCCCGGCGCACGAGCGCGCCGGGCCAGGCCCCGCCGCCCTGCCACGGCTCCAAGGCCGCTCGCCGACAACGAGCACGACGGCGAACCCAACCGGTGAGGGCCGCCCGCGGACCACGCTGGTGGGTTCTCCGGGACCCCATCCGCTCCGGAACTCCCCGTGGCCCGAAACCCCGCACGGCCCGCGACCGAGCGGCAGCGGCCGGCTCTGCCCGCAGGCGGGCGCCGCTGCCGGGTGGCGAATGTCGTACCGGAGCCGCGGCGGCGTCGTACCGGAGCCGCGGCGGCGTCGTACCGGAGACGCGGCCTGCGGGTCAGAGCGCCTCGAAGAGAATCCGTGCCTGAGCGGGATCCCCGGCGGGCACCGTGACGCGCAGCGTCTCACCGGACGCGTGAAGCCGCACGATCCAGGAGCCGTTTGCCTGCTGCTCCGCCGTGAGGACACGCAGCGTCTCGGCCGCGAATCCCTGGATGTGGGCGGCCGCCCGGGCGACATCGACCGCCTCGTCCTCGGTGAGCGAGGCGTCCGCTGCGGAACGCCGGGCCCGCCAGCGCGCGCGGGCCGCCTCGATGAGCTTGCCGGCGAGCAGGTCGCTCTTGTTGCCGACGATGCCGCCGATCGCGGCCGTGGCCAGGTAGCCGGCGACGTCCACCACGGACTGGAGGGTTTCCGGCTGGAGCCACGGCGAACGGTCCCTGCCCGCAAGGGCTTCCTCCGGCGAGGGTGCCGGCTGGGAGCCGGAGCTGCCCGCGGGCCTGGGGGCGGCCGGTGCGGGCCCGGGCGCGGGCGCGGCCGGCGGGTCCCGGTGGAACCACAGCTCGCTCACCAACATGCCGAGCCGGTGGACGGCCGTCTCGTCCAGACCGCTCGCCAGCTCCCGCACGGCCGCGCGGAAGTCGGCGTCGTCGCGCGGATCGGTCACCCGGGGCAGGGCGCGGCGCAGCAGGTCGGCGATCCCGTCCAGCCGTCCGACCACGTCATACAGCTCGCGCGCCCGGTTCCGGAGATCCTCGGCGCCCTCCTGGAAGCCGAAGCCGCTCCCCGTGCCCTCCACGTCGTGGCTCACCGGCCACCCCCTGTCCGCGTACGCGTCGAATGCCCGGCCCGTACGGATGAACGCACTCCGCCGATGGGCCGCGTCGAGTTTCCCATCCCAGAGAGCGAGCCGTGTGCCGATTCGGCGGCCGCGTACGTGGCCGTCCCACCAGCCGTCCGCGGGCGCGCGGTACGGCTGCCGGACAGCACCGGTTCCCCGCCGGCGGGGGAACGCCGAGGCCGGTGGCCGGGCAGGATCCCGGCCACCGGCCTGCTGTCAGATGCCGCGGGGCATCAGTAGGCGATCAGGCCGGTGCTGCGGGCCGTCCCCTTGAACTGGATGTAGAAGCCCGAGCCGTCCCTCACGTCCGTGGCCGCCAGCGCCCACTGGCCGGCCCTGGCCGTCCGCCAGGCGTTGCACGAGCCGGTGGCCTTGAAGCAGGTCCGTACCTCGCGGGTGGCGTTCACCTTCAGGTTGATGTCGGCGCAGTTGCTGGTGGTGTAGGCCCAGGTCCCCGTGCCGGGCCAGTGGGCGTTGCTGCTGCCGCTCCCCGGCGCGCTGGTGTAGTTCCTCGCCGAGGCGTAACAGTCCGCCTGGATCGAGGCGGCCCGCTGCGGTTCCGCGGCACCGGCCGAGGTGGTCGTCACGGTGGCCGCGGCACCGGCGAGCAGGGCGGCGGTGAGCGTGAGCGGAGCGATTCGAGTGCGCATTCGCACGGCGTTTCCCCCTGAGTGAGCTGTTTTCGGACAGTGCGGGTGCCCATCCGGGACGGGCGCCCGCGTCGCGTGCGGGTCATGCACGCGGTGACCAGTCTGCGCGGAACGGGGCCAGCAGGCCTTAGCGGAGCGCGCCAAGACGTTGCCCGTCGGCGCCAGACTGGATCGCCGCTGGGGGATGTTTTGGCGTATACGGCGCTTTTGTCACGCATATCACGACGCCCAGACTGGTGGCGACCACGATCGACACGCACACTCAGGGGGAAACCGCGATGATGACCGTTTTGGACACGACCTGTCTGCCACCCGCCGAACGGACCGCCGCCTGGGCGGAGACGACGTCACTGGCCCTGGTCACCACGCGGTTCAGGTTCCCCGAGCCCGAGCGGTTCGGCGCCCGCATCCGTGCAGTGGACCTGGGCGCGGCCCAGCTGTCGGAACTGTCGTACGCCCCGCTGCTCTCCTACCGGTCGCCGCGGCTGATCCGCCGGTCGGACCCGGAGCTGTACCAGCTCGCGGTGATCACCTCGGGGCGCCAGGGCATCGACCAGGCCGGACGTGACGCGCTGGCCGGGCCCGGCGACATCGTCCTGTACGACAGTTCCCGCCCCTTCGAGGCGTCGGTCGGCGCGGAACAGGCGCGCTCCGGATCGCTGCTGTTGCAGTTCCCCAAGCGGCTGATGCCCCTGCCGGACAAGGTGGTCGCATCGCTGTGCGGCACCGTCCTCACCCGGGCGGCCGGCATGGGACGCGTCTTCCACCGGACACTGAGCGCGCTCGCCGACTCGGCGGCGGATCTCACCGACGACGACCGCGCCCGGCTCGGCATCATGGCGATGGACCTCGCGGTCGCCGTCGTCGCCCGGCACGCCGAGCAGACCTCGGCGCTGCCCCGGCAGACGCGGGAGGCGGCCCTGTACCACGAGATCCTGGCGTTCATCTGCCGCCATCTGCACGACCCCCGCCTGGGGCCGGCGGCCGTGGCCGCGGCGCACTGCGTCTCCACGCGCACCCTGCACCGCCTCTTCCAGGCCCACGGCAGCACGGTCGGAGAGGTCATCCGCCGTGAACGCATCGCCCGCTGCCGCCGGGACCTGGCGGACCCCGCCCTGCGCGGCACTCCTGTCAGCGCGATCGGCGCCCGCTGGGGCCACCCGCGCCCGGCCGAGTTCACCCGCGCCTTCCGCGCCGCGACGGGCATGACCCCGACGGCGTTCCGGGCCGCCGCGCACCGTTGCCCGTGACGATGGTCCCGCGCTCCGCCGACACCGGGTCGGCATCGACCGCCTACGGGATCGAGGCGCGCTGTGACGCCGGCATCCGCACGGGTACCGCACCGGGTGGGGAGTAGATCCATTATCCCGGCGCGCGGCGGTGACTGTCACCGTTCTCCGGAATGATCTCTACATCCGGTATGCGGCTTTAGGGTTGTGGCTCGCAAGAGCAACCCGCGTGGCATGAACGGGAGTTCACCGTGGTGTACGACGTCGCCGCCCTGGCGGTGGAGCTGACGGAGATGGCTGCGGCCGACCACCGGTCCGCGGTCCGGGCGAACAGCGAGGACCCCGCCGAGCAACTGGCATGGCGCCGGCTGACGGCTCGGCACGGTGACCGGCTCGGCGAGATCATGGCCGAGTACGGCTGGCCGACGGCGGAACTCGTCGGCGAGGAGGCCGCACGCGCGGCGTGGCTCATCGCCCAGCACGCCGACCGTCAGCTCGACATCCAGCGCCGAGCCCTCCACCTGATGCGGGAGGCGGTGTCGGCAGGCAGGGCCCGCCCCCGCGAGCTGGCCTTCCTGCGGGACCGGACGCTGGTCAAGCAGATCTACGGGACACAGATCGCCGGTGTGAAGGACGGGCTGCCCGTTCCGTGGCCCTGCGAAGAGCCCGAGCGCGTGGACGAACTGCGGGCGGAGGCCGGCATCGAGCCCTTCGACGAGTACGTCGCCCGGTTCCCGGTCGCCTGACCCTCCCCACCGCGCCCAGCGGCCTCCGCCGGACCGTGCCCGGGGGTGACACACGGACGTGATCCGGCGGACGACTCCTGCGGCGACACCCCCGGTATGACCGTGCCGCCGGAGCGGACGCTGCCGTGACGTGCCGCCGCGCAGGCAGGCGGCGCCCCGGCGAGGTCCGTCGGCGGCGAAGGGGCTGATCAGGAGAGCGGGAAGGCCCAGCCGCCCGGGTACCAGGGTTCGCGGTCGCCGCGGAAGGCCGCCGAGGCGCGGGAGAGGGCACCCGGCCGCAGTCCCTCCACACGTCCCGCGGCCGGCAACGTGGTCAGGGCGGTGCCGCCCAGGAAGGCCGCACCGAGTTCCGCCGCGCCCAGGCGCAGATCGGCCGGGGCGGCCGTGGGTTCGCAGATCACGGTGTCCCCCCAGGTGCGGGCGGGCCCGGTCGGCGTGGCACAGCCGGACGGTACCGTCCCCGAAGTCCGTGTCCGGGCGGAAGCGCAGGGCGCGCCGGCCGCAGCGGAGCCGGTCGCCGAGCGTCGCCGGGCCGTAGCCGTAACGTCCGTAGATCCCGGCCGTCCGGGTGGCGTACGACCGGCTGACGCCCGGTACCACGGTGTCACCGTGTACCTGGCAGGGCAGGCGGGTGCCGGGGCGGGGCGGGGGCGTGCGGGACACGGCGTCCGTTCCCTCTCCTGGTCGGGGGAACCATGGCGCGGTGACGGTCGTTCACGGGAGGGACCGCGGAAAAAGCGGGACGACGACCAAGTCCGGACGGACTGCGGCAGAAGCAGAGGTGGCACGAGTGGCGATGTGGGACCGGCTCAAGGACCAGGCCAAAAACCTTCAGCAGGCCCAGAGCGCCCGAGCGGGGAGCGGGCACGGTTCCGCCGGACCGGGACCGGGACTGGGCGGCGGACACGGCCGGGGCACGGCCTCCGGAGGCTCAAAAGCGCAGCTGATCGGAGTGCTGAAATCCCAACTGGCCTCCGCCCGCACCGAACTCAAGAGCGGTGCCTACCGGGACGCCAGCATGGCGATGTGCGCCCTGGTCGCCACGGCGGACGGGTCGGTGGAGCCGGCGGAGCGGCAGCGGGTGGAGGAGCTCATCGTCTCCAACGAGGTTCTGCAGAACTTCCCGGCCGACCAGCTCCGGCAGCGGTTCAACCAGCACGTCGACCGGATTCTGGCCGACTTCGCCACGGGAAGGGCCGAGGCGCTGCGGGAGATCGCCAAGGCGGGCAAGAAGCCCGTTGAGGCACGTGCGGTCGTCCAGACCGGCATCGTCGTCGCCGGAGCCGACGGGCACTTCGAGTCCTCCGAGCAGGCGGCCGTCCGCGACGCCTGCGCCGCCCTGGGCGTATCGCCCGCGGAGTTCGGCGTCTGAGCCGCCGCTTCCACGACCGCGCGGAGCCAGTACCGCTGCCGGCGCGCTATGAGCCACCGGAACACGGTGGCTCGCCCAGAAGAAGCCGTGGTCAGCCTGCGGCCCCGTCGCCGTCGACCACGAATGGGCTCCCGGCCTGACCCGCACCGCCCCCACGGTGATTAGCCGTGTCACGGGCGGGCCGGGGCGCGGGAGCCGTCCCCGACGACGTGCGCTCGGCCTGCTCTTGCCGCCATCGCAGACCCACCGGCAAGGAGCACCCGGGTGTCCCACCCCCGCAACGCTCTGAGCACCAGCACCTTCTCGTGCACGTACCGCGATCTGACCGTGCCCGTCGCCGCGACCGACGGCGCCGGGAGCGGCCACTGTTCCTCCTGCCCGCACTCCCGGCACCTGCGAGGTCCATGGTCACCACGGCCAGATCTCCGTCGAGAGCGGTCTGGACGGCTCCGGTCCGGACCTCGCGGAGGAGTTCAGTAAAGATCCGGTGGCCTTTGGTCGATAGATGTGGGTACGCCGGGCTCACCCGCACGCCGCCGTGCGGTGCTCACCGGTGCGGCCCTGCTGACCGCCAGCGGAACATCACTACTGGGAGCAGCCCCCGCCAGGGCCACCAGCCGCGTCCTTGCAGAACGACGGGTGGGCGAGCGGCTCATCGAGCTGACCGTCGATTCCCCGGCTCTGGGCGGTCCCAGCCGCGTGGCCCTGCTCACTCCCCGCGGCTGGGAGCGACGCCGACCCGGGGACCGCTGGCCCACCCTCTACCTGCTGGCGGGCGGCGACGGCGACCACACCACGTGGACGACGATGTTCCGTGTGCAGGAGTTGCCCGAGCTGCTCGATGTCCTGGTCGTCATACCCGGCATGCCGCTGTTCGGGTTCTGGACGGACTGGTGGAACCACGGAAAGCAAGGCCCGCCCAGGGTGCGCACCTACTTCCTGCGCGAGGTCATGCCCCTGGTGGAGCGAGACTATGGCGCCGGTACACGCAGGGCGGCGGCCGGCGAGTCCCAGGGTGGCTTCGGTGCCCTGGGACTCACCGCCCGGATCCCCGGTCTGTTCGGCGCGGTGGCCACGTTCGGGGCCCCGGTGCACCCCATCCGGCACCCCGAGATGTGGCTGTCCGGCGCGAAGTTCGTGGGAGTGGACGGCTACGCGATCTTCGGGGACCCGTGGGAGCAGTGGCAGGTATGGCTGGACTGGGACCCCTTCCGCCACGCCGTGGGCCTGCGCCACACGCCCGTCTACCTCGCCTCAGGCGACGGAACCCCGGGGCCTCTCGACGGCGAGGACCCCGAGCCGCACATCCCGGGCACCGAGAAATGGGTCGCGCTCGCGGACGACGACGTCGTCTCCATCACCGAAGCCGTCTGCGCGGAAGAGGCCCGGGTGCTGAGCGATCGACTCAAGTCCCTGAGAGCGCCGGTCACCACACACATCTACCCCGGGACCCACACCGGTACCTACGGGGACCGCGAACTGCGGCACGCCCTTCCGATGCTGCTCGCCGCCCTGCGCGGCCGCCGGCGTCGCTAGCCGAAGCGGCGGCGGTTGGCGAATGGCCGGGTGAGCGGCTTCGTTCGAGGAGTACTTCACCTCACGGGTAGTCTGCGTGACCATGATGCGCGCCTGGATGTTGCCGATGCTGCTTGTGTTCTGTGGCTCAGCCGTCGCCACTGCGCTGGTCCTCGGAGGCAGCCCCGGCGAGGCCGCCGTGTTCCTGCTGGTGTTCGGGCTGCTCGCAGGCGTGAACTCGTCTGTGGTCTTCCCGAGGTCGATCGGTGCGCTGGAGGCGAGACGCCGCAGCGCGATCGACGGACGGCCGGTCGTCTACTGGCGGCCGGGCTGCAAGTACTGCCTGCGACTGCGCGTCCGGCTGGGCCGCAGCACCCGCCAGTTGCACTGGGTCAACATCTGGCGTGACCCGGCTGGAGCGGCAGCGGTGAGGGCAGCCAACGAGGGCGATGAGACCGTGCCGACTGTCGTCGTGGCGGGCCGGCCGCACACCAACCCCGATCCTGCATGGGTGCGCGAACAACTCTCCCCTACCGTCTGACCAGGGCGGTGCGCCATCGGTTGGCGTGATCGAGCGTCGGTGGCCGCCATCTCCGGCTGCACCCCGGACATGGCGTCCAGCATCTCCCGGCTGCCTCGCCCGGCGGAGAGCGGCCCGACGTCCGCGGCTGCCCGCGCCGGGCCCGGTGAGCGACCCGGCCATCACAGCGCCCGCTGTCCGGGCGAGAAAGGTCGGCCGGTAGGCCGCTGCGAGGCAGGGCAGACACGTTGGAGACGACGACGTTCCCCGGCGCGGCGGCCGTGGGGGAGCGTCGTCGCGCCGTGCCGGTTTCCGGGGCCTGCTCCGTTCATCCCACCGATCCGCCCTGCCGCATCGAGCCGGAAGGTTCCAGGCGCTGCCACGGCGCACAGGTCGTCCTCGACTGCGCGCAGCCGTTCCTCGCCCAGGGCAGCGGCCCAATCCGCACGCAGTCGGTCGAAGATCGCGGCTGAGCGGGTCAGCAGCTCAAGCCCTCGCGTGGTCAGCCGCACAGGCCTGCGTCGGGCGTCGGCGGGGTCATCGGGACGTTCGGCGTAACCGAGGGCAACCAGAGGGTCGACGGTCTTGCCCGCCGCCTGTTGGAGATTCCCAGGCGGCGGGCGATGTCGCTGGCGGCGGCCCCGTCACGCCCGATCGCCTGCAAGGCGAAACCGTGCGCCGGACGCGCGTCCGGATGCCCCTGGCGGCTCGAAGCGATCCGGAGGTTCACGCTCGGCGTCCTGTCCGCCGCCGGTGCCGTGGACGATGACACGCTCAAGGCCCTGCTGGTACACGGATACACCGAGCGCAACGCACTGGAAGTCGTCCTGGGCGTCGGTACGTATACGATGTCGACCTTCGCCAACCGCCTCGTCAGGGCGGTGTGAGGGGCGAGCCTGTCCGGCTCGGCGAGCCGGCGTGTTGACGCGTCGGCGGGCGGCGAGGCGTGCGGGCGCCGACGCTTGACGTACCTCGGCTCCGGCGGACCGACCACCAGCCCCGAACCCGTCGGGTATCTGGCCCCGACGGGCCGTGCCGGTACGGCACGGCGTATCCGGCACCGGCGCGGCCCGGCGCATCCGCCGTCGGCGGGAACGCGGCGGTGGCAGGTTTCAGCGGCCGTGGGTCACCAGGCGCAGACCACCCGTCAGTTCGCGCAGGCATCGCACCACCAGCGGGGCGGGGGAGTCCTCACCGGTGGCCTCCGAATCCGTGGTCGCCCACGTCTCCAGAGCCACCCGGATCGCGTCGGTCGCCGCCGCGGCGACCAGCCGGACCTCCAGCGGATCGGCGTCCGGTCCCGCCAGGCGGGCCACCACCGGCCGCAGTCTCTCCTCGGACTCCTGGTTGACCCGGTACCACACCGCCCGCAGGGCCGGATCGTCCTGAGCCGCCCGCAGCAGTCCCCGCGTCCATCGCAGTCCCTCGTTCGCCGCGTCGTCCGGCGTGGACAGGGAGGCGACGGCCGCCGACTCCAGAGCCTGCGACAGGCCGGTGCCCGGACCGGCCTCGGCGAGCAGCGCGCGCCAGCGGTCCCCGCCGGACGACAGCAGCGGCCCTACCGCGTCCTGCTTGCCGCGGAAGTACCGGTAGAAGGTGCGCAACGCGACACCGGCCCGGCCCGCGATCTCCTCGGCGGTCGTGCCGTCTGGTCCCTTCTCGGCGAACAGCTCCGCCGCGGCCCGCGCGATGTCGAGCTGAGTCGCGGCCTTGCGGCGCTCTGTCAGGGAGGGCGAGGCGGTGGGGCGGGGCCCGCTGGGCTGACTCATGCGAGAAGCCTACGTGGCTAGGGAGAGGTGCGGCACACGATGCCTCAATGGCAAAACGTGCCATCTAGGCGTACCGTGAAGGCTGAGCGACCCACCGGTCGCCGCGCCCGCTGCCACGGCCGGGCCGATCACGCACCACCAGGGAGACGAAATGAACCGCTACGAAGGCCGCCGCGCGCTGATCACCGGCGGCGGCTCGGGTATCGGCCAGGCCACCGTGCTGCGCATGCTGGCGGAGGGCGCGCGCGTCGTCGCCGCCGACGTCAGCGAGGCGGGGCTGAAGGACACCGCCGCCCGGGCGGGTGCCGACGCCGAGCGCCTGAGCACGGTGGTCGTGGACATCGCCGACGAGACCTCGGTCCGCCGGGCCGTCGCCTCCGCCCTCGAAACCCTCGGCGGTCTGGACGTCCTGGTCAACGCGGCCGGCATCCTGCGGTCCTCGCACACCCACGAGACGTCGCTCGCCGACTTCACCCGGGTGATCTCGGTCAACCTGACCGGTACGTTCCTGATGATCCGCGAGGCGATACCGGCGCTCCTGCGCGGCACCGCCCCCGCCGTCGTCAACTTCAGCTCGACCTCGGCGATGTTCGCCCACCCGTACATGGCGGCGTACGCGGCGAGCAAGGGCGGCATCCAGTCCATGACGCACGCGCTGGCAGCCGAGTACAGCAAGCAGGGCATCCGCTTCACCGCCGTGCAGCCCGGGTCGATCTCCTCCGGGATGACGGACGGCTCCGGGGAGAGCAGGCAGAGCCAGGGCCCCGGTCTGCCCGAGGACACCGACTGGAGCCTGTTCGCCAAGCTGTCTCCCGCGCTCGGGGACGGTTTCGCCGGTCCGGAGGCCGTGGCCGGGGTGGTGGCGATGCTGGCCTCGCGGGACGGAGAGTTCATCACCGGCACCGAGATCCGCGTCGACGGCGGAACGCACTTCTGATCCTCGAGCACCACGCCGCGGGTGCCGGCACCGGGCATCGGCACCGGGGGCGCCTCCCCAGGCCCACCCCGGCGCCCCCGGGTCCCTGAGCGGGCCGGCGTCTCCGCGCCGTTCGAAGACAGGCCCGCCTGCCGTACCGGATCGATCACGAGCCGTAGGCCCGTGCCTCCGCGGAGGCACGGGCCTACGGCGAGGCGGGTGGGGCAGGTCAGCGCCGTCGCTCGCGGTACAGGTCGCGGGAGGCGATATGCCGCCGCAGTGCGGCAGTTCACGCACTCGGGGCGGCCTCGCCTCCCGTTGTTCCCGGCAGGAGGTCACAGCAGCGCCACGCCCAGCGGGCGGTCGCCCACGGACAGCCGCGCCACCTCACCGGTGTCCAGATCGACGACGCTGAGGCCGTTCCAGTAACCGTCGCGGGTGAAGCCGCCCGAGACATAGGCGGTCCGCCCGTCGGACGACAGGACGACGGACTCGTGGGGCCCCTGGAGCGGGATGAGCCGTTCCCGCCCGTCGGGGGAGCGGACGGTGAGGGACGGACCGTCGTCCTCGGACGGGTCGATCGGCCCCGTGCCGACCACGTACAGCGTGCCGTCCCGGCCCATCGCCACCCCGTGCTGGTGGGTGCCGGCGGTCATGCGCTCGACGCGGACCCGGCCGGTACCGGGGTCGACCACCGCCAGACGCTCGCCCTCGAACGGGACCAGGAGCGCGCCGTCGGAGGGACGTACGGCGGCGTAGTGCGGCTTGAGCCAGGAACCGAGGCCGCCCTCGGTGCCGTAGGGGGCCACCTCGACGCGACGGGCCGTCCAGTCGGCGGTGTCGACGACCGTGACGTCGAAGGAGTCGTGACCGGTGACGTAGACGTGGCGTCCGTCGCCGGAGACGTCGACGTCGAAGGGGCGGCGCCCGACGGGCACCGTCCCGGTCACCTTCCGTTCCCCGGCGTCGATGACCTCCAGTCTGCCCCGGTCCCCGGGGACGTTCACCCCGACATACACCCGGTCGCCGTCCGGGGACAGCGCGATGCCCATGCCACCGCCCCGGTACTCGCCGGTCGTCACCGGGCCCGTGTCCGTCGCGTACGGGATCAGCGCGGTGCGCTCGCGGGCGCGGGTGTCGACGACGGCGACGCCCTCGGCCGTCGCCACCCAAGCCGTGCCGCCGTCGCCCACCGCGATCCCGTACGGCGCGGTACCGACCTCGACCGAGCCGAGGCCGGCCGCGTCACCGCGCCGGGAGGGGTCGACGAAGGTGACCGTGTCGGCGCCGAAGTCCGTGACCACCAAGGTCCCTCCGGGGGCGAGGCGCACACCCGCGGACCGTCCCGCGGTGTCCGTGGCCCGCGGGGACGGCGCGGCCGGCGCAGTGGACCAGGCGGACGGGGGCGCGGCCGGGGCGGCGTCGCCGGGCGCGCATCCGGCCAGGGCGGGCACGGCGGCCAGCGCTGCCAGGACTCCCGCCGTGAAGCGTCTGTTGCTCGTCATCGTCCGGCCTTCCCGCGCGCTGCCCGCGCGCTCCTCCTTCGTGTGTGACCGGGCCTCCGCGACCTCCGGTGCCTGGACCGCCGCCCGGGCGAGAGCGGCGGTGACACGTGTGCTCGTCGTGGTGGTGTCAGCGGCCGTCGGCGAGCGCCGCGACCCCGGCCCGGGCGAACTTCTCGTCCAGGTCGCCGGACGGGGCACCGGCGACGCCGATGCCCGCGATCGGCGCGTTGCCGTACACCACCGGGGCACCGCCCGCGAGGAACAGCGTGTTCGGGATGTCCTTGAGATTCGGGGCGTTCTTCAGCCGCCCGGCCAGCTCCGACGTGAGCGCGTTCCAGGAGACGGAGGTGTACGCCTTCCTGATGGCGGACTCGTAGGACTGCGGGCCGGCACCGTCACCGCGCAGGGTCACGACCGTGTTGCCGTTGCGGTCCACGACCGCGACCGTCACCCGCTGCCCCTCCTTCTCGGCGGCGTCCAGCGCGGCCCGGGCGGCGTCGGTGGCGGCGTCCACGGTGAGGTGGTTACTGATGGCCGTGGTCTTGGCCTTGAGCGCGACCGGGGACACGGCCGGGGCGGCCTGGGTGTCGGCGGAGGCGGAGACCGCGCCGAAGACGCCGGCGCCGACCGCCGCGACCGCCGCGACCGCCGCGACGGCCGCGGCGGAGGTGACGGCCTTGGCTCGGGTGGAGAACTTCTTGGCCTTGTGCTGCATGGGCGGGCAACTCCCTGTTGTCTCGCGTCTGTTGCCTCGGTCGGGACTGCCGCGTCTGTCGCGGATCTCGCGTCGGAGGCGCAGCGCTCGGTGCGCTGTGCCTCCAGCCTCCGCCCCCGCACCCCGCGGCCACGTCGGCGAACCGGCTCGTTCCGAAGCGCGGAACGGCTGACGGGTCCGTCATCCGATCGGATGACCCCGAACACTGCCCGCCTGGTGCGGGCCACCCCGCCCGCAGCACCGCACCAAGATGGCATACCGATACCGGGGATACCGGGCATCAGCAGGGGAATGCCCGGCCACTGCCTGTCAGTCCCGTCCCCTGGCCTGTCAGTCCCGTCCCCTGGCCGGTCCGGCACCGGCACCGCCCCGGCGGGTGACCCGGTGACCCAGGGCGGCTCCCTGCTCGGCTCCCTGCTCGCCCCGGTCCGCGGGCCCGGTGACCGAGGACGCCGCCGTCGTGAACCGCTCCGGGAAGGGTCACAGCGCGGAGCCGCGAAGGAGGACACTCCCGCGAGGCACACCACCGTGTCATGCCGGTGCACGGAGGTCTCCCGTCCCGGCCCGCCACGGCCGGAGTATCCGGGGGCGGACCGCTCGCCGCCCGGGCCCGCCGGACCGGCGGCCGCCGCGGGCGTCCGCCGGCCGTCGGCCGGTGCCAAGAGGCGTTCGCTAAGGTCACTGTGCCGGGGACTCCAGCAGCGCGACGGTGCCGCGCCCCCGAACGTGCTGCGGGTCTGGACGAGAGAAGGACGACGATGACTGCGTCTGGGGACTTCATCCCCGAGTCGGAGCGGGTGACGCGCCGGTTGCGCGACGAGATTCTCGACGGAGTGCGCCGACCGGGCAGCCGGCTGGTCGAGCGAGAGCTTGCCGAGCACCTGGGGGTGAGCCGGCTTCCCGTCCGGGACGCCCTGAAGACGCTGGTGGCCGAAGGGCTGGTGACTCCCCGGCCCCGCACTTGGGCGGTGGTGCGGGAGTTCACCCCCACCGACGTCGCGGATCTCGACGAAGTCCGGTCGGCCCTGGAGAGTCTGTCCTTCCGTCTCGCCGCGCAGCGGCACACACGCGCCGGTCTGGAGAAGCTGCGTGCCGACCTCGACGCGGAGCTGGCAGCGGCCCGCGCCGGAGACGCGGTGGGGGCCCGCCGCGCGGCAGCCGACTTCCACCAGACGGTCACGTCTCTGGCGGCCAACGAGCTCCTGAGCGAGCTCGAACGGGTTCTGCGCAGCCGGATGCGGTGGCTCCTGAGCCAGCATGACGATCTGCTGGGCATCGCGCTGGAACACGAAGCCCTGTACCAGGCCATCGCGGAACGCGACGTGGACGGTGTCGAAGCGCTGGTACGGAAGCACCTGGCGACCAGCCGCAGGGCGGTGATGAGGCACCGGCAGCAAGACCGGGCGTAGCACCGCGGGAGGCGCCCCCTCCACTACCTGGCGGCCCCCCGGCCGCGGCGTGCGCCTGGAGTGACCCATCGCGCACAGCGGCCGGGTGCCCCCGGGTGTTCCGACGCGCCTGCGGGGACTCTTCACCTCGCCACCCGTTTGGTATACCATCCCGGCCAAGGAGGCGGGCGAACCCGCGCCGCGGCGCTGGCCGGTCTGTCGATCTCCGTGTCCGGAGCGCGGTGACGGTAATGCGATAGATCCCCCGGAGTCCGGAGCCCGGAGCCCGGAGCCCGGAAAACCGGAAAACAGAAAATCGGGGCGCCTTTCGTGTCGGAATCGGGGAATCGGTATCCCTGCGGTCAGGGAATGATTCCTGCTTTCCGGAGGCCCGGCGGAGACCGGCTGACCACATCCCCGGGTTTCCCAGCCGCCCGATGCGTACGTTCTCGCGCCTTGTTCAGAAGGGCGCGCCCCGTGTAACGGGTAATGCGCCCCCTACCCGTCCAGCGCTTGGTTGGTCACCGTCCGGCCGACGGCGCGCGCCGCTCTGCGTGATCACCCGGCACCGAGGGTGCCGTCATGAACCTTCCGCAGCTCAGAAGCGCTTTAGGCGGCTTCACCAACTCTTCTCGACGGGCCCCTTGACGGTGTTGTCGGCGAAAACTACGTTCTCTTCAGCGGAAGTTAACTTCCATTCAGTGGAAATCTCTGAAGTTCCCGCCTCCCCCTCCCGGAGCCCCTATGACTGCCGTGGATGACCGGTCGTCCGTAGAAACCAGCACCTCCGCCAGTTCTGGTCTGTACACGTACGATCTCGCCCCGACGAAGAAAGAGGGGCGCCGCTGGGGCGCCTACAACGTCTTCACGCTGTGGGCCAACGACGTGCACAGCCTCGGAAACTACGCGTTCGCCATCGGCCTCTTCGCACTGGGGCTGAACGTATGGGGCATCCTGGCGGCCTTCGCGCTCGCGTCGGTCCTGCTGTTCCTCCTGCTGACCCTGTCCGGCTTCATGGGATACAAAACAGGAGTCCCCTTTCCCGTAATGAGCCGAATCGCGTTCGGCGTCAACGGGGCGAAGGTGCCGGCGGGTGTCCGGGGCATCGTGGCCATCGCCTGGTTCGGTATCCAGACCTACCTGGCCGCCTCCGTGCTGAGCACCCTCCTCGTGGCGATGTTCCCGGAACTGAGCCGTCTGGACGCCAACTCCCTGCTCGGCCAGTCGACGCTCGGCTGGATCACCTTCATGACGCTGTGGGGCCTGCAAGTCCTCATCGTCAGCTACGGCATGCAGATGATCCGGCGGTACATGGCCTTCGCCGCACCCACCACCCTGATCACCATGTGCGCCCTCGCCGCCTGGATGTTCTACCGCGCGGACGGCTCGATCTCCCTGTCCGTCGACGACCCGTTCACCGGCGGCGAGATGTGGCTCCAGATCCTGCAAGCCGCCGCGCTGTGGGTCGTGATCTACGGGACGTTCGTCCTGAACTTCTGCGACTTCACCCGCTCCGCCCGGAGCCGCGCCTCCATCGTCCGCGGCAACGTGATCGGCATCCCGGTGAACATGCTCTTCTTCGCCGTCATCGTGGCGGTCCTCAGCGGGGCCCAGTTCAAGCTCGATGGCCAGGTCATCACCAGCCCCACGGACATCGTCCGGACCATCCCCCACATGGCTCTGCTGGCCACGGCCTCCCTGGCGCTCATCGCGCTGACGGTGGCCGTGAACCTGCTGGCCAACTTCGTGGCACCGATCTACGCCCTGGTCGACCTCTTCCCGCGCCGGCTCGACTTCCGCCGCGCCGGCCTGGTGAGCGCGGTCCTCGGCCTCGTCATCACGCCCTGGAACCTGTACAACAGCCCCGTCGTGGTCAACTACTTCCTCGGCGGGCTCGGCGCCCTGCTCGGGCCCCTCTTCGGCGTGATCATGGCGGACTACTGGCTGCTGCGGAAGTCCCGTGTGAACGTCCTCGACCTCTACACCGACCACGCGCAGGGGGAGTACCACTACCGGCGCGGCTACAACCCGCGAGCCGTCGCCGCCTTCGTGCCCAGCGCGGCGCTCGCCGTCGTCGTCGCTCTCGTGCCCGTCTTCCACGCCGCGGCCGGCTTCTCCTGGTTCATCGGCGCCCTCCTGGCCGCCGCGTTGTACACGGTCATCGCCGACCGCACCGCCCCCATGCGGGACGTGGACGGCGAGGCCATCGCCGTCGCCGCGGAATGACCCAGTCCAGCAGAAAGCAGACCGATGCGTATCCTCGTCGTCAACGTCAACACCACGCCGTCCATGACTCATTCGATCGGCGAACAGGCGGCCGACGCCGCGTCACCGGGAACCGAGATCGTTCCCCTGACCCCGCCCTTCGGCGCGGAGTCCGTCGAGGGAAACTACGAGAGCTACCTCGCCGCCGTCGCCGTGATGGAGGCCGTCCGCACCCACCCGGGGCCATTCGACGCCGTCATCCAGGCGGGGTACGGCGAACACGGCAGGGAAGGGCTGCAGGAACTGCTCGACGTTCCGGTCGTCGACATCACCGAGGCGGCCGCGAGCACCGCCCAGTTCCTCGGCCGCGCCTACTCCGTCGTCACCACCCTCGACCGCACGGTCCCGTTGATCGAGGAACGCCTTCACGTGGCCGGTCTGAGTGCCCGCTGCGCCTCCGTCCGCGCCAGCGGACTGCCCGTCCTGGAACTGGAACGGGACGAGAAGGCCGCCGTGGACGCCATCGCCGAACAGGCCGCGCGGGCGGTGCGGGAGGACCGGGCCGAGGTCATCTGCCTGGGCTGCGGCGGCATGTCGGGCCTTGCCGAACGCGTGGTCGAGCGGACCGGGGTCCCCGTCGTCGACGGGGTGACCGCCGCCGTGACGATCGCCGAGTCCCTCGTCCGCCTCGGCCTGTCCACGTCCAAGGTGCGCACCTACGCGTCGCCGAGGCCCAAGCGGATCCTCAACTGGCCTCCGCACGCCGGCTGACGGCGCACGCCGAGGCTTTCCGGTCGCAGACGCACAGGTGACGGGACGGTTCGGTGGTCCGGACACCGCCGACCGTACGCCGACGAGGCGCCGGCCCCGCCGGCCGGCGCTCCGGTGAGGGGACGCGTCCGAGGCGAGCGTGCGACCGGCGAGGCGCGCCCGCTTCGACGAAGGCTCCCGCGTGCCCTCCGCTCGCTTCTCAGCCGACGATCGGAGAGACGGCGACGCAGCCGGCGGCCGAGACCGCACCCGTGCCGGACTTCTCGACGAGGGTCTTGTCCTTGTACACGATCTTGCAGGAGACCTTTCCGGCGGCGTCACCGAGGTCCACCGCCAGCGGCATGACGCTAGGCGCCTCGATGCCGCGCAGCGTCACCGTCTTCTTCCACGGCAGCGTGGGGTTCTTCACCGACTCCAGCTTGGGGTTGCTCGCATCGCCACCACCCGCGTTGTACTCGATGGAGTCCACCTTCTCGCCGGTCACCTCGTACGTGACCTGGTACTCCTCGCTGATCTGCTTGTCGACTTCCTTGTCCACCTCTTCCTGGACCTGCTTGGCGGCCTCGTCGGCGACGTCGGAACAGGCGCCGAGTCCGAGAGCGAGGCCGCCCGCGACGAGCGCGGAAGCGACGGAGCGGCTGATGCGGTTCATGTGGTTGACCCCCCAGGTCATGCGGACCGTGCATGCGCAGAAAACAGTAAACGAGGGGTCGAGTCAAATTGTGATCAAGAAACGGTCGTCCGACTCGGCGCCGCAACCTTGACCTTGGGCCCGGGGTGGTCTCGGTCAGCGGGCCGTGGTCGCGGGGGCGAGGCGATGAAATCGAGGTCGCCGCCCAAGAGTTGTACCCGCGTGGCCCGGCAGCGGAAGCGATCCCGCCGCCCTGATCGTTCCTGCCGAACGCGGAGCCGTACGGGTGTGTCACCGCAGTGCCGCTGCCACCAGCCCGTGGATCTCCTGCTCCGAGACCCTTCCACCGGCGACCAGACGGTCGAAGACGAGGCCGTCCACACAGGTCAGCAAGGTGACCGTCCGCTCCTCGGCGTCCACGACGCCGTGCGCGGCCAGGAAGTCGCGCACGGCTTGCCGTGCGGCGTTCTCCCGAGGCACGAGGATCTCGCGCAGTTCCGGGTGGTGCACGCTCTCGATGGCGCAGGCGTAGCGCGCGAGGGAGCGTCGCCGCCCCTCCCCGGTGAGCCGCTGGCCGACGAAGGCGGCGATCCAGGCCACCAGTTCCCCGGTGGTCCGCGGCACGGGTGTCCGCTCCCCGGCGGCCTGGAGTTCTTCCTGGTCGCGTGCGACCAGACGCCGAACCAGGGCGGTGAGCAGTGCCTGTCGGGTGCGGTAGTAGGCGGAGGTGGTGCCGGGCGGCAGATTCGCCGCCCGGTCCACCGCGCGATGGGTGAGTCCTCGCATCCCGGTCTCGGAGAGGACGTCGATGGCTGCGTCGGCGAGGAGGGTGCGTCGGTCGGCGGGCATCCCCCCTTTCTACACCTGTAGAGGCCCGGAGTACTCTCCTTCTACATCTGTAGAAGCCTCGGTGGAGCGACAGAGGGGGACCGGTATGAGCAACAGCGCTGTAGTGGTGGGCGGAGGCATCGGAGGGCTGGCCGCCGCGATCGGCCTGTGCCGGATCGGCTGGGAGGTGACGGTCGTCGAGCGTTCCCCGGTCCTCGCCGATGCGGGCGCGGGAATCTCCCTGCACGCCAACGGCATCCGCGCCCTGGACGTCCTCGGCGTCGGAGCGGAGGTGCGCGCAGCCGCGCGTCCCCAGTACACCGGGGGCACCCGCGTCCCCGACGGCGGCTGGCTGGCCCGGATGGACGGGGCCGCGCTGGAGCGGGAGCTGGGCACGCCGATCGTCGGCATCCCCCGGGCCGTGCTGCACCGGCTCCTGCGTGCGGCGCTGCCGCCCGGGTGCCTGGTCACCGGGGCCGAGGTGACCACCGCCGAACTCCGCACCGATCCCGGCCGGGTGCGGGTGTCCCTCGAGGACGGCGCTCTGGAAGCGGATCTGGTCGTGGCTGCCGACGGTGTGGGCAGCCGCCTGCGCGCCCAGCTGTTCCCCCGTCATCCCGGCCCTGTCTACAGCGGGTCGACGGTGCTGCGCGCCATCACCGAGCACCCGGTCGAGTTGGCCACCGATTTCGAGTTGACCTGGGGCAAGGGAGCGGAGTTCGGGCACATCGCGTTCACCGACGGCCGGGCGGAGTGGCACGCCGTGCTCAACGCGCCGCCCGGAGTGCGGCATGAGAACGCCCTCGCCGTGCTGCGCCGCCGCTTCGCGGCCTGGCATGACCCGATTCCCGCGCTGCTGGACGCGACCCGGCCCGACAGCGTTCTGCACCACGACATCCACGAACTGGTGACACCCTTGCCCGCCTTCGCCGCGGGCCGGATCGCCCTGCTCGGCGACGCGGCACACGCCATGACCCCGCACCTCGGCCAGGGAGCCTGCCAGGCCCTGGAGGACGCGGTCACCCTCGCCAGCGCACTCGCCACCGAACGCACCGTCGGGGCGGCACTGGCCCGTTACGACACGGAGCGCCGCCCACGCAGCCAGTACGTCGCCCGCGCCGCCCGCCAGGCCGGCCGCATGGGCCAGCAGCTCAGTCACCCCGTGGCCGTGGCGGTGCGCAACACCGCCCTGCGGTTGGCTCCCTCCCACGCGACCGTCCGCACCATCCTGCGGCATGCCGACTGGGCCCCGCCGAGCCTCATCTGACCGTCCCCGGCCGGCTCGTGGCTCCGCACCGGTTCCCGGTGGGGGAGGGCGCCGGGTCGGCACCGGGCCCTGCGCCGGGCACCGACGACGACCGGGGCCCGGTCGCCCGCCAAGGGCCCCGCACCGGACCTCAGGCCGGGCCGGCCTCCGGACGACGTGCGAGGAAGACGCGATCCTTCCCCGGCCGTTCGGGAGCGTCGCGGGCGTCCTCCGCCACATACCCGTGGGCGGCCAGATTCGCCTCGGCCGCCCGCCGCTCACGGAAACGCAACATCGAATCCGAGGTCAGAACCTGCCTGTGCGCAGCGGACACAGAGGCCGATTCCCCCGCTGAGCCCGCCAGGCACGGCCGCGGCCCCGGCCGGCTCCACCGCCGGTCGTCGACGTGCTCGTGACGACGTACGGACACGACGGTGTCCCGGCCGGGGCCTGCGGGCAGGTCCTGTCACGGGTGCTTGGCTTCGCGGGCCCGTCCGCCATGGGGCCGCAGGACCGCCTTGCTCCCGCGGGCAGGGTCCCGCTCGGTCGTCAGCAGGTACGCCCGGCGTAGAACGCACCGTCGATCTTGCTGGCGGAACCGAGCCAGGTACGACCCGGCCCCACGCACCGCTCGTAGTTGGGGCCCCCGACCTCCACCTTGATGACCACGCGGGAGCCGTCGCTCGTGCAGTGGTTGTAGAAGGCGTCGGATCCGGTCTCGTAGAACCCGCAGGGGTCGGCCGCGGCACCGGAAGCGGTGGCGACCGGCAGGCAGAGGCCCAGAACGACGGCGCTGATGGCGGCTGCGAGGGAACGGCGAAGCGACATGAACGCTCCTTCTCGAGGATCGAGCGCCGGGCGGTCCCGGCGGTGCAGTGCACAGCCTCTCGGACCCCGCGGGGGAGGGCCGTCGATCTCACTCGGACGGGAAGCCGAAACCGCCTCATCGAGTGACGGCCCGCTGACCAGCGACGACAGGGCCCCGCGCGTCCGATCAGTGAACGGGACTCCACCGGGTGGCTACCGTCTCCGGGACCTGCCGACCGCCGCGCGCCGCAGAGGGCTCACCGAGGGCGCGGTGTTCAGGCGCCGCCGGCGCCACAGGAGCACGGCCAGGGGGACGAGCAGCACCGGGAGCAGACGGACCACCCAGGCGCCCGCCGAGAGGGGTCCCTCCGGCGGCCCGAGCCCGGACGCCTGCCGGGGTGTGGGGGCGCCGAGCCACACCGTGCCGTCGGCACCGGTGACGATCGGAGCGCGCAGGGAGCGGCCCACGTCCCGGGGGAGGGTGCCGAACTCCGCGCCGAAGCTGTCGCCGGAGACCTTGCGGACGGGAACGCTGGTGAAGTCGACGCCGCCGAAGACGTAGCTCCGGACGTAGGTCGTGCCGCCGGTGGTCGTCCGGTCGGTGACCTTGAACTCGCCCTTCGTGTACGACCTGACGTACTCGTCGAAGGTGTCCCTCGGCTTCCAGCCGTCCCTGATCCGCCAGTCGGTGACGTCACCCGAGTCGATGAGCCCGCGGTACGTGGTGTCCTTCGAGCGGCTCAGCTCGCGGTACCACTCGGCGGCGACCCGGGCGAGATAGACGCGGCGCAGGTCGGCGTACTCGGGAGCGGTGTTGACGGCCTCCTTGAGCCTGGGCAGGACCAGGGTGCGGTACAGGTCCTCGTTGTGGTCCTCGGTGACCTGGTCCTGGCGTGGGCAGCTGGGGGTCCTGGCGGCTTCCCCGAGGCCCGCCACGTAGTCCGTCTCCATCTTGACGTCGAGCGGCGCGTCCAGGATGTACAGCTTGTCGCCGTCCTGGTAGACCGACGCGGGGGAGGGGACGATCCAGGTGCGGGACGACATGCACGCGCCCTGAACGCCGTCCCAGAACCGTTTGCCCAGCGCCGTGCGCGGGTGGATGAGCTCGCCCACGGTCTTCTTCAGCCGCAGATCGGCCTTCAGCAGGACACGTCCGGCGTCCGTGCGGCCCAGCCGGTCGTCGACGACGCGGTCGGGCTCGTCGGGGTTGAGGTTGACCCAGAAATCGGAAGGGGGGAGAGCCAGCCACACGAAGAAGGCGTCCGAGCTCTGGGTGGCGGCCCACACACCGGCGGACTGACGGACGTCGCCCCTCAAGGGGTCCAGTCCGGCACTGAACGAGTACTGGAGACCGCTGCCGTCGCCGGGGTCGGCGAGGTAGCGCAGCTCCATGCTGGAGAAGTCGATACCGCCGTTGTCCAGGCCGGGGGTGGTGAGGGTGGCGCCCAGACCGGTGCTGCCCGTGGTACCGGGGGTGCCCGCCGTGCCCCCGTCCTCGTCACACGGGCCGCCCGCCTCGGCCGCCGCCGCGAGGACCAGTGCCGGCGAGTCCGCGTCGTCGCGGGACGCGGGCGGACGCCGCGCCCGGGCGCCCGGCAGCGGGCAGCCAGGCCCGGCGGCGGAGAACAGGGGATGGTCGAGGACGTGCTTCTCCCAGTTCTTCGACACCGTGCGCACATGTTCGAGGTCCAGTTGCAGATGCTTCCTCGTCGCGTCGTTCCGGGTCCTTTCCAGCTCCTTGAACTGGTCGCGCACCCGCTTCTCGGCCCGGTCCTGCGCCTTGGGGCCCGCGGGAGCCGCTTCCTTCCGCGCACGCGCGACGTGCTTGGGCAACTGGGCGGTCTCCCACACGGTGAGGCCGTAGGGGCGCCCGAAGCCGGTGGGCATGTCCCGCGGGTACAGTGCGGCGCACCTGGCTCCGCACTGCTGGCGCTCGGAGCCGCCGTAGACGCGGGCGGCGTCGGCGATGTGCAGCCGCTTCCGGACCCTCTGGATCATCTGCTCGGAGTGCAGCCGCTTCGGGTTGTTCAGCGCGCTGACGGCGATCAGGCGCTCTACGTCGTGTTCCGCCAACTCCTCGACGACCGCGGGCTTCAGGAAGTCCTTCATCTGGTCGACGTCGACGGTCGACGCCAGCCACGCCTGTCCGCCGCTGAAGGACAAGGTGCTGGTCTCTCCCAGGAGCTTCACGATCTGCTGGTCGGTCAGCAGCAGGGGGTTGAAGTATTCGACGGCCCCGTTGCGCCGGTGGTCCCAGGCCGACTCCGGGTCTGCCTTGGCCTTGCGCATCACCTCACTGAGCGCCAGGCGCAGCTTCTCGACCGGCAGCAGCGGCGGGCTCAGCAGGGGATTGCCGGGGTACCGCTGGGAGAGGTCCGTGCCCTGCGCCGAGCCGGGCGGGCGTTCGTCGTCGGCCGCGCTGGTCGGCGCCGCCGCGACGGCGGCCAGCAGCGCCAGCAGCAGGGCCGGCAAGGCGCGCGGCCACCGGAGGCGGGTAGCGGGGCGGCGGCTCACGTGTCCGCTCCCCCGTGCCGGCGCTCGCCCTCCTGGAACACGTCGTCGATCAAGGCGAGATCCTCCTCCACTTCCGGGCGCGACCGCAGCAGCGCGCGCCAGACCCACAGGACCGCGGCGCCGATGACGACCGCCCACACCGCCAGCGAGGCGCCGCCCGCGACCGTCTCCGGGCAGGCTCCGACACGTACCGGCATGCCGCCGTGGTACGTGGGCGCCGCGCACTGGGCGGAGGCGGGGGAGGGGGAGGCGAGAACCAGCAGTACTGCGGCCGAGACAAGCGCGGACAAGCTGCGGCCGATGTGCGAAGCCGATGTCATGATGCCTCCTCGGTCCCCTTGGTCATGGTCACCGGCTTTCCCTTCAACTCCATCACGCGCTGCCTGATGTGCCGTTCCGGCGGGATGTGGGCGTCCGCGCCCGGGCGGGTGCGGTGCCAGCGCTGGGTCGCGAGGTCGAGTTGCGCCTGCTGGAAGCGGAGCAGGTGCCGCAGGCCCGCTGTGCCGTCCCGGCGCCACACCCGCAGTTCCAGCAGCAGACGCCGGCGCGGGTCGAGGAGCAGGCCGATTTCCGGCTCGGTGACGGCGCCGTGGCCGTCCGCCGCCTCCGCCCGCAGGGCGGCCTCCGTCCCGGCCGCCTGCGCCCGCAGGCCGCGGCGCAGGACAAGCACGTACAGCAGGACGAAGACTCCCGACGTGATCGCGGTCATCAGCGGAACGCCCATCAGCAGGCTCAGTGTCTCGTCGCCCGCGAACCAGTCCGCTCTGCGGGCGTCGAGCTGGATGAGCACCGAGTCCGTCTCGAAGTGCCCGCCGACCGCGGCGGTCAGCCCGCCTCCGACGGCCAGCAGCCGGTCCCGCCGCCCGGTCAGCCACCGGGCCGCGCCGATCCCGGCCCCGGCGAGCGCCGTGAACGCCACATGCGCGGCCGGCAGTCCCACGACCTGGCGATCCCAGAACTGAGTGGGGTGATGGTCGGGATTGATCAACCCCAGGTAGTGGACGGTCTCGGTCAGGTTGAAGCCGAGGCCGATGGCGGCACCGAGCACCACCCCCGAGACCACTCCGTCGAAGTGGCGGCGGAAGAGCAGGAACAGCACGGCCACCCCCGCGGCCTTGCCGCACTCCGCCACCAGGGCCCCGTTCAGGCACAGCAGGGTGAACAGGGTGCGGGCACTGTCCTGGGGATGCTGCCAGTCCTGCCAGGACAGGAAATGGCCCGGCGCGTACCGCTGGAACCACGTGATCATGACGAGCCCGAAGCCGCCGCCGATCAGCGCGCCCCAGCCGAAGCCGGCCAGCAGCAGCGGCCCGGGCAGGCGCCGGAACAGCTGGATCCGGTGGACGAGCAGCAGCGCGACCCCCGTGGGGAGCAGACAGAGCAGCAGCCGCCCGGGGTTGCCGAGGAAGACGGCCAGCGGCATCGCGGTGAACGGCAACAGCAGCGCGCCGAGGATGCCCCACCGGCAGGCCCGGACGGTGCGCGCGGGGGCCACGCGGGCCGTCCGCCGCAGGGCGAGCAGCCGGCCGCCGAGCAGCGCGGCGACAGCCCAGCCGGTCAGCAGCAGTACCCGTGTCACCTGGAACGCCGCCGGCTCGGGCCGCAGATACAGCACCAGCCAGGCGGACGGCGAGCGCACATCGGGGGCCGTCCAGAACATGATCTGCCCGAGGCCGTACGCCACCGACAGGCCGGCGGCGATGAGGATCGCCCCCGTCGTACCGCGCGGGGGTGCGGGCGGACGCGCGGGCGGCGGCGGGACGACACCGGCTTCTGCGGTCATGAGCCATCTCCCAGTGGCGGAAGCGAGAACGCGGGCATGCTGGGCAGACCGGGAAATCCGGTGGGGGAACTCGGCCCACCCCCGGGAGGACGGTCCGTCGGCGACCTGCCCGGTCCGCCGGCCGGCGGACCGGTCGGGCGCTCGGCGGGCGGAAGGGTGGGCGGCGTGGTCGGAAACCCGCTCGGCAGGCCCGCCGGCCCCGGCAGGGTCGGCAGTTCCTCCGGCAGCGGGAGCACCGGATCGGTGGATGCTCCGAGTGCCACGGCGACGGCCGCGGCCACGATCCCGATGCCTCCGATCGCGGTCATGAACCGTACGTACGGGCGGGGGCCGGTTTCCGGCCCGCCCGGCGGTGTCCGCCGTACCCTCGCCCGGTCGTCGTCGGGCGGCTCACCGACCGGTTCGTCGCTGTCCGCGGCGGATGTCATGGGTACCTCCCCCGAGGTCGTGCCGTACGTGTCGATCTCTGTGCGCACATCCCGTCCGGGACGGGGTGTGCCGTCGGCCCGGCACTGTGCCGGTCGTGTCAGCCGGTTCCGAGGACATGGCCGGTGTGGGAGTCGAGCTCCTTCAGCAGGTCCTCGGAGTGGCTGGGTCCGGTGACGTAGAACCGTGTGCGGGTCGCCTCGGTCTTGAGACGCAGATGCACGAATCCGTGCTCGTCCGTCGCCTCGTCCACCGCCTTCCGCAGCGCGGCCCCCGCCACGGTGCAGGCGCCGCGGACCGTGGTGCCGGGCCGGGCGGCCGGCAACCGTACGGTGCACGAGCCGAGGTCCATGTCCCAGAAATGGTGGACGTCGGGATTCGGGGCCTTCAGCTCGATCTCGTACCGAGCGGTGACGGACTCCTCCGCCATGCGGTTCGTCAGGGCGATGTCCACGACGGCGGTGTGGCACAGCACCCCGCACTCGGCGCCGCCGGTCTTCTCCGAGACCTTGTCGCCGGCCGAGAACTCGACGGGCACCGTGGAGGGCAGGGAACGGATCGCCGACCGCATCGCCGTGTAGGCGTCGCGGGCGGCCGGTGCGCCCTCCGGGCGCACCGACAGCTTCGCCGCCGTCGAGTCCGGCATCGTGTCGTAGGGGTCGGCCGCGCTGTCGTGCCGGACGCCGAGACCCGAATATCCGAGCAGTCGGTGCGGTTGCCGGGCCGTGAGCCAGTAGGTGCCGGGGCCGGTGGTCTCGTCCTCGGCCACGGGGACGGGCGCGGCGTCGGCGGGAACTCCGGGCGGGCGGGGGAACCGCCTCGTGGCAAAGGACGGTTCCGGCGACGGTGTGCCGGCGGTGCCGCCGGCCGAGGTGGCGAGCGTGGTGCCAGGACTGAGGGGGCGAGCCGGCTGGGCTCCAGCCCCAGCACCTCCGAAGTGCCGTCCGGCCGGCGGATCTCCGTCCAGCGACCGGCGTGGGCTTCGGCGCTCTCGTCGCCCATGGTCCGCAGCGTCGCACGGCCGGCCTTGACGAACAGGGTGGTGCCCGAGACCAGCATGACCTGAGCGTCGTGCCCGTCGGCGGTGAGGGTGCCGAACACGTCACCTCTGCCCATGGCGCGCAGGTCGGCGGTCACGTCGGTCGACGGGTCGTCAGCGGGGCCGCCGTGCACATCCTGGTGGTACAGCCGCCACGACCCCGACCAGTGCAGGATGCCGGCCCGCTCGACCGCCGCGCCGACCTTCCTCAGGGACGGCGCCGTCGGACCGGGTGCGCCGCCGTCCGGTCCGCCGGAACCCTGCCCCGAACAGGCGGCCAGAAGGAAGGCGCCGACGAGCGGGAAGACGCCTGGCAGCCGGGCCGGTCGCGTTCGGTCACCCCGGCCGTGATGCCGGCGATTCGTGCCGCCAAGGTACATGTGGACCTTCCCCCCAAGTCCCCGGTCCTGCTCCAGCCGCGGAACCACCCTTCACCCGACCTCTGTCAGGCGAGAACGGTTCTTCTCATCAGTCTTCGCACCGGATCGATACCCTCTGAATCTATGGAACGCGTTCCAGGCGGGGAGGGTTACGCACCGGACGCGGACGGCGCGGCGTATCCGGGCGTCCGCCGAATCCCGGGCCTCCTGCCCGCCGGCCGCCTTCGCCAACGAGCGGCCGGCAACCTCGGGGACGAGCGGGCCCGCGGAGCGCTCCGGTCCGGAGCGCTGCATAACCGGCCCCGTCACGCGTGCCGCGAGGCGGCGCGCCGGCCGGTCAGCCCGCCGCCAGCCGCCGTGCCGCCATCTCCGCGAGCACGGCCGCGCCCCGGGGCAGGGCGGCGTCGTCGAAGACCGAGTACGGCGAGTGGTTGAACGGCGCCGCCGCCTCGTCCACGTCCGCCGGGCGGGCGGACAGGCCGAGCTGGACGCCGGGAACGACGGCGGTGACGCGGGAGAAGTCCTCCGACGCCATGATCGGGTGCTCGGCGGTGAACCAGGCGGCCTGCCCGTAGAGGTCGCCGACGACCTGGCGGCCCAGGGCGACGGCCTCCTCCGCCGCGATCATCGCCGGGTACACCTCGTGCGCGTCGATCTCCGCCGTCATCCCCCAGCCCTCGGCGATGCCCTCGACCAGGCGGACCGCGCGCGGGAGGAAGTCCGCCATGGCGTCCGGCGACGTGGCGCGCACCGTCGCCTCGAACTCCGCCGTACCGGGGATGATGTTGAGCTTCGTGCCCGCCTGGAAGAGGCCGACGGTGAGCACGACGGGGTCGAAGACGGAGGTCGTGCGTGTCACCAGATTCTGCAACGCGAGCACCATCTCGGCGGCCACCGGCACCGGGTCGGCCGCCGTGTGCGGGGTGGAGCCGTGGCCGCCCTTGCCGCGCACGGTGACCTTGAGCTCGGCGTTGCCCGCGGTCTGGGTGCCGACGCGGCCGTGGAACGTGCCGCACTCCGCGCCGTTGGACGAGACGTGCACCGAGTACGCCCCGACGAGCGGCTTCCCAGCCGCCTCCAGCAGGCCCTCCTCGACCATGTGGCGGGCGCCGTCGTAACTCTCCTCGCCCGGCTGGAACATGAAGACGACGGACCCCGGCAGCTCGTCCCCGCGTTCGCACAGCAGCCGCGCGGCGCCCACCAGCATCGCCACATGCTGGTCGTGCCCGCACGCGTGCATCACCCCGTCGATCCGCGAACGGTACGGAACATCGGCCAGTTCTTGCAGCGGCAGGGCGTCCATGTCACCGCGCAGCAGCACCGCGGGTCCGGACCGGCCGCCGTGCAGCACGGCCACCACCGAGCTCAGCGCCCTTCCGGTGGTGATCTCCAGGGGCAGCCCGTCCAGCGCGGCGAGCACCTTGGCCTGGGTCAGGGGAAGCTCGAGGCCGATCTCGGGCTCACGGTGCAGCGCGTGGCGCAGTGCGGTCAGTTCGGGGGCGAGCGCCTGGGCACGGTCGCGGAACGAGGGTGCGGGTGTGGTCGGCTCGGTCGGCATGGGGGCCATCCTTTTCAGTGGTGCGTGCTTGAACAGTCGGTACGCCGCCGGATCTTCCGGGGCAGGGGCCGCCCAGGGCCCCGGCAGGCTCGGCCGCCGGAGCCGGTCCGCCCGGGCGAGGGGCGTGCGCTGTCGGTGCGGCGGGCCCGGCCGGTCACTCCGCGGTGCGCCGCCGTGCGAACAGCACGAGCCAGGCGGCGAACAGGCCCGACACCGCACACGTCAGCCACACCACGCGATACGCCTCGGCCGACGGCAGCGACGAGCCGGCCAGCAGCACGTTGCTGAGCACCACGGCGAACAGGCCGCCCGCGATGCCACCGGCGAGGGTGCGCAGGGTGTTGTAGATCCCCGCCGCGATCCCCGTCTGCCCGGCGGGCGCGCGCTCGGCGACCAGCGACGGGAACCCGCCGGACATCAGGCCCACACCGCATCCGACGAGGGTGGTGGTGACCGCGAAGGACGCGGGCTGGCCGTGTGCGACGCACAGCGCCCCGTACCCGACGGCGAGCAGCGCCGCGCCCGTGGCGATCGTCCGGTGCAGGCCGATACGGGCGGCGAGCCGGGAGTGCAGCGAGGCGCCGATCACCGAGACGATCTGGCTGGGCAGGGTGATCAGCGCGATGCCGGTGGTGTCCAGACCGAAGCCGTAACCCGCCCCGTCCGGGTCCGTCGCGAGAAACGTCGAATTGGGGGACTGCGAGCCGAACAGGGCGATCGCGAACAGCATGGCCGCGAGCTGCACGGGCCACATCGAGCGGCTCCCGATGACCCTCAGGTCCACCGCAGGCTGGTCGATGCGCAGCTCCCACCACATCCACACCGCGAGGACCACGGCCCCGCCGAGCAGACAGCCCAGCACGGTCGACGAACCCCAGCCCAGCTTCGACGTCTGCGACAGCCCGTACTGCAGCAGCAGCAGCGCGAGTGCGAGGCCCACGAACCCGGCGGTGTCGATGCGCCGCGCGGCCCGCGTCGACGTCTCCGGGATCAGGAACAGGGCGCAGCCCAGGGCGAGTGCGGCGAGCACCGCCAGGACGAGCAGCGCCGGACGCACCCCGCCGAGCAGGTCCTCGGTCGGACCCGCGAGCAGCGAACCGAGCGCGACACCACCGGTCAGACAGCCGACGAGCAGCCCGATGGCCCTCCGGCCCGTCTCACCCCGCACCTTGTCGCGAGTGATCGCGATCTCCAGCGGCAGCCACGCCGACAGGGGCCCGGTCAGCAGCCTGCCCACCAACAGGATCTCGTACGACGGTGCCCACGCCACCAGCAGGGAGCCGAGCACCACCACCGCGAGCGCCAGGCGCAGCATCCGCCGGTGCCCGTAGATGTCGCCGAGCTTGGTCAGCACCGGCACGCACACCGCGGCCGCGAGCAGCTGAAGGCTCGTCACCAGCGCGATGTCTCCCGCCGACACATGATGCAGCGAGGCGACCGACGGCAGCAGCGGCGGCACGAAGCCCTGGAAGATACCGCTGGTCAGCTCGACGAACGCCATGAAGCCGACGACGGCACCGATACGGGCCGGAGCGGCGCTCTGCCCGGTGGCTGCCTTCCAAGGCGGCGGGGACACGGTCATACGGGCTCCTGGACATGCGGGGACGACGGAGTGAACGGAGGACGGCGCGGCGGCGGGTCGCCGGGAATGCGGACCACCGTGCGTCATGGCCCCGCAGTCAGCGTGGTTCTGGCCGATATCCGTCACCTGCTACGTTGTCGCCGATGGAATCCGTCACCGTGTCCGAAACCGATCTGCAGTTGCTGCACGCACTCCAGATCAGCCCGCGTGTCCCGTGGAACGTGCTCGGCGACGTCCTCGGCATCAGCCCCACCACGGCCGCGCGGCACTGGGCGCGGCTGTCCGGCGAGGGCCTGGCCTGGGTCACCGCCTACCGCCCCGACCTCGCCGGACAGCTCGGTGACCCGGTCAACGCCCTGATCACCGCTGTCTGCGCCCCGGGCCGTCTGAAGGCCATCGCGCACACCCTCGCGGCACATCCCCAGATGCTCTCCGTGGAGATCGTCTCCGGCGGCGGCGATCTGCACCTCACGGTCGCGGCCCCCGACCGGCAGGCGCTGGCGGACTATCTGCTGGGCCCCTTCGCCGGGATCGACGGATTGCTGCAGTCCAGCACCTGCTGGGTGACACGACTGCACAAGGAAGGCAGCAAGTGGCGGCTGCGGGCGCTCAGCCCCGCGCAGGTGCGCCGGCTGCGCGACCTGACGGAACCGGTCCGCACCGTCGCGAGTCCGATGCCGCGTCGGCTCCTCGACGCCGCCGACGAGCGCATCCTGGCAGCCCTGTCCGCCGACGGCCGCGCCTCCTACGCGGCCCTCGCCGAAGCAGCCGCCGTCAGCGAACCCACGCTGCGCCGCCGTCTGCGCCGGCTGCTGGACACCGGACGGGTGGCCGTACGCTGCGATGTCGCGTGGGAGGCGGCGGGCTGGCCGGTGCAGACGATCCTCGCCCTGCGCGTGCCCGCGGACCGGCTGGAGGAGACGGCTCGTGCGCTGACCTCCCGACCCGAAACCCGTCTGGTCGCCACCTGCGTCGGCGAGGCGGATCTGGTCGTCACGGCGTGGCTGCCGTCCCTGGCGGACGCGCACCCCTTCGCGGCGGTGCTGGCCGAGCGGTTCCCGGGGGTGCGCGTGGTGCGGTGGCTCACGGGCCTGCGGGCGGTGAAACGGATGGGCAGGCCACTGGACGAGCGAGGCCGTGCACTGCGGTGAAGGGGGACAGGAACGGAGCCGGGGAGGCCGGCGCTTCCCCTCCTGTCTCAACGGACCCGAGGACGAGCACGCCTGGACGCCCGGCTGGTGGCGCCCGGCCGGGCGTCGCGCGCCGTCACCACCGGGTCGGCGGTGACGGGTTCAGGCGCTGGTGGGAGAGACGTCAGACCAGCACGTTCTTGTAGAAGACGTTGGACAGGCGCTGGTTGGCGGTGTCCCCGGAGGCGAAGCCGAAGAACAGACGGGGCTCGCCCGCGACGGTGGTGTAGACGGCCATGCCCTCGGGCTCGCGGAAGCTGAGCGTGGAGCCGGCCCCGGTGACGAACCGCTCCGTCACCTCGCCGGTGTTCATGTCGACGCTCCAGAGGGTGGCGTCGTCGGTGTTGCTGTGCCCCGAGAGGCAGTACAGGTACTGGCCGTACGCCGTGTAACCCTGGAAGTTGGCGGCCTCGATGGCGCTCGGCTCCACGAAGTCGACCAGGCGGGTGGTGAAGTCGCCGTTCGTGGCGGCCGTCAGGTCGTAGGCGGCGTAGCGGTGCACGGACGAGCCCGCCGGGAGGTAACGCACGATCATCCGGTTGTGCGTGGGGTCGATGGCGCAGGTGTGCCGGCCGGCCGTGGACACGGGCGTCAGCTTCGTGACCGCGGAGGACGACGCGGTGAGCGTGGTGCCGTTCGCGTACTTGAAACGGGCAAGCCGCTTGCCGTAGCCGGCGGTGTCCGCGTCGACGTCGGTCCACAGATGGGTCGACGTGCCCACGGCCTGCGCGCCGATCGAGACGGCGTGACCGAAGCCCGTCAGGTACATGTGGCCGATCGCGTTCCATGTCGACCACTCGAGCTCGGTGATGCACAGGTCACCGGACTTGCTGTCCGACCCCTGGCGCAACTGGGCCACGAACAGACGGCGGTTGGTCTGGTCGAAGGCGAAGCTCTGCTGCACGGTACCGTCCTGGAGCTCGCGGTTCCGGTACAGGTCGTGCGAATCGACAGAGCTGAGCTCGAACCGCTTCGACGTCGGCACCGCCGCGCACGCGGCTCCGGCGCCGTATCCGAGGCCGAGCGCCGCCAGGCCGATGCCCCCTCCGGCGCGGAGCAGTGTGCGGCGGTCGAAGCTGTGATGCATGGGTCCTCCTGCTGCGGGCACAAGCGTGCGATCAAGACATGGACCCTATGTGATGTGCGAGGGAAGTGGTGTTCCCCGAACCGCTCGGGCGGGTCCGCGCTTCCGCCCGGCCTCCGCGTGTACGGGGCAGGCGCGTGGTGGAGCATTTTATGGTCGTTTGATGCAACTTGTGCCTAGCTGGGTTTTGCTCTCGTCGGGGTGTGCGCCGGTCCTGCTGATCGGAGGCTGGACGATCGCGGCATCGCTGGAGGGGCCGGACTACGACCCTGTCACCCAGACGATCAGTGTTCTGGCGGCTTACGGAACCCAGGGCTTCTGGGTGATGACCGGAGCGCTGCTCGCTCTGGGAGCCTGCCACCTGCTGACGGCCTGGGGACTGCGGGCGGCCGCGACTGCCGGACGTGTCGCGCTGGGCGCGGGTGGAGCGTCGGCATGGGCGGTGGTCTTGCTTCCCGCGCCGAGCAGCGGAGGTTCTCTGCGCCACGGCACGATGGCCGCGATCGGGTTCATCCTGCTGGCGGTCTGGCCGGTGCTGGCCGTCAACGGCGGCGGGACGGCTCCATGGGGTCTGCGGCCGGCGCCCTCCATCATGGCGACCGCTGTGATGGCCCTCGGCGGGGCATGGTTTCTGATCGAGATGCACCGTCACGGCGTCACCGGCGTCGCGGAGCGCGTCGTTACCACCGTCCAGTCGGTGTGGCCCTTCGTCGTCGCGGCTTCCTGCCCGCACCGCTCACGCACGAGGGAACGGCAGACCGTCGGAGAGAAGACGAAGCACCGGCAACGGCGTTGAGACGGCGGAGGGTCGGCCGGGCGCGGTGGTGAGCGCCAGGCCGGGCCGTACACCGCGGGTGGCTCACCATGCTCCTATTTCGTAGTCGGTGGTGGGTGTGTGGGTGGGGTGCTGGAAGGCTTGGGTGAGGGTGCTCATGTGGGGGGTGAGGGTGGCGTGCGTCTGGTTGGTCGTGGTGTGGAGGGTGTGTATGTGGTGGGGATGGAGGTGGTTGTGGGCGAGGAGATCGCCGGTGTGGGGGGCGAGGGTGTTGAGGAGGTAGAGGCGGGCGAGGTGTTGGAGGAGGGCTTTGGTCGGGGGGTGGGAGGTGTGGTCGATGGTGTCGAGGAAGGCGTCGGTGGCTCGGAGCTGGGTGTGGGTGGTGGTCATGGTGAGGGCGGCGGGTGCGGCTTGATTCCAGCGTTGGGTGGGATTGCGGGTGGGACCTTGGCGGAGGGCGGTGTGTGCGCGGGTGTGCCAGATGGTTTGCGTGTGTGCAAGAAGGTTGCGGAGGAAGGTGAGATCGGTGAGCGGCGTGTGGGGGATGGGTGTGCTGGTGGGGCTGTGAGACGGGGTCGGAGGTTGGGTGAGGAGCATTTCGGCGGCGGCTTTGGTGAGGATGACGAGGTTGTCACCCTCGGCGGTGATGCCGCCTTCGATGCTGCGGGGGAGGTCGGCGATGCCGTTGTGGGGGAAAAGGCCGTGGGCGCCGCAACGTTCGCGGGCTTGGGTGGCGATGTCGCGGGCTTGCCAGGTGATGAAGGCCTTGGTGAGGGCGACGAGGCGTTCGGTTTCGGTTTTGTTGTCGGGAGTGTGGTGCGTCCATTGGTTGGTGGCCATGCGGTGGAGGAAGGTCATGGCGTAGGTGGTGGCGATGTGGTTGAGGAGGGGGGCGTGGTGGGTGCGGTGGTGTGCGAGGGGAATGCGTTGGTTGCGTTTGGGGCCGCTGGTGTGGCGGATGTGGGCGTGCCGGACGGCGATGGCGAGGGCGGCGCGGGCCATGCCGAGGCAGCCGGCGCTCATGCAGAGTTTGCCGGTGGTGACGCGGTTGATGGAGCGGAGGAATCGTTTGCGGTGGTTGCCGAGGTGGCTGCTTAGGTTGCCGTCGGGGTTGAGGCGGCCGTGGTCGGATTCGAGGAGGGCGTGCCGGGGGAGGCGGACGTGACGGAAGGAGGTGAGGCAGTGGTCGACGGTGGGACCGTTGGTGGGGGGAAGGGGCTGGATGGTGATGCCGGGGTGGGGGCGGTCGTGGTGGTGCAGGGGAGTGAGGAAGAGGTAGACGCCGTGGTCTTGGCCGTGGGAGATGAGGCGGGCGGCGACGAGGGCGGTTTTGGGTCCGCCGGTAAGGCTGGTGTTGGGCATGAACTTGCGGGCGCCGGGGGTGGGGGTGTGGAGGGTGAAGTCGTTGGTGTGGGGGTTGTAGTGGGCGGTGGTTTGCAGGGCGGCGGCGTCGTTGCCGTGGTCGAGCTCGGTGCAGAGGAAGGTGCCGGTGTTCTTGAGGGTGGTGTAGGGGGTGAGGTCGCGTGGACGGGCGGGGTCGGCGTGGTCGAGGAGGCTGCCGAGGAAGAGGTTGTAGTGGATGCTGGCGACGGTGCACAGTCCGCCGTCGGTGAAGCCGATCCATTCGTGGAGGGCGGCGAGGCGGCCGGGGTTGCCGGCGAGTTCTTCGGCGTCGTCGATGGTGTCGTTGACCAGGCGGAGTCTTCGGTAGGACTGGGCTACGCGTTCGGTGTGGCTGAGGTGGGGTGTGTAGCGGAATTCGTCGCGTGAGACGAGTTCGCGCCAGGTGTCGTGTGAGTGGTCGGGGCCGTCTTTGTCGAAGAGCAGGTGTGAGAGTTCTTCGGCGCGGGGGCTGCCGGTTTCGGGGTGAGGTAAGCCGGCGTCGGGGCGGGGGCTGCCGGTTTCGGGGTGGGGGGTGCCGGTGCCGGGGGTGCCGGTGCCGGGGGTGTCGGGTGTGGGGGTGGTGTTGTGGGTGGGGTGGTGGTGGATGGTCAGGAGGGTCATGGGGGCTTCTTCCGCGGGGTCGTCGGTGGGTGGACGGGCGGGAGTGC
>NZ_JBFAWY010000017.1:0-39904 GCF_040680575.1 Streptomyces sp. NPDC052020
ACCGCGGCCAACTCCCCACCCAGCACACCCGCTCAACGACACACCCCATCAAACGGACACGCCACCAGCGAACACACCTGACCAAGCACTACTAGGCGACCAGCGAGATCCTCGGGGAGTCGGCCTGCTCAGCGCCCTGGCTCAAGACGTCGCCCTTACCGAGCTCGTTCGAGAGGAAGCGGGAAGAGAGCTGCGCGAACTCCGAGGCCCACGGGACACGTAGGCGTTGTACCAGTCCAGCCCGTCGGGGGACACTGCCTGCCGTTCGGTGCCTGAGGTGCAGGGCCGTTGGCAACGGGCGCGGACGGCGTTCGGCCCCGCCTCGGTTCACGGCCGGGAAGTCGGCTCGCGGCGAGCCAGGAGGCGGTAGGCGTTGGAGAGCCCCAGCCGGTGGGACAGGGGGTTGATCACGAAACGGTCCAGCAGGGCGCCCAGAGCCAAGGCGGGGACGCCTGCGGCGAGCATCGTCCGGCGCAGCCCGCGGTGGAAGTCGTTTGGCGGCTTCGGCAGCCACGGGAGGTCGTCACGGGGAGCGGCCGCGTTGAGCGCCAGCCAGGCACCGGCGAGGAGGTCGACGGGGTCGTGTGCCTCGGCGTGCTGTTGCGCCACCACGGTGAAACCGAGGTCCGTCAGCCTGTGCCGCAGGTTCTCGACCGGGACGAAGTGCAGGTGCTGTGGCTGTAGCCAGGGCAGCCACCAGCGGCCGAGGAGGTGAGCGTAGCGGCTGTCGGGGTCGGGGACCTCGATCAGCAGATGCCCGCCGGGGCGAATCGTCCGGTGCGCGGCCTCCAGTTCTCGGCTGGGATCCGTGCTGTGCTCCAGGTAGTGGAACATGCTCACCACGTCGTAGCGGGCGGTGAGTTCCGGGGCCAGTTCGGTGAAGCTGCCGCGGTAGCCGCGTACCACCCGTCCGGCGCGCTCGGCGAGTTCGGCGCCCTCGGTGAAGTCGAGCCCTTCGAAGGTGGTGCCGGGGAACACGGTGCGGGCCGACTCGCAGAAGTGACCGTGGCCGGTGCCGACGTCGAGCCACTTGTCGGGGGCGGGGGCGAAGGGCAGCAGGGATTCGGCGCGCCGCAGGTACGTCCGGGTCCGTCGCTCGAACCTCCTGCCGAGCCGGCGCTCGCCCAGACCGTCGTAGAAGTCGCGGTAGTAGAACTCCAGCCCCGCGGCGCTCAGTCGCGGATTCTGGAACACATGCCGGCAGTCCTGGCACTGGTCGAGGACGAAGCGGCCCGGTTTGCGCTGGAGCAGGTCGGTGGTGCGCAGGCGCGTTCTCAGCTGTGCCGAGCCGCACCAGGCACAGGTGGTGCTCCTGGGTTCGAAGAAGCGGTCCAGGCCGTGGGCCAGGTCGGCCTGGTAGGCGGGGCGCAGCGCGGCGACATGGTCGGCGCGGCTGTGCTCCGGGGGCCTGTGTGCGGGGCCGGACGCGGTTTCGGGGGTGGTGGCCGACATGGCGTCGTACTCCTGCTTGTCGCTCAAGGGTCCTCCTGTGCGGTGGCGCGTGTGGCCAGATGTTCCAGGTGGGACGCCGCCGCGGGGGCGCCGCCCGCGGCGCGGAGCGCGGTGCGGATCCGGTCGGCCGCGGCGCGGTATCGGGGCTCGTGGAGTACGGAGTCGATCGCGGCGCCCAGCATGGGGGCGGTGACCCGCGTGAACCGGACCCGGATGCCCACGCCCGCGTCGGCCACCTGTCCGGCCACGAGGGGCTGGTCGTCGCGGATGGGGGCCACCACGAGGGGGACGCCGTGCCAGAGGGCCTCGCACACGGTGTTGTGCCCGGCGTGGCAGACGACGGCGTCCACCCGTTCCAGGAGCGGGAGTTGGGGGACGGTGGGGAGGATCAGCACGTCCTTGCCGTGGGCGCCGGGATCGGTGCCGGTGGCGCGGGCAGCCGCCGTGCCGAGCGTGTTCCCCGGATCGGCGATCACCGTCTGCAGCCGGTCCGCGCGGCAGCGCAGCGCGTTCAGGCAGTCGCCGAGGAAGCGGGCCCCGGCATCGGTGTTGGCGGTGCCGAGGGTCACGAGCACCTTGGCCCGGGCCGGGTCGAGCCACTCCCAGGGGAAGCCGGGTGCGGCGGGGCGGTCTGCGATCGAGGGCCCCACGTAACGGAGCTGCCCGCCCGTCCTGGCTGTGGGGCCGACGAGTTCCGGGGTGCTGAAGACGAGCACCAGATGCGGGGAGAACCGTGGATCGGCGGTGCCCGGCGGAACGCCGAGGCGGCTTCGCAGCGTGTCCACGAGCGTGTCCAGCCAGGCCGCGACCTTGGGCATTGAGGCCAGCGCGTCGTGGAACGCGAACTCGCCCGTGGTGGTGGACGAGGTGGCCCACGGGAGGCGCAGCCGCTCGGCGACCAGCCCGCCGGCGAGGGCGTGCTGGTCGGCGACGACCACGTCGGGGCGGAACTCCTGGACGGCCGCGAGCACCCCCGGGGCCATCGCCTCGGCGAGCGGGACCAGGAACCGTTCCCACAGGAACCTCAACGCCTCCAGGCCCCGGATCCCCGGTGGCCGCACCGCGTCGCCCGCCCCCAGTACCGGCCCGGCACACGGGAACACCACGGCCTCGGCCCCGGCGAGCCGCTGGACGAGGCCGGGCCCGGCGGATGCCCAGGCCACCTGGTGTCCCCGGGCGGCCAGTTCCGCCCCGACGCCCACCGTGGGGTTGATGTGGCCGACCAGGGGCGGCACGACGAACAGGAATCCGCTCATGGGGCTTCGGCTCCCGTCGGCCGTGCCGCATCCGGTGTTCCGGCCGCCCCGTGGATCAGGGACAGAATGTGGCGGCCGACCGTTTTCGGCGCCTCGACCAGCACGAAGTGCTCGTGCCCGGGTACCACGACGGTCCGGCAGTCGGGCAGCAGGGACTCCAGCCACGGTGCCAGCGCCGCAAGGGGCGAATCGCCGCCGTAGAGGAAGAGTGCCGGGCAGCGGATGGACCGGATCTGGTCCTCGCTCAGGACCCGGCTGGCCGGAATGTCGCGGACGATGGTGGTGGTGCGCATGAGGTGTGCCGCGTCCTTCGCCAGACGCGTGGGGTCGTGGCCGCGGTGCGCGGTGACCCAGGCCAGTGCGGCGGTGTGGTCGTCTGCCAGCTCGGTCGCCGCCCGCCGCATGATCTCGTCCATGGACGCCAGCCACGCCTCGGTCGCCGGCCCGGATTCGATCACCGAGAGGCTTACCACGCGTTCCGGGCGGCGTACGGCGTAGCCGAAGGCGACGGTGCCTCCGTAGGAGTTGCCGACCAGGTGGACCGGGCCGGTCAGGTTCAGCCGGTCGAGCAGCGCCTCCAGGTCGTCGAGGTTGTGGTCGAGGGTGTAGCCGCTGTCCGGGCGCCCGCTGCGGCCGTGGCCTCGCTGGTCGTACATGACGACGTCGATGCCGGATGCCGCGAAGGCCGGCGCCACGGTGAAGTAGTAGCTGGCCAGGCTGTCGGTGAGCAGACCGTGGACGAGCACCGCGGTGGCGGTGACGGGACAGCCGTCCCTGGGGGTCATTCTCTGTACGTGCAGCCGGATGTCGCCGGTGTCGACCATCGCCATGCGTCAGCCCGCCTCCACGGGCTTGAGGGTTTTGACGATGTGCTCGACGAGCCTGCCGACGGTGAGCTGGATGATCTCGTCGAGCTCCAGGCCGGCCAGGAACTCGGCGAAGTTGATCCGGCTGCCGTACCGCTCCTCCAGGAGGTCCGCCAGGGCCACCAGGTAGATGCTCTCCAGTTCAAGATCGCGGTCGAACCTGGTGTCCATGCCGATCTCGATGTCGTCGAGGCCGTAGCCGTCCTCTTCCAGGACCTTCGCGATCATGCCCGCGATGTCGGCGAGCACCGACTGCTCGTCCTCGTGCGCGGGGCCGTCGGTACCGGCCGGCCGGCTGTCACGCGGCGCCGGTGGCCTGTCGGATGGGGTCATCGGTCGTGCTCCCTTCGTGCGTCGGTCCCGTCGTCCAGGCCACGATGTAGTCCCTGCTCGGCAACCCGGGGGGATTGCGGGCCGGCTCGCAACGCACCGTGTAGGTGTGTCCCAGGCGTCCGGTCACCATCAGCCGGTCTCCGGACGCCGCCTGGAGCACGGTGAAGTCCCGCGGACGCCCGCGAAAGCCGGTGCCCTCGGCCTTGGCGACCGCTTCCTTGGCGGCCCAGAACCGTGTGAACCACAGCGCTTCGCGCTCTCCGGTGGCAGCGCACCGGTGGCGCAGGAGCCTGAGTTCGTCCTCGCCGAGGGCGGCGGCCAGGGTCCGCGCGTCCCGTTCGGCGACTTCTTCGATGTCGATGCCCGGACCCGGGCCCGGGGTGTGGGGTCGTACGATCGCGACCCCGGCCTCCGCGCGGTGGGCGAGCGAGAGGTCCAGCGGAGGCAGTGTCCGGCCGTGCAGCCCGGTGACGTACGGGCGGCCCGCCGCGTCGTTGCGCACCCGGATCTCCGCCGGGAAGACGGGTCCCTCGCCGTGGTCCCAGAGCCACTGCCGTACGGCGTCCTTGGCCGCGATCCGGCCGAGCAGCCACTGCCTGCGGCCGCGCAGGGGGCGCTGGGCGTACTCGGAACGCTCCACGGCGCTGCACGAGTTGCGCATGTACAGCTCGCGCGAGGCGAGGTCGGGCCACCGCTCGTGGAGCAGGGACCAGCCGCCGGGCCGGGGAAGGGAGAGGGTGTTGCGCTCGGGGAAGCGCTCGGCTGCGCGGGTCTGCGGGGCGTTGTCGAAGCGACGGTCCTGCCAGCCGGTGAGTTCCGCCCACACCCGGCCCTCGACGGCCAGTCGTACGTCGGCTTCGAGCATGGTGTCGGTGAGGGAGGTGATCCTCACCTGGCACTCCACCTGGGTCCGGGGGCGCGGGTGCGGCCCGTAGAACCGCGTGTGCCGCAGCTGGACGGGGAACACCATGGTTCGCTCGCTGTGGGTCGCCATGATCCAGTACCCGAGGATCTGGCCCACGTTGTCCAGCAGGGCGCCCGGGGCCGGCAGCGTGGTGATCACACCTCGTACGTGGGTGTCGCCGATCGCGGTCAGCTCGGTGACTCCTTGGAAGGCCGGCCCGTGGAACATCCAGCGTTCGCTGTAGAGCTGGGCCGCGGTGTGGTCGGGGGCGCGTTCGCCGGCGGGGTCCGTCAGGCGGCGGTAGGGCGGTGGGGGCGGGTAGCGGGTGGCGAGCTCGACCACGGCTCGGGCGTGCGGGCCGTAGGAGACCGCGAGGCGGTCCGGCCTGTCGGCCACCTCGGTGACGGTGACCGGTACGTCGACGGGCGGCGCGGCGGTCAGCCACGCGTCGAAGCGGGCGCCGTGTACGGCGACCGCCCGCATTCCGGGGGCCGCTCGCTGAGCGGCGCCCATGATGTGGTGGACGATCGTGGTGGCCGGGACGACCGGCCCCCGGTCGGCCACGTCGGGCCAGCCGGGCCGCTGCGGGAAGAAGCAGTGGTCGAGCAGGTACGGCATGGTTTCCGGGGAGACACGGACGACGGTGTGCCATTCCCGCCGGTGACCGGGACGGGCCGTGGCCACCAAGTCGCCGGCCGGACGGGCCTGCCGGGTCGTTGGCGAGGCCGAGGACCCCGGCTCGGCGCGGGGTGCGCCGGCGGGTGGGGCGGACACGGGGGCCGGCGCGGCGGCCGGGGCCGGGTGACGGCCGGCTGCGACGATCAGCGCGGTGGCGATGTCCTCGGTGCTGCGCAGCAGCGCGCTCAGTTCGGCGGCGGCCGGGAAGCGCCCGGCGAGCGCGTCCAGCGGAGTGGAGCCGGCATCGGCCGCCGCGGCGGCGCCCTGGGACGGAGTGCCGGTCATGGCGGGAGCTCCGTACGGCGAGGCGATCCTCTCCGTCGCCGGACGACCGGCGGTGGCGGCGGCGGCGGCCGGAGCCGGAGCGGTCGTCGGCGCCGGTCCGCTGGTCGCGGCACCAGGGGCGGGGAGGTGGCCACCGCTCCGGGCGGCGGCCGGTGCCCGCCCGGAGGCGAGCTCGGCGCGCAGCCCGTCCAGGGCCGGGCCCGCGAGGGAGACGAGCGCCCCGCTCAGGTCGAGCCGGACCGGTGGCCGGCCCGCCCGGCCGGGACCGGCGGCCTGGCCGGGACCGGCTGAGCCGGTGGACGGCGGCAGGGCCGGAGCGACCGCCGCGCCCGCCGACCACAGCGCGGTCGCCAGCCGCCGGAGCTGGGCGAGCCCGGGGCGGTGGGGCGAGTTGGCGGCTACGACCAAGTGGTCGCGGCCGCTCAGGGTTTCGCCGATCAGGGAGCCGAGCTGGCCGGGGCCGACCTGGACGAAGGCGCGGTGGCCTGCCGCGTACATGGCCTCGACGAGTTGCCGGAAGCGGACCGGTTCCAGCAGGTGCCGGACGAACAACTCCCGCACCGCCGCCTCGCCCTCGGGATACGGCTCCGCGGTCGTCGCGGACCACACGGGGACGGCCGGCGGACGCAGCGGGAACCGGTGCGCGCCCTGCGTGAGGGACGCCAGGCAGGGCTCCAGCATCGGCGTGTGGAAGCCGGACCGGAAGGGCAGCACCTGGCTGAGCACGCCCTGGGCGCGGAAGGAGCCTACGAACTCCTCCACCGCCGCACCCGGTCCGCACACGATGGACTGGCTGGGCGCGTTGTCGTGGGAGAGCACGAGTCCGGCGTCCGCCCACCCGCCGTCGAGCGCGGTGAGCACGCGCTCGACGGGCGCGCCGATGGCGGCGAAGGCCAGGTCCGGGAGGGTTGTGGTGCCGGAGGTGAAGGACGCCACGAAGTCGTTCACGTCGTCCCCGGAGCACATCCCGGCTGTCGTCATCGCCGTCCATTCGCCGATGCTGTGACCGGCCACCGCGTCCGGGACGACGGCCATGCGGCGCAGTGCGGCGTCGAGCAGCCGGCCGACGCCGAAGACACCGAAACCGTGCCTGAGCACGTCAAAGACGCGGCCCCGCTCGCCGGACCGGGCGAGGGGCCCCGGTACGGCGGACAGGCCGAAGTGGGTGGCGACGTCGTCGACACGTGGTGTGAAGTCGGCTTCGAGACCCGGGAAGACGAAGGCCAGTTTCCCGTCCCCGGCCACCAGCAGGGGGTCGGGCCTGAACCAGACGTCGCCGCGGCCGTGCCAGGCACCGCCCCTGGCGACCGCCCGGCGGGCCAGGGCGAGCCGCTCGGCGGTCGGGGCGACGACGCCGAGCCGAGCCGGGCCCGCGTCCGGGTGCGTACGTCCGGTGTCGAGACCGGAGGCGCGTACGACGGAGTCGTCGGCGTCCAGCAGTGCGGCGAGGCGTTCGGGGCCGCCGGCGGCGAGCATGAGCACCTGCTCCGGCTCGGCGACGACGGCAGCGGCCCTCTCGCGGCGCGGCGCCCGCGAACCGGGTGAGCCGGGAGACCGCGTCCGTGCCGTGGGCGCCTGTTCCAGGACGACGTGGGCGTTGATGCCGCCGAACCCGAAGGCGTTGACGCCCGCCCGGCGGACCCGCTGTTCGGGAGTGGTCTCCCAGGGGATCGCCTGGTCCAGTGTGCGGAAGCGGGTGGCCGCGAGCGCGGGGTGCGGATCGTCGCAGTGGAGCGTCGGCGGGAGCATTGCGTGGTGGACGGCGAGGGCGGCCTTGATCAGGCCCGCCGCTCCGGCGGCGGGCATCGTGTGGCCGATCATCGACTTCACCGAGCCGATCACCGCGCGGTCACCGCCCCCCGCGTCACCGGTTCCGAACACCGCGGCGATGGTGGCCAGTTCGGTCGCGTCCCCGGCCGGGGTCGCGGTGCCGTGGGCTTCCAGGAGGCCGATCACCCCTGGTCGGGCGGGGTCGAGCCCGGCCGCCTGCCACGCCTGGCGTACGGCGCGGGTCTGGCCGCCGGAGTCGGGGCTGACGAGACCGGCGGCGCGGCCGTCGCTCGCCACCCCGGTGCCCCGGATGACCGCGTAGACGCGGTCGTCGTCGCGTTCGGCGTCGGCCAGTCGTTTGAGCACCACCACACCGGTGCCCTCGCCGATCAGGATGCCGTCGGCATGCCGGTGGAAGGGGCGGATCCGCTGGCTCGGTGAGAGTACGCGCGTCTGGGAGAAGGCGCTCCACAGCGTGATGTCGTGGCAGTGGTGCACGCCCCCGGCGAGCACCAGGTCGCAGCGGCCCGCGGCGAGTTCGCCCACCGCTTGGTCGACGGCGACCAGCGACGACGCGCAGGCGGCGTCCACGGTGTAGGCGGGGCCCCGCAGGTCGAGGCGGTTGGCGATCCGGGAGGCCGCGAGGTTGGACGCCAGGCCGATGGCGGCCTCAGGGCTGTACGGCCCGAGCCGTTCGGTGAACGCCGCACGGACCCGTTCGAGTTGGCCGGGGCTCAGGTCGGGTACCAGTTCGCCGAGCGTGCGGACGAGCTGCCCGGCGGTGCGGACCCGCTGGTCGTGACGGACCAGGCCGGGGGTGAGGTAGCCGCCCCGGCCGAGGATGACGCCGATGCGACGCCGGTCGGGCAGCCGGTCCTCGCCGCCCGCGTCGGCGATGGCCGCGGCGGCCACGTTGAGCGCGATGAGGTGGTCGGGTTCGGTGCCGGCCACCGAGTTCGGCGTGATCCCGAACCGGGTGACCTCCACCTCGGCCAGATCGTCCACGAACCCGCCGCGCCGGCAGTAGACCTGGTGGGCGGCGGCCGGGCCGCTCGCGGAGCCCGGCCGGTAGTGCTCGGCGTCCCACCGCCCCTCGGGTACGTCGGTGATCGCGTCCACACCGCCCAGCACGTTCTGCCAGTACGCCTGGAGGCCGGCGGCGCCCGGCAGCAGCACCGCCATCCCCACGATGGCCACCGGCGGCCGGCCGGTCGGCAGGCTGTGTGCCGTGCCGTTCATCATGTCACCAGCCCCGGGGACGTGTAGACGACGGCTCCGGCCCGCTTGTCGCCCCAGGCGAGTTCGCTCAGCAGGGCCGCGGTCCCCTCCTCGGGGTCGATCAGCCCGATCCCGCGCCGGGCGTACTCCCGTGCGAGTTCCGGACTCACCATGCCGGTGTGACGGCCGGTGGGTGCCCAGGGGCCCCAGTGCACCGTCAGTGCCCGCCTGCCGGTGCGGGCGGCCCAGGAGTCCCCGAGGCTCTGAAGGGCGTCGTTCGCGGCCGCGTAGTCCGCCTGGCCCCGGTTGCCGAGAACGGCGCAGACGCTGCCGAACAGGACGGTGAACGCGGGCCCGTCCGGCAACTCCTCCAAGGCCGCGAGCAGCGCCCCGGCGCCGGACGTCTTCGTGTCGTACACGCGCCGGAAGGACTCGGGGGACTTCTCGGCGATCAGCCGGTCCTCGATCACACCGGCCGCGTAGACGACGCCGTCGAGCCGGCCGTGCTCGGCATGGATCTCCCGCACCGCCTGGAGGGCGGCCTTCCGGTCCCGGAAGTCCACCGAGCGGTAGCGGACCTCGCTGCCGAGAGCGGTGAGCTCCTCCAGCGTGGCGGCGGCCTCGCGCTGGGCCAGGATCAGACCGGCGCCGCGGTTGGCGTCGGCCGGAGGCAGGCCGCCACCCGCGCGTGCGACGAGCGCCGCGCGCAGCTCGGCCGGGGTGCGGGCGGCGGCGGTCGCAGGATCCTCGGGGCCGGCCGGCGCGGGGGTCCTGCCGATCAGCTCGAGACGGCAGCGGGAGGCCGAGGCGAGCCTGGCGGCGAACGTCGCGGCGATGCCCCGGGCCCCGCCGACCAGGAGCACCACGGATTCCCGGCCGAGGCCGAGGGCGGCGGCCTCGGCGGCTCCGCCCCCGGCCGGTCCGCCGCCGGTGGTGCCGGGCGTTCCGGGCGGGGTTACGAGCGGCGTTTCCACGAGTTCCAGCCCCTGACGGCCGGACGCCGTGCGCAGGACGACGGGAGCCGGTCCGGGCGCGAGCAGTTCGGCCAGCAGCGCGTCGGCGACGGCGGAGGGCCCGGTGTCACCGAGGTCGATGATCCGCGCGACGGTCCGCGGGTACTCGCGCGCGACGGTGCGGAACAGGCCGTGCAGCCCCGCCGACCTCCGGTCCGCAAAGCCGCCGTCGGCGGGCCGTACGGCGAGCAGCCAGCGCGGGCCGCGGCCCAGGGCGGCCTGGAGCACGGGGAACGCGTCGGGCAGTACCGGCGGCCCGGCGACCGCGAGGGAGTCGAGGTACAGCACCCCGTCCACCGGGCCGTCCGCCTCCGCGAGCACGTGGTCCCGGTCGAGGGCCACCGCCTGGGCACCGTACCGGGCGAGCCTGGCCGACACCTCCCGGGCCGCGCTCGCGCCGTCGTCGCCGAGGAGCACGAACCGTTGTCCGGCCAGCACGCCGGGCGGGTCGTCCGTCGAGCCGTCCCGCTGCTCCAGGGGCACCGGCCGGAGCTGGAACCGATGCGGTGTCCCGCCGGTCACCTCCGGCGGCGCCTGCTGGGCCTCGGCCCGCGGTGACTCCTCCGGCGGCGCCTGCTCGGTCTCGGCCCGCGGTGACTCCTCCGGCTGCCCGGGGGAGCCGGTCCGTGCCGCGGGCGTGGCCAGCCGCGTGGCGAGCCAGTCGGTCACCGAGGCCGCCGTACGGGCCTTCGCCAGCTCTTCCAGCTCCGCGTCGTCCAGGCCCGCGACGCCGACACCGCCCCCGGCGTCCAGGCGTCTGGCCAGTTCACCGACGACTTCGAGCCGCTTGATCGAGTCGATGCTCAGGTCCGCCTCCAGGTCGAGGTCGGGCTCGATCATGTCCACCGGGTAGCCGGTGCGCTCGCTGATGATCTCCAGGACCGTCCGCAGGACGTCCGCCCGCGCGGCATCTCCGGCCGCGGGGGCCGCGGCAGGTGCGGGAACAGCGGCCGGCTCGGGCTCGGCAGCCGGGTACCGTTCCGGCTGCCGGGACGCCGGCGGCTCGGCCGGTACGTCCGGTACGGCCGGTACGGCCGGTACGGCCGGTGTGACCGCTGCGGTCTGCGGGAGCGGGCTCACCGTGGCGGGTGCCGGGATCCGTTCTCCCGGCGCCGCGCCGAAGTAGGTCAGCAGCACATCGCGCTGGGCAGCGATCATCTCCCGGCTGGTGCGCAGGAATTCGGAGATCAGCGCGTCCCTGCCGGCCGGGACGTCATGTGGGGGTTGGGCGGTCACCATCGCCTCCACGACTCGTCGTACGGGTGCTAGCGCGCCTGGCAGGGGTTCTCCGGCGGCGGTGCGGACCAACTGCCCGTCGACCGTCCAGCCGGGCCGCTTCGGCGCCGGAGTCCGGACCGCGTCGACGGCGTCGCGCCCGCGGAACAGCCATCCGGTGCGCACCGGCAGCCCGGCCACCGCCAGTTGGGCCAGCGCGTCGAGCCATCCCCGCAGGCCGCTGCGGGCATGCGGCTCGCACGCGACGGCGCGGTGCGGACGGTCGCCGAGGATCTGGGCCACCAGCCGGGCGAGGACACAGCCGGGGCCGGCCTCGACGAATATCCTCGCCCCCGACTCGTACATCGCCTCGATCTGCTCGGCGAATCTGACCGGGGCGCCGATCTGGGCGGCGAGTTCCGCACGGATCGCGTCGGGGTCCTCGCCGTACCGGGCCGCCGTGCGGTTGGACCACACCGGGAACTCGAGCGGGCTCACCGTCCGGCTCGCGAGCGCATCGGCGAACCGGTCCCCGGCACCAGCCACCAGTGGGCTGTGGAAGGCACAGGGCACGGGGATGCCCTTGGCGCCGTACCCGGCTTCGCGCAGGAGCCGTACGGCGGTGGCGACCGCCTTGGTCGGCCCGGAGATCACCGACTGCCAGGGAGAGTTGTGGTTGGCGACGACGACCGAGACGGGTGCGCCGGCCTCGCGCAGGGCCCGTTCGACGTCCTCGGCACCGGCCGCTACCGCGGCCATGGTCCCCGGCTCCGCACCCGCGGCCGCGTGGATCGCCGCCGCCCGCTCGGTACTCAGCTCCAGCAGCGTCTTCTGGCTGATCGCGCCGGCCGCGCACAGGGCGACCAGCTCGCCGTAACTGTGCCCGGCCGCCATGTCCGGCCGTACCCCGGCCGTGGTGAGCAGGGCGTGGGCGGCGAGTCCGGTGACGCCCAGCGCGGGCTGGGCGGCCCGGGTATCGGTGAGTGCCGCCTGCCGGCGGTCCCGCGCGGCGTCGTCGAAGGCGGCCGGCGGGTACAGCGCGCCGACATGGTCGCGGCCGAGTTCCAGGTAGTGCTGGAGTTCGGGGAACGCGATGAACACGTCCGCGAACATGCCGGGCCGCTGGCTGCCCTGGCCGGGAAAGAGGAACGCGACCTTGCCCTCGGCCGCCGCCTGCCCGTGCCCGCCGGCGGGGTCCCGGCCCGCGAGGTGGACGCCCCCGGCCGGGTCGTGCTCACCGGCCATGGCCCTGCGCAGCTGGCCGGTCAGCCCGTCGGCATCCGTGGCCACGACGGCGACCCGCACCGGGTCGTGGCCGTCGTCGGACCGGCGGGAGGCGCTCAGCGCGAGGTCACGCAGCCGCCACGGCCTGCCGTCTGCCTCGGCGGCCCTCAGGACGTCCTCGACGGCCCGGCGGGCCGCCGCCATGTCCTTCCCCCGGAAGGTGAACAGCTCGGCGGGCCACGCGTCCAGACCGTGGGCCGGCGGTACGGCGTCCGCGTGGGCGCCGAGCACCACGTGAAAGTTGGTTCCGCCGAAGCCGAACGCGCTCACCCCGGCGGCCCGTTCCTTCACGGGAGCGGTCCACGGCAGCGCCCGCGTGTGGAAGGCGAACGGGCTGCTCTCCTCTCGCCATGCCGGGTTCGGGCGCTCCAGGTGCAGCGTGGGCGGCCTGACGCCGGTGTACAGGGCCAGGACGGTCTTGATCAGGCCCGCGAGGCCGGCGGCGCACTTGGTGTGCCCGATCTGCGACTTGACCGACCCGAGCGCGCACCCGCCCGTCCTGGCCCCCGCTTCGCCGAACACCTCGCTCAGCACGGTCAGTTCGGTGCGGTCGCCGACCACGGTACCGGTGCCGTGAGCCTCGACCAGTCCGATGTCGGCGGGTGAGATCCCGGCGTTGCGGTAGGCCCGTTCCAGCGCGGCACGCTGTCCCTCCGGACGGGGTGCCGTCAGGCCGAGCGAGCGGCCGTCGCTGGAACTGCCGATTCCCTTGATCACGCCGTAGACGCGGTCACCGTCCCGTTCGGCGTCCGCGAGCCGCTTCAGGACGACGCAGGCGACACCCTCGCCCAGGGCGATGCCGTCCGCCGAACGGTCGAAGGGCCGCGACCGGCCGGTCGGGGAGAGGGCGTGCACCGAGGAGAAGAGCAGGTAGTCGGTGATCCCGTTGTGGAGGTCGGCGCCGCCGCACAGGACGACGTCGCTGGTGCCGCCGACGAGTTCCTTGCAGGCGACGTCGACCGCGGCCAGCGACGACGCGCACGCGGCGTCGACTGTGTAGTTGGCTCCGCCGAGATCCAGCCGATTGGCGATCCGGCCCGAGATCACATTGGCCAGCATGCCGGGGAAGGAGTCCTCGGTGAGCCGCGGCAGCCGCTCCTCCAGCTCCTCGGGAACCCTGCCGTAGTACGACGGCAGGACCGCGCGCAGTGTCACGGCGTTGGAGAGGTCGCTGCCCGCTTCCGCGCCGAAGACGACGGAGGTGCGCGAGCGCGGGAACTCCCGGCCCCGCTCGCCGTACCCGGCGTTCTCCAGGGCGCGCCGGGCAACCTCCAGCGCCAGGAGCTGCACGGGTTCGATGCTGCCCAGCGAGGCGGGAGGGATGCCGTAGCGGAGCGGGTCGAAGGGAATCCGCGGCAGGAAGCCGCCCCACTTCGACAGCGTGGCGCCTTTGGCCTGCCGGGGGTCCCGCGCGTAGTGCACGGTGGGATCCCAGCGGTCGGGCGGGACCTCACCGACGGCGTCATGGCCGCCGAGGACGTTCGCCCAGAAGGCGGCGAGGTCGGGAGCCTGCGGGAACACGCAGGCCATCCCCACGACGGCGATGTCCAGCGGCGCGGGCGCGGCCGGCTCCTCGCCGGTGTCCGCACCCAGGCGTTCCCGGAGCAGTGCGGCGCGCCCGGCCAGGAAGTCCGCGGCCCCGGAGGTCACCGACCGGTGCAGCGCACCGATCGTGGTGGTCGCCGAGCGCAGTACGGCCACCTCCCCGGCCATGAACACCCCCTCCGCGAGCTGGCGTTCCTCGCCGACGGGGGCCAGCACGCCGGCGGCGTCCCGTTCGACCCCCTTGCTGGCGATCCGCAGCCGCCCGACGTTGCGCCGCTCCAGTTCCTCCCAGATCCGCCGCTCGGGCATGCCCTGGGCCCGCAGCTCCGCCGCGTGTTCCCGGTAGTCCTGGGTGAACGGGGTGGGGAGGCAGCGGGTGGCGTGGCCGGGGGCGGTCTCCAGCAGCGTGGTCCGGGCCGCGGTCACCACCTGCCGCTGGAAGAGGGGCTGGATCGCCCCGCATCCCACCGCCTCCTCGGTGAACAGGTAGGCGGTTCCCATGAGGACGCCGACGGCGGCACCGCGTGCGGTCAGCGGCGCGGCGAGCGCGGCTACCATCGCCGCCGAGCGCTCGTCGTGGACGCCGCCCGCGAAGAACACCTGGAGCTCCGCCGCGTCCCGGTCCGCGCCGGCCAGGAAGTCCTCCAGCACCGCGAGCTGGGCCTCCCACAGGGGAAAGCTGCTGCGCGGCCCGACGTGGCCGCCGCACTCGGAGCCCTCGAAGACGAACCTGCGGGCCCCGGCGTCCAGGAACTGCCGCAGCAGCCCCGGCGAGGGCACGTGCAGGAAGGTCCTGATTCCGGCCCGCTCCAGCGTCTCGGCCTGGGACGGCCGCCCGCCCGCGATGATCGCGTGCGTGGGCCGCAGCTTCCGTACGGCTTCGAGCTGGGCGCTTCTGACGTCCTTCGGCGCGAAGCCGAGCACGCCGACACCCCAGGGCTTCCCGGCGACGGCGGCACGAGTCTCCTCCAGCATCGCCCGCGCCCGCTCTCCGTTCGCGAGCGCCAGCGCGATGAACGGCAGGGCGCCGTCCTCGGCGACGGCCTCGGCGAACCGCGCCTGGTCGCTGACCCTGGTCATCGGCCCCTGGGCGACGGGCAGCCGGGTGCCGAGCGTTCGGCTCGTCGGGGATCCGGGGCGCAGCGCCCGGCCTGGTACGTCGTCGCGCACGGCATCCCGTACGGCGGCGGTCAGGGCGCGGACCGCCCGGCCGACGTCGCCCCAGCGCTCGGCGAAGCGGGCGGCGAGGAAGCCGTCCTGGCCCACCGGCAGCAGCTGGGTGCGCGGGTCCCGCGCGCCCAGCGTCGCCGCGACCGCCTCCGGCTCGTCGGCCACCGGACGCGGGGCGTCCGGGCCACGGCGGTGCAGTACCCGATGACCGGCCACGACTACGGTCTCCGAGCCGTCCATGGACCGCAGCGCCGCTGCCGCCGCATCGGGAAGCCCCGACTCGGCCAGCAGCGCCAGCTGGCTCTCCAGTACGACCCCGGCCGCCCCGCCGGCCATGACGGCCGCCGCCGTACGGGGACCGATGCCGCCGCACGCCCAGACCGGGAGGTCCACGCGGGGATCGGAGAGCAGCTGTTGCAACAGGACGAAGGTACTGAGCTCCTTGATCCGGCCACCGTTCTCACTGCCACGGGCGATCAGCCCATGCGCCCCGGCGCGGACCGCTTCCAGGGCCTGCTCCACGTCCATGACCTCGACCAGCACCCGGTACTCCGCGGCGACATCGCCGACCCGCCACGTCGTGTCCGCACCGAGGATCACCGTGTGCGGGCCGCCCTCGTCCCGCTCCCCCGTCCTCCCTGTCCCGAGCTCCTCCGGGCCCATCCGGCAGGGCGCTCCGGCCCGCACCCCGAACGGACGGGTTGTCAGGCGCCGGATACGTGCCAAGGCCTCTGTGGACCTTCGGTCGCCGGTTCCCAGGTCGAGCACCCCGAGCCCGCCGGCACGGCTGACCGCGGCAGCAAGCCCTGCGTCGGGCTCGCCGAACGGGGTTGTACCAATGATCATATCCATGGCGCGCGGAGCAGACGTCATAAGTCCCTGCCGATGGTGAGTCGCATGGGGGATTTGGACGCGGAGCTGCCGAAACGAATGGCAAGGAAACGCAGCTTACCCAGAACTGGAGCTCCCGCACGAGAGGCCGGGCAAAATAACACCCGATCGTTCGACACGGTCGGCGCCACGACGCTTTTTCGGCGTACCGCCGCACCTTTCCATCCGGACGGAGCAGTCTTCCGGGCCGGAAACCCGCCGGCCCCTCCAGTCGTGACGCCGCGCAGAGCACAGCAGCCACCACAGAATCCGCCCGGGAAACCCACGGGACCCACCCATTCCGCACGGCTTCGAAACACAACCGAGAACAGGAATAAGTCTCACAACAATAATGCATGGCCATATTACTGCGAGGACCGCGCCGAGGCCGACTGTTCGCGAGACCGGAGTCGCTTGGCTCCGAAGTAACTCCGATCAATTCACGAGGATTGGACTTCCGCTCGCCACCGCCGCTGGTTCGTGAACAGGTCCCGGTCCACCTGATCATCGACCGGCACTCGGCCCCCCGCTCCAAGGCGAAGGCCCGGCGCTTCCCGCTCGCCGCGCTGGCGAAGCGGGCCGCCCTGGCCTGACCTGCGCCACTGCTCGTCGACGCCGCCTGTCCTTCCGTGTCCGGCGGGACGGTCGCATGGCGGCCTGCTCGCGCGCGGCGTCGGCGGCTTCCCGCCGGGCGGCGTCGCCGGCGTGGCGGCAACCGCACACCGACAGGTCCCCGGCCTTCGGCACGGGACCGCGCGGGGTGGTCTCCTCCCACCGCTGGTCGATGAAACAAGCAGAAGGAGCGCGAGTGGACAGCATGATCTCGGCGGCACGTGTGCTGCTCGGCCTGCGTGGCCGGCACATCCAGCCCCCGGCCCGCGCATCCTCGCCGCCGGTACGCCGGTGACGGCTCCAGGCGGCCATTGCTGGTTCTTCGGCGGCGAGGCCGAGGGCACCGAGGCCATCCGGGAGACGGTCCGCCGCGCCATCGAGCGGGGAGCCGATGTCATCAAAGTAACGGCCACCGGAGGTGGTATCACCAAGGGCGGCCCTCCGGTCTGGGCAGCACAATTCACCGTCGCGGAACTGGACGTCGTGGTCCAGGAGGCCCGGCGCGCCGGACTGCCTGTCGCCGCACACGCCCACGGCACCGAGGGGATCGCCGCCGCAGTTGCCGCCGGCGTGGACACCATTGAGCACTGCACGTGGGTGTCCCGGGACGCTCGGCGTTCCGGTCGATCGCCGCAAGAAGGTCCCCGGGGATCAGCTTCTTCCGGGCCTCCTCAGCCGCCGCTCTCCTCGCGCCGTCGATGATCTGGTCAGTACGTCCGCGTCACCGACGCGGCGGCCCACGCGGCCGACCGAGAGACGTGCATCGAGGTCACGTCCCTGAACACCGCTGTGACGAGAGAAGGCTTGAACGGCGGGACATCCGTGACCGAGGCGGTCGCGGGACCGCTGCGCTCAGGGCGTGCGGGCTGTGTGGTCATCGGAAGAAACGCTCCCTGCCGTCGGAGTGAGTCAGAGACCCGCACTTCACCACGCAGACCCCTCTTTTCCCCCATCCTCCGTCGAAGCGGCACCCGGTCAAGGGGCTGACGGGCACACCCGACGGCCGAGCCGATGATGAGCCACCTCCCGGACACTCTCGGACCGTGGCACCGGCCTGGCCCGGCTCACCCCCCTGGACCGGACCACCGGCCGGATCGTACGCCGCTACGAACGCGACCGGCCCGGCGAGCTCGTGCACGGGGACGTCGAGAAACTCGGCGACATCCCCGACGGCGGCGGTCGCAAGGCCCCCGGGCCGCCGACGTCGGCTCCGTCCTCACCCGGCTGGAGCGTCTGGGCCGAGGCGAGATCACCGACCCACTGACCGGACACCTGGACACCGGCCGCGTCGCGGTCACCGGCCACTCCATGGGCGGCGCCGCCGCGCTGCGGGCCGCCCGGCAGGACCGCCGGTTCGGCGCCGTCATCGATCTGGACGGCTGCTCCCACGGTCCCACCTCCCCCTCCCTCCATCAGCCGACGCCCGCGCCGACCCAGGCCATCACCCCGGGAACCGACCCGCGTTACCTACCCCGCCTCACCAAGGCCCCCGAGCCCAACACCGCTACGGGCTACCGGCTCACCGTCCCCGGCGCCGCACACCTCACCTTCACGGACGGCCCCCTGTACCTGCCTCCTGTGCCCTCCGGGGCCGGCTCCCTGGGCCGCACCGAGAGCCCGCGCGCCGTCGCCGTGCCCACTCTCGCCTCCCTGGACGCCACCGTGTGGCACAAACCCGGCGACCTGGCCGGCGTCCTGTCGGCAAACGGTGACCTCGGCTTCCACCGCCCGGGCAACGGCCGCTAATCGGCGGATCACGTTGCCGCAGAGTGCCAGCGCTGCGGCTCCGCCCACACCAGCGAGCAGGGTCATCGACGCCGACGCCGTAGCTGAATGCCTCGCGCACGACATGGCGTGAGCGACTCGACGTTCCGTGGCCGCCTCCGGGGCCGCGACGGCAGCGCGAGCGGGCCGAGGAGGCGTGAGGAGGGCCGGCCACGGCCCTGGGCGGCCCGTGGCCGGACGTCTCACAGGGCTCGGGCCGCCTCGAAGGCGCCGACCGTCCTCGCCACCAGCCCCGGGAGATCCGTGAGCGTGTCCCGCACGATCGCCTGCTCCAGCGCGAGCACGTCCGCTCCCGGTCTGATGCCCAACTCCTCGGCCAGGTCTCGGCGCAGCTCCCGGGCCGCCCCCAACGCGTCGGCACGACGCCCGGCCAGGCTCAGCGCGACCATCTGCTGGTAGCGGAAAGGTTCACGCAAGGGGTGGGCGGCGACCAGGATCTCCAGGTCGGGAACGACCTCGCGGGCGTGCCCCCGGCGCAGCTCGGCCCACACCCAGGCCTCGGTGGCCGCGAGCCGCTCCTCCTCCAGCCGTACCAGCTCCGGCAGCGTCGCCGGCAGGTCCGGGACGTCGGCGAGCAACGGTCCGCGCCACATGTCCAGTGCCCGCCGCAACGCCCCCGCCGCGTACTCCGCGTCACCCTCCACGAGGCGCCGGCGCGCCGCGGTCACCAAGGCGGTGAACCGGTCGGCGTCCAGCTCCGCGGACTCCACCCGCAACCGGTAGCCGGCGGGACAGGTCACCAGCCGGCTCCCCCCGGGACCCGGCCGGTGCTTCTCCGGTTCGGCCCGCGGCAGTCTGCGCCTCAGCCGGTGCACGTACTGCTGGACGAGCTTGCGCGCCGACCGCGGTGTGCCGTCCGGCCAGAGCCGCTTGAGCAGTTCCCCGGCCGGCACCACTCGGTTGGCGTTGAGCAGCAGCACGGCCAGCAGCGCACGGCACTTGGGCTGACTCACCATGTGGAACACGCCGTCGGCCTGCCGTATCTCCAGCGGGCCGAGCACACGGTAACGCACCGGGTTGGCCGCGCTGCCCCCGTACGGCGCGGCAGGACGGCCGCTGGGCGGTCCGCTCCGGACGGCACCCTCACTCCCCCGGGCGGCGGTCACCGACCGCCCTCCCGTCCCTCCCGTACGACCGGTGCCGCGAGGGTGAGGACCTCGGGTACCCGGCCGGGTGCGGCCGCCCGCAACAGGCCGTACCCGATCCCGGCCGTGCCCGTCATCAGCCCGGGTGTGGTCACTCCCATCGGCACACCGGGACGGACGTCCCCAGCCAGTGCCCTGTCGGCCACGGCGCGCGCCACGCGAGGACCGAGCACGTCGCCCTCCTCCCAGCCCGGACCGGCCGCGAGCAGCGCCGCCACCAGTCCCATGTCCCCATGACACAGCGAATCGTTGCCGAGCCCCGTGTAGACGCCGTCACGCGCCAGGTCACCACGGACGGTGTCCGTCGCGACGCGCAGGTCGTCGGCGAGGATCCCGCGCACGCCCGCGAGAGCGTCGACGCCGAGCAGCTCCGCCCGTGCCAGCCCGATTCCCGCGGCACCGTGGCACCAGGCGTTCATGAACGATCCCTCGGGCACGATGCTGCGCAGATCCGGCCAGTTGCCCCGGTCGGGGGCCAGACGGTGCCGTTCGAACGAGACCGCCTTCTCGCACAACCGGTAAAGGTGCTCCTCCCCGGTCACCTCGGCGATCCGCGCGAGCGCGAGGGCGAAGCCGCTCGCTCCGTGGGACATGCCCAGCAACGGCCGGTCCGGGTCGACCGCCGTACACCAGGCCGCTCCGCCGCTCACGTCCGTGGCCGCCTTGGCCAGCACACCGCCCGCGACCCGCAGCGCGTCCGCCACACGCTCGTCCGGGTGCGTGCGGTGCAGCGCGGCCAGCGCCAGTGCCGCCCCGGCGGTTCCCTGCACCATGTCGAGTTCCCGGTCGTCCGCGAACCGTCCCGCCAGCTCGGGCACGAGCGCACGGGCCGCATCGAGCAGTGCGGACTCGTCCCACAGGACGGCCAGATGCGTGAGCGTGTAGACCACGCCTCCCAGATCGCCGAACCCGCCGATGCTCAACGCGATACGGGACCGGGCCGTCCGCTCCGGGCTGGTCAGCGAGTCGGCGAGTTGCCCGGCGATCCGTTCCGCCACGGCCCGGTACCGTCGCTCGCCAGTCAGCGAGGACAGGTATGCCAGGAAGAGCGCGATACCGCTCACGCCATCGTAGAGGCTGATCCCGGCCGGTCCGGCCCGCCAGTAGCGCTCCCCGACGATGTTGAGCGACAGCCAGTGCGGCGGCTGGTCGTCCGTGCCGTGCACCGCGGTGGTGAGCAGGCCGTCCGCGAGGGCGGCCGCGGCCCGCAGCGCGTGGCCGATGTCGAGCGGCTGCCCGGGCAGCTCGCGCGCCGGGGCGACGGGCCCGGTCTGCGTGCCGAACGTCAGTCCCGTCAGTGAGGCCTCGATGCACCACTTCTGGCGGCGCAGATCGTCGGCTCCCATCCGGCGTACCTTGGCGTGGACGGCGTCCATCCCGGAGACCGACAGGAACTCCCGGACGACGAGGCCGTCGTGGTCGTGCAGGTCCGTCGCACCGGGTGTGGTGCGGAAGGCCGGCACGTCGAGACCGGCCAGTTGCCGCTGCTCACTGGTGAGCAGTCCGATCCGGCCGTCGATCCCCGGGTGCCCGCCCGCCAGGCCGGTTTCGAGTACGTACTCCCAGTCCAGCGAGTCCCTCAGCACGTCCGGATGCATCGACTCCGTCAGGATGCGGCTGTAGACGGACGTCGGCCGGGGCACATGGCGAACGGCGTCGGCGCCGAAGGCCGCGATCGGTCCGTCCGCGGCGAGCAGCGCGTCCCGTTCGCGCGTGATGAGCCGGTAGGCGCACTCGAAGCCCTCCAGCAAGGGCTCCCGGTACCGCAGTGGATCGAGGGGGGCTCCGGCCAGTGTGGCCCGATTGGCCGTGCCCGCGATCGGCATCCGCTCGCGGACGAGCCGCATCGCGTCGGTACCCTGGGCCGTGTAGGCCGGCAGCACGCTCGGCGAGAGCTGGCCGTCGCCCCCCGCGAGGCCGCTGATCTCCGCGTCCCGCCAGCCGGAGTCGTCCACCTCGATGATCCGCTCGGGCAGCAGTCCCGTGCCCAGAACGGATTCGTTGAGGAGGTCGGGCACCGCGCCGATGATCCGCAGCACCGGGTCCGGCTCGGCACGCAGCCGGCCGACGAAGGTCGCCTCGAGGTCCACGAAGACCGGGTGCTCACCCGCCGCGATCAGGTTCTGCAGGTGCAGGTCCGCGCCGCAGATGGCGTGGAACACGGCCAGACAGGCGCCTTGACGCCAGAAGAATCGGCCGGCCTCCTCCGTCGTGGCGCACGGCTCGGCGGCCACGTGCTCCACCCAGCCGTAGCCCGGCCGGGCCAGCACGGCCAGGGTCCGCAGCGGGTGGCGCATGCCCCAGCCGTTCAGCCGGCGCAGAAGCTCGTTGAAGTGCAGCTCCACGTCGACCGGGCGCGGCTTGTAGACGAGCCTGGCCCCGTCGGACAGCGTGAGGAGCGCGACCGACCGGCCTCCGTCATGGGTGTCACCGGCACCGAACGTGATGTCCGTCAGGTCCTCCAGGCCCTGCCACGAGCCGTCGAACAGCGTGCGCAGCCGGGGCAGGTCCGCCAGGAAGCGCTCGGCGAACTCGGCTCTCACGTCGACCCAGTTCCGCACCGAGGTGACCAGCAACCGGGCCAGCACGGGGTACTCGGAGAGCAGGGCCAGCGCCTGTGCGGGATCGCGGATCCCCTCCATGAACGACGCGAACCGCTCCTCGGGCGTGTCCCCCTCCAGGTTCCCCGTGACCCTGGCCACGTTGAGCTCCAGGACCAGTACCCGGGACAGCATCCCCGAAAGCGCCTCCACAGGGGGTGTCAGGACCGGGTGGTCCGGCGGCAGGCCCGGCACCCGGCGCCGCAGTTCGTTCCGCGCCCAGCGCAGCAGCGGTACCGCCAGCTCGGCCGGCCCCAGCCCGGGCGGGTGGTCGTGCTCGTGCCCGCCGTGGCCATGGGCGCCCACCGCGATCCGGCCGTGCGTTTCGACGTCGTTCCCCGCGTGGAACCGCCACGCCTCTTCGATCACCGTCAGCCAGTCGGGCCTGGGCAGGCGTGCGGCGAGCGACTCCGCGGGCTCGCCGAGCAGGGTGACCAGTTCCTCCTCGCCGACGCCCGTCGCTGACCAGCGTTCCAGGTAGTCCGCCTCGGTCCGGGGGCTCCCTCCGGAGAAGAGGATGCCGCTGCGCCACAGATCGAGACGGCGCAGTCCGTGCGCCCGCTGTTCCGGGGTGATGCCGACCGCCGCGTCACGCCGGTGGTGCAGGGGCACGCCCCGCCACCACGTCACCGAGTCCAGTATCTCCCGTTGGCTGTCCATGAGCCCTTCCTTGAGGTCGGTTGCTGGCCGTCGGGGCGGCGCTCCTCGTGCCCGTTCCGGCGCGGACACCGGGTCCGCGCCGGAACGGATCATGATCGCCGCATAAGCCGACGAGCCGGGGTCAGGCGCAGAGCCAGTCGCAGGTGAAGCAGGTGCGGCAGGTCTTGTGCCCGCAGGTCACCCAGGTGTCGGTGATGCCGCCGCCGACGACGTTGTCCAGCCGGTGGTCGGCGATCTCGATGACGCCTGCCGGGTGGTCCGGCAGCGCGCTGAGCTCCTCGGCGCTCAGCGAGGCGCGGAAGAGCGGGTTCTTCCATGCCCTGGTGATCTGATCCACGATTCCTCCCTTGATGTGACCATGACGTACTGATCTCGCGTCACCTCGGCCTCGGTCGGCCCGGCGTGACAAGGCCATCGTTGCGGCGGGGGGCTGGACGAAACCTTGGGGAAACCTTGGTCACCCGCCGCGGGGCGGTGTCCGCGCTGCTCCGGGGGCCGTGAACCGGCAGTGAACCGGCGGCGAACCGCCGTACCGCACGCTGCCGGGGCAGAGGACACGGACGAAGGGAGAGGTATGAGCGGCAGGCGGGTGGCACGGGTGCCGTACGTCGCGCAGCTGAGCGAGGCGGAGTGCGGACCGGCGTGCCTGGCGATGGTGCTCGGCGCGTACGGCCGCAGGACCGCTCTGCGCGACCTGCGGACGCAGTTCGGCGTGGCACGCGACGGAGCCAGCGCCCGCCGGATCCTTGAGGTCGCTCGCGCCCACGGTCTGCAAGCGCGCGGTCTCCAGGTACCGGCGGACGCGATCGGTTCCGTGCGGATGCCCGTCATAGCGCACTGGGACGGCGGCCACTTCGTCGTGGTGCGGCGGGCCGGGCGCGGCAGAGTGCATGTGCTCGACCCCGCCGAGGGGCGGGCGGCGCTGTCCCACGAGGAGTTCCGCGGGCGGTTCACCGGCACCTTGCTGGAGTTCACGCCGGGCACGGCGTTCACCCGGCGGCGCGGGGGAACGCGGTCGTGGCCGTTGCGACTCGCACGGGACGTGCTGCGGATGGCTCCGAGGTGGGTCGTACTGGCGATCGTGCTCTCGGCGGTCGTTCAGGTCCTCGCCCTTGGCTCGGCACTGCTGACCAAGTACGGCATCGACACGCTCATCGGTGAACGCGCCGACACCCTCACGCCGTTCGCCCTGGGCGTCGTGGGGTTCGTCCTCACGTACGCCCTCGTCGGCCTGGCCAGGACGGTGGCCCTGCTCGTCCTGCAGCAGCGGCTGGACGGCCTGCTCGGGGACAGGTTTATGACGCACCTGTTCCGCCTCCCGTTCGGGTACTTCCAGGCCCGCAGCAGCGGTGACCTGCTGGCCCGCCTCAACAGCAACACGGTCATCCGGGATCTGCTGACCTCACGAATGATCACCTTGGTGATCGACAGCGTCTTCGCCATCGGCTACCTGGCCGTGCTGGCTGTCATCAGTCCCTGGTACGCGCTGCTCGCGGCAGCGCTGGCCGCGACACAGGTCGCCGTCGTGGGGGCGACCGCGCGCCCGGCCAACGCGTTGGCCAAACGGGAACTGAGCGCGGAGGCCGCGACGCAGTCCGTCGCCGTGGACGCACTGCGCGGGGCGGAATTCGTGAAGAGCGCCGGGCTGGCCGAGCCCGTGCTCGACCGCTGGCGCGCGGCACTCGGGACCTACCTGCGGGCGGCGTTCCGCCGGCGCCGCCTCGACGCTGTGACCGACTCGCTCACCCTGCTGCTCCAGGTGGCGTCGCCGCTGCTGCTGCTCCTTCTCGGGATCGCCCAGACGCGCGCCGGAGCGATGACCATCGGCTCCATGGTCGCACTGAACGCGGTCGCAGCCGGCCTGCTCGCCCCGGTCTCGAACCTGGCCACGAGCATCCGGTACCTCCAGACGATAGGCGCTCACCTGGAGCGCATCCACGACGTGCTGGACGAACCGCCGGAGGAACGGGGCCGAGGAGCGATCACGCCGAACGGCCTGCGGGGCGGCGTGGAACTACGCGGGGTGGGATTCCGCTACGGGCAGGGACCGTGGATCCTGCGCGATCTGACGCTGCACGTCCCCGCCGGCGCGAAGGTGGCCGTCGTCGGGGCCAGTGGCTCCGGCAAGACGACGATGATCCGCCTGCTCGCGGGCTTGCTGCGGCCGACCGAGGGCCAAGTACTCCTGGACGGGCATGCCATCGAGGACTACGACGTGGAAAGCCTGCGACGCCGCTTCGGCATCGTGACGCAGGAGCCCCACGTCTTCGGTGGAACCATCCGGTCGAACCTGCTGCTCGGCCGGGGCCGGCTGTCCGACGAGACCCTCGTCGAGGCGCTGGAGCGGGCACGCCTCCTCGCAGACGTGCGCCGCATGCCGATGGGGCTGGACACCCACGTGTCGGAGGGAGGCAGCGCACTGTCCGGCGGACAGCGCCAGCGCCTGGCCATCGCCAGAGCGCTGCTGGCCGATCCCGACCTGCTCGTACTCGATGAGGCGACGAGTCACCTGGACGCCGTGACCGAAGCCGAACTGGCGGAAGAGCTGTCTGCGCGGGGGTGCACCAGGATCGTGGTCGCACACCGCATCAGCACCATCATGGACGCGGACGTGATCGTCGTCCTGGAGAACGGCCGTTTCGTGGAGTACGGCACCCACGACACCCTCATGCGCGCACAGGGCCGTTACGCCACCCTGGTGAACCGCCAGCTTCCCGCCCGGGTGCGCCCGGCGTGAAGGCCGCTGCCTCCGCCTCCATGGGGGACGGTCAGCGCCCGTCGGCGAGGCCCGGCACGGACGGTCCGACGGACCGCGCGGACCCGCCGCCCGGCGGGGCGCGGGCCCGCCGGACGGCAGGCTCACTCGTCGGCGAGCGTCAGGTCCGGGACCCGCCGGGCCGCGATCAGGAAGGCGACCAGGGCGACCGCGGCACCGGTGAGGAAGACCAGCCGCATCGAGGTGGCGTACCCCTCCAGGAACGGCAGCGCCGCGCCCCCGTCGAGTTCCCGCAGGAACGTCGAGTCCTCCAGGTCGACACCGCCGCCCGGGCGCAGGACATCCGCGAGGGCGTGGGCGTTGCCGGGTTCGGCCAGCAGCCGGCGGTACTCCGGGTCGCGGCGGGCCTCGGCCAGCCGCTCGGCTATGCGGCCGCCCGCCGTGGAGAACAGGATGGAGAGGAAGGCCGCGGTCCCCACGGTGCCGCCGTTGGAGCGGAAGAAGTTGACCGACGCCGTCGCCGCGCCCATGTCCGTACGGGGCACCTCGGACTGCGCGAGCGTGGTGAGCGTCTGCATCGACGCGCCGAGCCCCGCTCCCATCAGGGCCATGCCGAGGGCCGCGTGCCACAGCGGGCTGTCCACGCGCAGGGTCGCGAAGACGAGCATCGCGGCGGTGAACGAGCCGATACCGGCGACGAGATGGACCTTGAAGCGACCGGTGCGCGCGATCAGCCGGCCCACCAGCAGCGTCACGGCCAGATTCGCGGCGACCGTGGGAAGCGTGGCGAGTCCCGCCGTCATCGGGCTCATGCCGCGGACGATCTGGAGGTAGAGCGGCACCGTCGTCATCGCGCCGAACATGCCGACGCCGACCACGAAGTGCAGCCCGACCCCCAGCCGGAAGGCGCGGACACGGAACAGCCGCGGCGGCAGCAGCGCCGCCGCGCCCGTGCGGCGCTCCACCAGGACGAAGGCGACGAGTCCCAGCGCGCCCACGGCGTACATCAGCAGGGCCGGAAGCGAGCCCCACCCCCAGGTGCGGCCCTGCTCGGCGACGGTCAGCAACGGCACGGTCCCGACGGCCAGGGCGAGTGCTCCCGGGTAGTCGAGCCGGTGCCGCACCCGCTGGTGCGGGAACCGCAGGACGCGGACGATCGCCACGGCGGCCAAGGCGGCGAGCGGCACGTTGAGCAGGAAGATCCAGCGCCAGCCGGTGATGCCCAGCAGTGTGTCGTGGTCGGCGAGGGCGCCGCCCGCCAGCGGGCCGACGATGCTGGCGCCGCCGAACACGGCCATGAAGTAGCCCTGGTAGCGGCCTCGTTCGCGCGGCGTGGTGATGTCGGCGACGATCGTCATGGCCAGCGACATCAGCCCGCCCCCGCCGAGTCCTTGGACGGCCCGGAACGCCGCCAGTTCGTGGATCGACGTGGCACACGCGCACAGCAGCGAGCCGGCCGTGAACAGGCCGATCGCGGCCAGGTACACGGGCCGCCGGCCATGGATGTCGGAGAGCTTGCCGTACAGCGGGGTCGCGATGGTCGCGGTGATGAGGTACCCGGTGGTCGCCCACGCCTGCGCCGTCAGCCCGTGCAGGTCGTCGGCGATGGTCCGCAGCGCGGACGCGACCACCGTCTGGTCCAGCGCCCCCAGGAACATGCCCACCACCAGTCCGGACATGACCGTGGTGATCTGCCGGTGGCTGAGCCGCACGGGCGCGTCCCCGTCGGCGCTGTGCTGTCGGGTTGCCAAGGAGGTCACCTGTCGTTCTGGAGAGTGGGGCCCGGGGCGGGATGTCGGGGGCCGCGCCGATGCGGCGGCACGGACTCGGTGCGGCGGGACCGCGGGCTATCCGGCGATGCCCTCGAGGTCGGCGACCGCCTGCCCGATGTCCGGCAGCGACAGCATCGCCAGCTGGGCCGACCGGGCCCGGGCCCTGGGCGCGGGGTCGGCGAGCAGCGTTCGGCACATCTCGGCGATGCCCCGCGCGCTGCGGTCGGTGATGTGACCGCCCAGGCCCAGTTCCGCCACGCGTTCCGCGTTGGCGTGCTGGTCCCCGAAGTGCGGCAGCACCGCCAGCGGTGTGCCGGTGCGCAGCGCCTCGCGGACGCTGTTGAAGCCGCCGTGGGTGACGAACAGGTCCACCGACTCCAGCAGCAGCGGCTGCGGCACCCGCTCGGTGACGTGGACATGCCCGGGCAGGCCCGCGGCGTCCAGCGGGATCCCGGACGTCGACACGACCACGGTGCACTCCTCCAGTTCGGCCGCCGCCCCGACGATCGCCGCCAGGGTCTCGGCGGCGTCCGGCAGCTCCACCGGCAGCTGCGGTGCCCCTTGCGCGGTCTGCTCCCGCATCACCGGCAGGGCCGTGCCGATCCCGGCGTACACCAGGGGCCGGTCGGTGGGCAGTCCGGCGGCCCAGGGGGGCAGCGCCGCGTGCCGCTCGACGTCCACCGTCTGCCGGTACGACAACGCCGGCGGCAGATGCCGGGAGAAGGAGAAGGCGGGCGGTACGTAGTCGACGCGGCCGTGCGGCACCAAGGACAGCGGATCGTCCCGCTGCGGCAACCCGAGCTCCCCGCGCCGTTCGTTGAGGCCGGGCAGCACCTCGGCCGGCTCGATGATGTTGGAGAACCCGGAAGGCGTCGGCAACTGCGGCACCTCCAGCAGCTCGGCGGTGAGCACCGCGCCCATGTCCATGCCGTCCCGCAGGATCAGATCGGGGCGGACGTCACGGGCGAGGGGGCGGAGGATGTCCAGGTGCGGTTTGACGCCCGGTCCGGCCAGGGCCCGCATCATCATCCGCGTCAGCACCGGCGAGGAGAGGGACAGGTCGGCGCTGCCCCCGAGTTCGCCGAGGAACGGACCGAGCATGCCGACCGGGTCGAGATCCGGTAAAGCGGCGTTCACTTCCACGTCGTCGTCGCGGAAGACGGGAGCGAGGCCGTCGGTGGTGACCACCACCACCTGATGACCGGCTTCGGCGAGGACGCGCAGCAGGGGGAGCTGGGCGCGTCCGTGCGAGGGACTGCCGAGCGTGGTGCAGAGGATGCGCATGGGGGGTGGACCTTTCTCTCGTGGACGTTCGGCGGTGGCAGGCGAAGGGACGGCCGGGCGCGGACCCGGTCCAGCGGGCGCGGGGGCGGGCACGGCCGCGGCGGCCCCCGTCCGGGGCACCGGGACACCGGGGCACCGGGGCACCGGGGCGGATGAACGAAGGGCGGCGGCGCGCGATGTCAGGCGGCGACGGCCGGGACACCGGGCAGCCGGTCGCCCGTCACGCCACCCGTGCCGGTGCGCTCGCGCGTCCGATGCCCTGCCAGCTCAGCCCGGCCCGGGCGAGCCGGTCCGGGTCCAGCAGGTTGCGGAAGTCGTGGACCTCGCGGCCGGCCATGCGCGCGGCGATGGCCGCCCAGTCCAGATCGCGCAGTTGCGGCCACTCGGTGAGGACGACACAGGCCGCGGCCCCCTCCGCCGCCCGCACCGGGTCGTCGGCGAGTTCGGCCAGATCGCTCAGGTCGGGCTGCTCGTGGCACAACGCCGGGTCGTAGGCGGTGAGTTCGGCACCCCGCTCGCGCAGCAGCCGGGCGACGGCGAGCGCGGGCGAGTCGCGCAGGTCGCAGGTCCCGGCCTTGAACGTCAGGCCGTACAGGGCGAGTCGTACGCCGTGCAGCGAGCCGTCCCGGCCGCGCCCGCACGCGGCGGCGACACGTTCGACGAGCAGGCGCTGATGGGTGACGTTGGTGTCGATGGTGGCGCGCAGCAACGGGAAGTCGACCCCGGCCTGTTCGCACACGGTGAGCAGGGCATGGGTGTCCTTGGGCAGGCAGGAGCCGCCCCAGCCGGGGCCGGGTACCAGGAAGGAGGAGCCGATGCGCGGGTCGCGCCCGATGCCCTCGGTGACATCGCCGATGTCGGCGCCGAACCGCTCGCACACGGTGGCGAGGTTGTTGGCGAAGGACAGCTTCATCGCCAGGAAGAAGTTCGCCGCGTACTTGGTCAGTTCGGCGCTCGCCGGGTCGGTGAGCACCAGCGGCGCGTCCAGCGCGGCGTACAGGCCGGCCACCCGCCGGGCGGCGTCCCGCTCGGCGGCACCGATCACGATCCGGTCCGGGTGCAGGAAGTCGTGGACGGCGCGGCCCTCGCGCAGGAACTCCGGGTTGCTCACGACGGCCACGTCCGGCCGCCCGAGCAGGGCGGCGACGCGCTCGCAGGTGCCGACCGGCACGGTCGACTTGTCGACGACGACGCAGCCGGACGGCAGTACGTCGCGTATCTGCTCCGCGACGGCCTCCACGGCGGCGAGGTCGGCCGCGCCGCCCGCTCCCATGGGCGTGGGCAGGCACAGGAAGACCACCTCGGCGCCGGCGACGGCCGGCGCGGTGTCGCCGGTGAACTCCAGCCGGCCCGCCTCCAGGGCGTCCCGGACGGTCTCGGGCAGGCCGGGCTCCAGGATGTCCACCCGGCCCTCGCGCAGCCGCTCCACCTTGCGGGGGTCGGCGTCCGCGCACACCACCGCATGGCCCAGAGAGGCGAGGCAGGCACCGGTGGTCAGTCCCACATAGCCGGTTCCGACCACGGCGACACGTTGAGCAGGCACAGAAGATCACCATTTCCGGTCGATGGGACCCGCGCGACGGCCTCGGCGGCGCGCGGCGACCCGCGAGGGGCCGACCCGGCCGTACGGCCCCGGTGGCGGTAAGCAACCGAAGTCATCAATCGTTGACCTGTTCCAGGTATGGCATGGCGTGCGAATAGAAGTCAACGATGGGTGACAACGGTCGGTGACTTTGAGCCAGCCGCCACAGGCCGGAACATGGGCGGTTGGCGGGCGGGCCGCCTGACGATGGAGGTTTGGTGACGTGACGGGAGTACAGAACGACGAGGCGTCGAACGCGGTGGCCGACCGGTCCGCCCGCAGGCGCTCGGCCACGGCCACGCGCTCGGCGCTCAGAACCGCCGCGGCCTTCCGGTTCGGCAAGTACGGGTACGAGGGGACCAGCGTGCGCGACATCGCGGGGGACGTGGGCGTGGACGCGGCTCTCGTCTACCGCTACTTCGGCTCGAAGGAAGCGCTGTTCAACGACGTGACGGGTGCCGGCAAGATATTCGAGCCACTGCTTCAGGAGCCCGTCGAGGCGATACCCGACTGGCTCTGCGCCATGCTTCTGGGGACGCCGAAGGACGGGGAATTCCCCCACCCGGTGCTGTCGGTGCTGCGGTCGTCCGGCCGGGACGAGGCGGTGGCGCGGCTGCGGGCCGATTTCAGGGACGTGTTCTCCACGCGCCTGGCCGCGCGCCTCGGCGGTCCCGACGCCGAGCTGAGGGCGGAACTCCTGGCGGCCTGGATGCTCGGCACCAGCCTCGTGCTCACGGAGATCCGCCCCCCGGCCCTCAGGTCGGCACCGGACACCAAGCTGGAGAAGTACCTGCGGGCCGTCATCGAGACCCTCCTCGGCCTGACGGCGCAGCATGACGGGGGGATGCCGGAGACGGGCAACGGAGAGCGCGTCGCGAACGACCGCTGAACCGGCTCCGCGTGACACAGGCCGCCGGGTGTGCCGGGGCGGGAGAGGGAGCCGGTGAGCGGGAACGCGTCCGGGGTCCGCCCGGCTCGTCTGGGGTGTTCGCCGCAGGGTGCTCCTGGCGGGTGCGGCGGGCCTGTCCCGCCATTCACCTTCACAGGTCCGGTGTCCGGCTCCCGTGGGACGCCGGTCTGGGAAATGAGCTTGCCAGCACAGGGAAGCTGAGGTCGCCGAGGCGTGAGGCCGGCCGTCCGCGGGCCGTGGTCGGTCGAGGTCGCGGCCGTGATCCGTCGTGTCCTGCACCTGTCCACCTGTCCACCTGCCACCGAGGCTCCCCCGCGCCGAGGTGCGCACCGCCGGGGATCCCGCCCCCCGCGCTTCTCACTCGCTCCATATTGAACTACCGTACAAGTAGTACGGTAGTTCAACTACTGAGGGTGAGGTGTGGCGCGTATGGGACAGCCGGCGCGCGCCGGGTGGCGCGAGTGGACCGGTCTGGCGCTGCTGGCGCTGCCGACCATGCTGCTGGGACTCGATGTGACGGCGCTCTACCTCGTCGTTCCCAGCCTGGCCGAAGACCTGGATCCGTCCGCGACGGAGATGCTGTGGATCATGGATGCCTACGGCTTCTTCATCGCGGGCTTCCTGGTCACGATGGGAACGTTGGGCGACCGGATCGGACGGCGCCGGTTGCTGATGATCGGGGTGGCGGCATTCGGCGCGGCCTCGGTCTTCGCGGCCTTCGCTCCCAGCGCCCTGTGGCTGATCGTGGCGCGGGCCCTGCTCGGAGTGGCCGGCGCCACGCTCATGCCCTCGACGCTGTCGCTGATCAGCAACATGTTCACCGACGTCCGGCAGCGGGCGCTGGCGATCGGCGTGTGGGCGACCATGTTCGCCCTGGGGATGGCGGCGGGGCCGGTCGCGGGCGGGGCACTGGTCGCCGGCTTCTGGTGGGGTGCGGCCTTCCTCGTCGCCGTGCCGGTCGCCGTGCTGGTGCTCGTCGGCGCGCCGGCCCTGCTGCCGGAGTACCGGTCCCCCGCCGGCCGTCCCGACCTGCTGAGCGTGGCGCTGTCCCTCGCGGCGGTGCTGCCGGTCATCTACGCGATCAAGCATGCGGCCGCCCACGGCCTGGACCTCCGGGCATGGGCCGCTGTCCTCGTCGGCGGCGGCAGCGCGGTCGCGTTCGTCCGCCGTCAGCTGCGCCTGAGCGAGCCGCTGCTGGACATGCAGCTCTTCACCAGCCGGGCCTTCCGCGCGGCTCTGTCCGTCTTGTTGATCGGCCTGGTCGGTTTCGGCGGAGTGATGTTCCTGGTCACCCAGTACCTGCAACTGGTCGAGGGCCTCTCGCCGACGACGGCCGGGCTGTGGATGGGGCCGCCCGCCCTGGCCATGCTCATCGGCGCCATCGGTGCCCCGCTCCTGGCCGGCCGGGTGTCGCCCGGGGTCGTGATGTCGGCCACCTTGGCGCTGTCGCTCTCCGGGTACGCCCTGCTCGCTCTCGCGGGCACCGACAGCCGCACGGGTGTGATCACCGGATTCGCCTGCGTCTATCTCGGACTCGGGGTCATCGCCGCGCTCGGCACCGACATCGTCGTAGGTGCCGCACCGCCGGAGAGGTCCGGATCGGCGGCCGCCCTGTCCGAGACGGTTCAAGAACTCGGCATCGCGGCAGGCGTCGCCCTCCTGGGAACCCTCACCACCGTGATCTACCGGAGGGAGGTCGGGGCCCCGTCCGGGCTGTCCCCCTCCGCGGCCGGCACCTACAGCGACAGCCTTTCCGGAGCCTCGTCCCTCGCGCACCAGTTGCCGGCCGGGGCTCTCGACCCCGCACGAACCGCGTTCACCAGCGGACTCAACACCGCCGCGGTGGTGGCAGGGACCGCCATAATGGCTGCCGCGCTGGTCTGCTTCACGGAACTGCGGCACCTGAGGCCCCTCGGGGAAGCCGACCGTGAGGCGGTGCCGGCAGCCTCGACGAACAGGAGCGACGATGACCGGTGAGCAGGATGACGGCGGCTGAACACGACACCGTCGACGGGCGCAGGCTGCGCGGTCGGCGTCGCCGGGCCCAGATCATCGAGGCGACGCTCGCGATCGTCCGCCGCGACGGCGCCACCGGCGTCACCCACCGCGCCGTCGCCAAGGAGGCGGGGATCACCACCAGCCTGACCCTGTACTACTTCGCGACCCTGGACGACCTGCTGGTCGCCGCCCTGACCAGCGTCACGGACGAGTACACCCACCGCATCCGCCAACTCATCGAGTCCGAGGACGACCCACTCGACGGTCTCGCCCGGCTCATCGCCGAATCCGCCGGACCGGGCCGGGAGCGCGCACTGGCGGAACGGGAGCTGTCGACCCTGGCGGCACGCCGGCCCGCCCTGCGCCCCGTGGCACGGCGCTGGCGCGACAACGTCGCGGAACTGGCCCGGACACAGACCGACGACCCCGATGCGGTCGAAGCTGTGGTCGCCCTGTCCGACGGCCTGTGCGCGGCCATCCTCCTCGACGAGCACGAGGCCGACCCGGACCACATCCGCGCTGTCCTCGGCACAGCGCTCCAGCGGCCCCGAGCCTAGGTGTGCTGTCCGGACAGGTTGGTGACGGGCTGGCTGGTGTTTGGCCGCCGATGCCGGTGGGGGCCGGTGGTGGTCGCACCAGTCCAGCCAGTCGGGAAACGCTGCCCGCCGTTGGGCGCCAAACTCAAAAAGCCCTCGATTGTGGTGGGCATGCGGGGCCAACCGACTGATCCGGTAGATATGCCGTTCGTTCCCGCGGGGTCAAGTCACGGTTGATAGCGCGGCAGGTTTTCCTGATCGCTTCGGAGGGGCGTAGGAGGGTCACGTCCCAGAGCCGTGCGGTGTGGTCGGGTGGGGGAAAGCCAGCACAACCCTCTGCCCGGGGCCGGCTCCGGCCGCCGTGACGACGTGCGCGCAGGTGACCACGACCGCCTCGGCCACCAGGAACCCCGCCCCGGCCACCGTTCCGTCCGGCCCTAGAACCTGCGCCACCGCAGACGGCAGATCCACCGCACCGCCGCCGCCGGGCTTGCTGTCCCCGCTGGCCACCGGAGTCAGCCCGTGCTCCCGCCCGCAGGCGGGTGATCGGCGACCTCGTGCTGCCATGACATGGTCACCTTCAAATGGCAGCTGGCCTGGCTCTTGGTGATCACAGCCCCGGCCTCGAACGCGAGATCGACACCGAACTCGACGATGACCGCATCGGGGCGGGCCTCGCGCAACTGGCCGAGGGTGGCGCGCGCGGCTTCGGTGACCGGCTTCAGCGCCGTCTGCAGGGTCCCTGGCAACTCGCGCACGGCGTCACCGACGCGGCCGGCCTTCACCGGCCCGTCTCCCGGGGTCGGCTGCTCGACCAGAAGGAAACCCCCACCGTCCAGCGGAATCCGGGCCAGAGGTGCCACAACGCCTCCTCCGCCTCACGCACTCGTTGTCCGGACGCCACCAGCATCCGCAGGATCCGTCATATGCCGCACCCCCAGGCGATCCGTACGGGGGAGACCGCGTGGGGCCGGTCCGGGACCTCGGTTGCTGGAGCGTTCACAACAGCGCCCGGATGGCCACAGACCCCTCAGAACAAGCACCGTTGCCATACGAGGCCGACGGGTGAGGAGTGCGCGGCCGCCCGTGACGCCGCCGCGCGTCCTCGACATGCAGGTGAACGAGGCCTCTCCTAGCATGGTTTACGAAGTATTTCCAGCGCACTGTAAGGGATTCCCCGGTTTCCCTCTTCACGTTTCAACTTCTCGGGGCATGCGACGGCGGTTCTCCCCGTCGCGCGAGTCACCGCACCTTCAGGAGAGACCATGGCCGTGAAGCGTGCCCTCCCCCGTCCTGTCCCCGGGTACCCGCTCGCGGGCGTCCAGGTCGCCGTCTACGCCTTCCGGCTGTTCGGCACCCCTACGGTGCTGCTCGGTCTCGAACTGCCGACCCATCGCTGCGGGCGGCTCCGGGACGGCTGAACCTCGACGCGACGTGCGGCGCCGTGGGGTTCGCGCGCGGCGTGAACCGCGGGGCCGGCCCCGTGGTCCTCGGGGAACGGTGGTCCGGCGGGGCGGTCGGCGGCCATGAGGACGTACGCCGTTTCGTGCGGGACGAGGCCCCGCGGCCACCACGTGCCCTGCGCGTGCCGGATGGGGCGGGCGGACGGTCCCTCGGCCGTCGTCGACAGCGGCTTCGGGGGGCGCGGGGCGGAGCGGCCGCGGATCGCCGGCGCCCCGGTGTTCTTGTTCCCGCGCGTTCCCGGGTTCTTCGTCGCCGTCCCCGTCTACGTGATCAGCGAGAAGGCGAGCGAAGTGATCCCCGCCGCCCCGGCCCGCGCCTGAACCGGCCGGCCCGGCCACCCCGGCCGGCAGCAGCCACCAAGGAGTACCGCGATGACCCAGCACCGACGCGTCGAACGGCCGGCCACGGCCGGATACCGCGCCTCCCTTCCCTGGCGGATTGTCGGCGCCGGCGCCGAGTACGTCGACCGGCGCATCGGCTGGGACCGGCTGCCCGTCCTGCCGGGCCTGCTGACGCTGCTCGGACTACGCGTCAAGCTCCGGCAGAGGAATCTCTACGACACCGGCCACCTGCCCTCGGTGAATCCGCCCGCTCCCGCGCCCCCGTCCGGGAGCCACACGGTCGACCGGACCGCCGACGGCAGTCACAACGACCTCGACGACCCACGGATGGGCATGGCCGGCACCCGCTTCGGGCGGAACATCCCGCTGGACCGGATGGCCCCGGCCGCCCCCGAGGACGTGCTGTCCCGGCCCAGCCCCCGCGAGGTGAGCCGCGCCCTGCTCACCCGTGACGGCCTGATCGCGGCCGAGTCGGTCAACTCGCTGGTCTCCGCCTGGCTCCAGTTCATGATCCGCGACTGGTTCAGCCACGGGACGAGCCCCGTGGAGGAGCCCTGGGAAGTGCCGCTCATGGACGACGACCCCTGGCCGGAGCAGCCGATGCGTATCATGCGCACGCCGCAGGACCCGACCCGCGACCCGCAGGCGCCCGTCGGCACACCCGACACCCGGGTCAACTTCTCCTCCCACTGGTGGGACGCCTCGCAGATCTACGGCTCGAACGAGACCGAGCAGCGCCTCATGCGCACCGGCGAGCTGGGCCGGATCCATCTGTGGGATGACGGGCGGTCCCCGTTCCCCTCGGCCGCCTCCCGCGACCCCTCGCGCGTGCCCGGGTTCTGGTTGGGCCTGGCCCTGATGCAGACCCTGTTCGCCCGGGAGCACAACGCGATCTGCTGCCACCTGCACGACGTGTACCCGTCGTGGGGCGACGAGGAGCTGTTCCAGCGTGCCCGGCTGATCAACGCGGCGCTGCTCGCCAAGATCCACACGGTGGAGTGGACGCCGGCCGTGATCAGCCACCCCACGACCGTCAAGGCGCTGCGGGCCAACTGGTGGGGCATCGCGGGCGAGCGCGTGCACGACCTGTTCGGCCGGATCGGCCGGAGCGAGGTCCTCAGCGGCATCCCCGGCGGCGCGAGCGACCACTACGGCGTCCCGTACTCCCTCACCGAGGAGTTCGTCGCCGTCTACCGCATGCACCCGCTCGTCCGCGACGAGTGGCACCTGCGGTCCGCAGCCGACGACCGGACACTGCGGCACTGCACGCTGCGCGACATCTCCGGGCCCGGGGCGCTGAAGGTCATGGAGACCACCGGGACGGCCGACCTGCTCTACAGCTTCGGCACGCTCCACCCCGGCCTGGTCACCCTGCACAACTTCCCCCGGTTCCTCCAGGAGTTCGAGCGCCCGGACGGTCACCTACAGGACCTCGCCGCCACCGACATCCTGCGCTCCCGCGAGCTGGGCGTCCCGCGCTACAACGAGTTTCGTCGGCTGCTGCGGCTGAAGCCCGCGGCGAGCTTCGCCGACCTGACCGGCGATCCGGCGCGGGCGGAGCAGATCGAGCGGCTCTACGACGGCGACATCGAGAAGGTCGACCTCATGGTCGGGCTGTACGCGGAGAAGCCGCCGGCCGGGTTCGCGTTCAGCGACACCGCGTTCCGCATCTTCATCCTGATGGCCTCGCGCCGGCTGAACAGCGACCGCTTCTTCACCGACTATTACACGCCCGAGGTGTACTCCCGGGCCGGCATGGCGTGGATCGACGAGAACAGCATGATCACAGTGCTGCTGCGCCACCACCCGGAGCTGCGCCCGGCCCTCGCGGGCCTGACCAACGCCTTCGTGCCGTGGCACACCGCCCAGGGGACGGTGAGCTGAGGTGGCGGTCACCGACAGGACCCGCGAGCAGCGGGAACACCAACTCTTCGCGGCGGCCGCGCGGTATGGCGCGACCAGCGAGGAGCGCCGGGCGGTCGAGCGGCAGCGGGACGCCGGGGTGGCGTTCCCGGACTCGTACGACGCCCTTGCGGCGCGTGCCGCGCGGCTGCTCGACCAGCAGGCGGTGCCCGCCGCGATGGCGGTGGAGGCCGTCCGCGCCGAGCCGCTGAGCCCGTCCGCCGTGTACGAGCGCATCCTCGGCGTGTCCAAGGAGCTCCAGGCGTGGAGCTTCCTGCCGCGCGGCGCCCGGGCGGCACGGACGGTCGCCCGCGTCTCGGTGCGCGAGAACGGCCGCGAACTGCCCATCGGCACCGGCTTCCTCGTGTCACCGCGCCTGCTGCTGACCAACCACCACGTACTCCCCGACGCGGACGCCGCCCGGCAGGGCTTCGTGGAGTTCGAGGCGCAGGTCACCGTCGACAACACGCCGCAGACACCGACCCGGCTGGACCTCGACCCGGATGCCTTCTTCACGGCGGACGAACGCCTCGACTTCGCGCTGATGCGGGTCGCCTCGGGCCCCGACGGGCGCCCGCCCGGGGAGACATTCGGTTGGAACCGGCTCAGCGCCCAGCTGGGCAAGCTGGCCATCGGCGAGCTCGTCAACATCATCGGCCACCCGATGGGCCGGTTGAAGGAGATCGCCGTACGCGACAACATGCTCCAGGTACGCCTCGACGACTTCCTCCACTACCGGACCGACACCGAGCCGGGCAACTCGGGGTCTCCGGTCTACAACGACCAGTGGGAGGTCGTCGCCCTCCACCACAGCGGCGTGCCGAGGACCGACGACCGGGGCCGGGTCCTGCGCAGAGACGGGCAGGTGTGGCGGCCCGGGGACGGCGACGACGCCATCGACTGGGTGGCCAACGAGGGCGTCCGCATCAGCCGCGTCCTGCGGCACCTCGCCGCCCTGCCACTCGGCTCCCGCGAACGGGCGCTGCTGGCAGAGATGGGTCCCGAGTCCGGGTTGCAGGGCGCGGGGGCGTCGGTCGGCCAGATCACGGCTCCTGCTCCGGTCCCGTCCCCCGTCGCCGCCGGGTCGGGGCCGGCCGCCGAGCGGGCGGAAGCCAGGGCGGGGCTGCCGGGCCGGGCCGAGGCGTTCGGCGGCGACCGGCATCTGGTGTTCCTGCACGGCCGCGACCAGCAGGGCGAGATCCCCGGGCAGCTGCGCCGCGATTGGACGGCCGGACTCAACCAGGGACTGGTCCGCGCCGGGCTGCGCCCGCTCGACCCAGAGGACGTCTGGTTCCCCTACTACGGCGACAGGCTGGTGCGGGCCCTCGCCTCGCGCGAGGCCGTCCCCCGCGTCGTCGAGGCGTTTGCCCCCACGGCGGCGGACGTGACCGCCCCCACCGCCCCCACGACCCGCGCCGTCTACGAGGAGATCGTCGCCAACGCGGCCACGAAGTGGTATCTGCCGCCCGAGAGCCGGTCGGCCGCCGAACGGCTGGGCCCGGGAGGCCTGACCAGGGCCCTGCAACGGCAGCTGAGCTGGCTGGCCGCCCGCAGCGGCCTCGACGCGTGGGCCATCGCCCTGCTCTTCCGTGACGTGGCCGCCTACCTCGACGACCGGCGCGTCCGGGACGACGTCCTGGACTGCGTGCTGCGGACGATGCCGACGTCGGGAGAGGTGGTCCTCGTCAGCCATAGCCTGGGCACGGTCGTCGCCCTGGACCTCGTCACCCGGCTGTCCCCGGCGGTGAACGTCGTCCACCTCACGACGGCGGGCAGCCCCCTGGGCCTGAACAGCGTGTACGACAGGCTGCTCATCCGAGGTCCCCAGCGTCCCGACCAGGTGGCGGACTGGCTCAACGTGTGGTGCCCGGCCGATCCGGTAGCCATCGGCTGCCCGCTGGGCGACGACTGGGCGGACGGCCTGACGGACCTCACCGTCGTCAACCCCCACGACCGGGTTCACAAGATCAATGAGTACCTCTCCCACGCCGAGGTCGCCACGTCGATCGCTGGCTCTCTCCAGCGGTGAGCCGGTCACGGGCCTGAGGGGGTGCGGCCCGCCCGGCGTCCTTCAGGCGGCGCGCGTACCGGTTTCCGGTCACGTCAGCGTGACAGCGACGGGCTCTTCCCGCGGGCCGCGCAGGTGACGGCTGGGGCGCTCGGCCTCCGGCCGGCGGCTGCGTCACGGGGCCGCCCGCCGCGGACACGGCGGGGGCGGAGACGGCGAGCGGCCGCCAGGAGCGCGGTCACGGTGGCGCGTTCCGTGCCGGTCACGGTGGTCCTCGGCCGGGGGGCGTGGGCTGTTCTGGAATGGCCCGGATCAACGGCCCTGAAGGGCCCTGACGTTGTCGCCGAAGCTCCAGTTCTTCGAGCCGTCCCAGTTGATGGACCACGTCATGAGGCCCTTGAGGCTCGTGCCGTAGTGGTTCCACGCCTGGGCGACCTGGGACGAGGTCATGTGGCCGCCGCCGGCGCCCGGCTGGGCGGGCAGGCCCGGGACCTGCTTGTCGTAGGGCACCCGGACCGTCGTCCCCTGGATGACCAGGCCCTTGTTCAGGCAGTCGGTCTGCGCGGTGAAGCCCCGCACCGTACCGGCCGTGTAGGAGTCGCCGGAGCAGCCGTACATGCTGCCGTTGTAGTACTGCATGTTCAGCCACCACAGGCGGCCGTTGTCCGCGTACTTCTTGATGATCGGCAGGTACGCGCCCCAGATCGACCCGTAGACCACGCTGCCGCCA
>NZ_JBFAWY010000017.1:39998-161245 GCF_040680575.1 Streptomyces sp. NPDC052020
GTACTGCATGTTCAGCCACCACAGGCGGCCGTTGTCCGCGTACTTCTTGATGATCGGCAGGTACGCGCCCCAGATCGACCCGTAGACCACGCTGCCGCCAGTGACGTAGGCGGTCTCCGGGGCCATGGTGAGGCCGAAGCCGTCGGGCATGCGCTTGAGGACGCCGTCGATGATGCGGATCAGGTTGGTCTGCGACGGGGAGAGCTGGTTGATGTTCCCGGTGCCGACCAGCCCGGTCTCGATGTCGATGTCGATGCCGTCGAAGTTGTACGTCTTCAGGATCGGGACGATCGTCTCGATGAACCGGTCGGCGACGGCGGCGGAGTTGAGGTCGATGCCGGCCGTCGCCCCGCCGATGGAGAGCAGGATCGTCTGCCCGGCCGCCTTCGCCGCGCACATCTCCGCCGGGGTGGCCACCTTCACGCCCGTGTCCATGCCGTTCTCCCACAGCGCCGTGCCGTCGGAGCGGATGACCGGGAAGGCCGCGTTGATCACGTTGTAGCCGTGCTGGGCGATGCGGGAGTCGGTGATCGGGGTCCAGCCGAAGGGCGGGTGGACGCCGTTGGAGGAGCCGTCCCAGTTCTCCCAGTAGCCCTGGAGGACCTTCCCGGCGGGTTTGGGTTTCAGGGCGCAGGTGTCGGCGGCGGGGGCGGCCGACGCGGCCGGGGCGGCGACGAGCGCGAGCGGGGCGAGGAGGGCCCCGGTGAGCGCGGCGGCGAGCGAGCGGACGGTGCGGCGGACCATGCGTGGCCTCCCGGTGGGGTGCCGTGGGAACTGGGGACATGCGGAGCCGGCGGTGCGGGGCCGCCGACTGTGTGTCGAAGACATGACATGACAGTCGTCGATGACGACAGTGCTCTGGTCCAGACCATCCGTCAAGAGGTCTGGACCAGAAGGGTATGGGGGGACATCCTGTGAGGGATGGCCGCTGACGCCCCCTGCCGGCGTCTGAACCGATCGCTGGACTCTGTGCCCGCTCATGCGCACGTACCGCGCCCGCAGAGGGAGGCGAAGCGCGGATCGCCCGGCACCCCCTTCCGCCGGCACTTCGGCTTCACCGTCCGCTCGCCGCGGCTGCCGGGGGGCGGACCGGCGCCGTGGGCGATGCGGTGCGAGCCGCGCCGCCCCGCCGACGGCGGCCGGCCGGCTGGACGTCGTCGCGGCGGACCCCGTACGCGGTCCGCCGCCTACTGAGGCTCGGTCGCGATCTGGATCAGGTTGCCGCAGGTGTCGTCGAAGACGGCGGTGGTGACGGCGCCCATCGCCAGGGGCTCCTGGACGAAGCGGACGCCGAGGGCGCGCAGGCGCTCGTACTCCGTCCGCACGTCGTCGACGGCGAACTGGGCGAGCGGGATGCCGTCGCCGACGAGCGCGTCACGGTAGGCCTTGACGGCCGGGTGGCCCGCGGGCTCCAGGAGGAGTTCGGTGCCGCCCGGCTCGTCGGGGGAGACGACGGTCAGCCACCGGTCCTTCTCGCCCACGGGGACGTCGTGCTTCTTCACGAAGCCGAGGATCTCGGTGTAGAAGCGCAGGGCCTTGGCCTGGTCGTCGACGAAGACGCTGGTCAGGTGGATCTTCATGGGGTGTTCTCCTCCGGTCCGGACGGGTCGGGTGGGCTGAGCCAACGCTCGGTGATCTGCCGCAGCGGGGCTGTGTTCAGGTCGTGGAACTTGTAGCGGCCCTCCCGCCTGGTCTCGACGAGCCCGGCGGCCTCCAGCACGGCGAGGTGCTGGGAAACCGCCTGGCGTGAGATGCCGAGCCGGTGCTTCATGCTCAGCCGCGAGCAGATCTCGAACAGTGTCTGTCCGGACTTCTCCGCGAGCTCGTCGATGATGGTGCGGCGGGTGGGGTCGGCCAGGGCTTTGAACAGGTCGTCGGCCACCACCCCAGAATAGGCAAGCATTCACTTGCCTATCAACCCGGGACGCCTCGCACGCCGTCCGGGCCCGCCCTCGGGCCCCCGGCGGCCTGGTGACCGGCGGCGCGTCATGGTCCGTCTCGGCCGGCGGACCGCTGGGGCCGGAAGGCCGCACGGCGCTGCCGGCCCCGTGACCGGCCGGTGGACGCGGCCACCCGGGCGGTCCCCGCGCCCGGCGGCCCGGCGCCCCGACGGCCCCGGCCGCCGCACGCCGCCTCCGGCCGCCGCACGGCTCGTCCCGAGTGCCGCACGCCGCGCCCCGAGGGCCGTCGGCCGTTCGTTCCGAGGGACGTCCGACGGCCCGCTCGCCCTCCCGAACCCTTGACAACCCCATTGGTCTGGACCAAGTTGTCCGTGCCCCGCCCTCCCCCTCTCCCCCATCCCCGGAGGCAGTTGTGGACCACGCCCGCTCCGGCAGACCCGTCCCCCTGCCGCGTCGCCTCGCCGCCGTCACGGCCGCCGCCGTGGTGGCCTCCGGCCTGGCGACGCTGCCGTCTCCCGCCCGCGCCGCCGACGCGGAGCTCGTCCGCAACGGCGGTTTCGAGTCCGGGCTCGACTCCTGGACATGCGGCCGCGGCACGACCGTCGCCTCGCCGGTCCGCTCCGGCTCCGCCGCCCTGCGGGCCACCCCCGAGGGCAGCGACAACGCGCGCTGCTCGCAGACCGTGACGGTGCGGCCGGACCAGCAGTACACGCTCTCCGCCCAGGTCCGCGGTGCCTACGTCTACCTCGGCGCGACCGGCACCGGCACCACGGACGTCCAGACCTGGAGCCAGTCGGCAGCCGACTGGACGGCGCTCGGCACCACCTTCCGCACCGGCCCGAACACCACCCGGGTCACCCTCTACACCCACGGCTGGTACGGCACGGGCGCCTACCACGTGGACGACGTCTCGCTCGTCGGCCCCGGCGGCGACACCCCGGCCCCGCAGCCGCCCGCCCCGCCAGCCGGGCTGACCGCGGGGTCCCTGACGCCGACCGGTGCCACCCTCACCTGGCAGGCCGTCACCGGAGCGGACGGTTACGCGGTGTACCGCGACGGCGTCCGGATCCGGACCGTCACCGGCACCTCGGCCGTGATCACCGGCCTGGCACCGGAGACCGCCTACAGCTTCCAGGTCACCGCCCTGAACGAGGAGGGAGAGTCGGCGCGCTCGCAGGCAGTGGTCGTCACCACTCCCGCCGGGTCCGGCGGCCCGGGCGGTTCCGACCTGCCCGCGCACGCCCTGGTCGGCTACCTGCACGCCGGCTTCGCCAACGGCTCCGGCTACACCCGCCTCGCCGACGTGCCCGACAGCTGGGACGTCATCGACCTCGCCTTCGGCGAGCCCACCTCGGTCACCTCGGGCGACATCCGCTTCGAGCGCTGCCCGGTGAGCGAGTGCCCCGGTGTGGAGAGCGACGCCGAGTTCAAGGCGGCGGTCCGGGCCAAGCAGGCGGCGGGCAAGAAGGTCCTGATCTCCATCGGCGGCCAGAACGGCCAGGTCCAGCTGACCACCACCGCCGCCCGGGACACCTTCGTCCGCTCCGTCTCCGCGATCATCGACGAGTACGGCCTCGACGGCCTGGACATCGACTTCGAGGGCCACTCGCTCTCCCTGAACGCCGACGACACCGACTTCCGCGCCCCGAGGACCCCGGTGATCGTCAATCTGATCTCCGCGCTCAGGACCCTCAAGGCCCGCTACGGCGACGACTTCGTCCTCACCATGGCGCCGGAGACCTTCTTCGTGCAGCTCGGCCACCAGTACTACGGAACCGGCCGCTGGGGCGGCCAGGACCCGCGGGCCGGCGCCTACCTGCCGGTGATCCACGCCCTGCGTGACGACCTGACGCTGCTGCACGTCCAGGACTACAACTCCGGCCCGATCATGGGCCTGGACGGCCAGTACCACTCCATGGGCGGCGCCGACTTCCACATCGCCATGACGGACATGCTGCTCACCGGCTTCCCGGTGGCCGGCGACGCCGACCGCTTCTTCCCGCCGCTGCGCCCCGGCCAGGTCGCCATCGGCATGCCCGCCACCTCCCAGGCCGGCAACGGCCACGTCGCCCCCGCCGAGGTCGTCAAGACCCTCGACTGCCTCACCAAGGGCACCGGCTGCGGCTCCTACGCCACCCACGGCACCTGGCCCGCCCTGCGCGGCCTGATGACCTGGTCGATCAACTGGGACCGCTACGGCGGCTGGGAGTTCCAGCGCACCTTCGACCGCTACTTCCCCTGACGGACCGCCTCGGCCCCGGCGCCGGGGCCGCCCCCGGAGACAAGGCCGCCCCGGCGCGCGGGAAGCGCGCCGGGGCGGCCCCTCCGTGTCCGTCAGGCGCAGTACTGCGCCTGCTTGCCGATCGACCGGTACACGCAGTCGGCGTTCTCCAGGAGTTGCAGCACCGCGTCGCGGTTGCGGGACGTCTCCCGCTCGATCACCTCGTCGGGCGGGTAGAACCCGCCGCCGGAACCGGACGACGGGTACATCTCGAAGGTGTACGAGAAGATCTTGTGCACACCCCAGAGGTAGTCGTTGACCGACCCGTCCGTGATGTACAGGTCGCTGGACTGCTGGGCGGTGTAGCCGTTGCTGGCGGCCATCTTCTGCCCCACCGCGGCGAAGGCGTTGCGGTCGTCTGCCGTCATGCCCGTCGTCGTGTCGGAGTAGGTGTAGCCGAACGGCCACAGCACCAGCTCGCTGTACGTGTGGAAGTCGATCCCCGCCTTGATCTGCTGGGTGCCGCCCACCACGCGGCTGCGCACGAAGTCGGCGACCACCTTGACTTCCTTGGCCGACTCGCCCGCCGTACCGCGGTAGGTGTCGGAGGACGGGGAGCCGGAGGAGCCGCCGCAGCAGCCCCAGCGGTGGTTCCAGTTGCGGTTCAGGTCGGTACCCACGTACGAGGAGCCCGGGTTGGGCTGGCGGTTCTTGCGCCAGGAGCGGTAGGAACCGGTGGCGATGTCGTACTCGCCGCCGTCCGGGTTGAGGTCCGGGATGATCCAGATCTCCCGGCCGTTCACCATGTTGGTGACCCGGGAGTCGGTGCCGTAGTCGCTGGTCAGCTCGCGCAGCAGGTAGAGCGCCATCTCCACGGTGAGGTGCTCGCGGGCGTGCTGGTGGTGGGTGAACAGCACCTCCGGCTCGGCCTCGTCGGTGCCGACGTTGTCGCTGATCTTGACGGCGACGATGTTGCGGCCCTGGTACGAGGTGCCGATGACCCGCTGGGCGGCGATCTGCGGGTTGGCCTGGACGATCGAGTTGATCGCGCTCGTCATCTCCGCGTAGTTGTGGTAGCGGGAGTCGGCGGACGGGAAGTCCAGGACGCGGAGATCGCCCTGGCCGGCGGACCGGTCGGGGACCGCGCCGAGCGGGGTGATGTCGTAGCCCAGCGCGCGCAGCTTCTCGATCTGGCCGGCGCGGCCGGAGACGACGACGCCGTGGCCGTGCACCTCGTCGACGGTCACGCCGGCGCGCTGCAGGGCGGTGCGGTCCTCGGCGGTGGAGCGCAGGTGGATCTCGTACTGGCGGACCTCGTCCGCCGCGGCCGCCGCCCTGCCGGTGCCGGCCGCCGGGGTGTCGTCGGCCGTCGCCGAGACGGGGGCCGCGAGGGCGAGCGCCAGCAGGGCGGCGAGGGCGGCGGTGCGCCTGCGGCTGCGGGCGCTCGAGCCGCGGATGCGGAGTCGCATGAAGTCTCCTTGTTTCTCCGGGAGTTCCGGGATCTCCGGACATGGGAGGTGAAGCGGGGGTGGTGCTTCGGCGCGACGTGCTGCGGGTGTGCCGCTCATCGTGCGTTGTTGGCATGCTCAGGTCAAGAGTGGGATTCACGCATCCCGGCGTCATGCCGTACGGGTGGCGGGGGCACGGGAGATGATCGCGCTGAGGGCCCCGGGGCAAGTGGTGCCCGGTTCGGTCACCGTCCCGGGGAAGGGCCCGGGCCATGGCGCGGGGCACTGGCATGGTTCCCGGGCAGGAGCACACGGTCGCCGACGTCGAGCGTGCCGGGGCCGATCCAGCGGTATCCGTAGCCGTCGACGGTGACGGCCTGGTCGCCATCGGCTTCGAAGCGGCGGTTCTGGGCGTCGAGCTCTTCCCGCAGGGCTCGTATCCGGCGCTCAACAAGGAGCGGGGAGCGAGCGGCCGGGGGCCTCGGGCGTCGCGTGTCTACGGCACCAGGACGACCTTGCCGACGACGGTGCCGGATTCCGCGAGCCGCACCGCTTCGCCGACCTCGGTGAGCGGGATGCGTGCGGCGACCTGGGGGGTCAGCTCGCCGGCGGCGAGGAGTGCGAGGACCTGGCCCAGGTCGGCGTGGAGCCGGGCCCGGAAGGCGCCGGGCCGGCGGCGCCCGGCCCAGATGTTGTAGAAGTGGGCGCTTTTGCCGTTGGGCAGCGCGTTCCACAGTGCCAGGCGGGCGAGCAGCTTGAGGACCGGGGCCTTCGACGAGCCCTGGACGTCGCGGGTGGCGGCGGTGCCGTAGGAGACGAGGGTGCCCTTGGCGGCGAGCAGGCGGTAGGAGGTGAGGATGCCCTCGCCGCCGACGTGGTCGAAGACCGCGTCGTAGCCCTGCGGGGCGTGTCCGCGCAGCCGGCCCTCCAGGTCGGGGGCGCGGTAGTCGACGGGGACGGCGCCCAGGGCGCGGACGGCGTCGTGGTGCTTGGCCGAGGCGGTGCCGACGACCCGGGCCCCGGCGACGCGGGCGAGCTGGACGAGGGTGGAGCCGACGCCGCCGTTCGCGCCGTGCACGAGGACGGTGTGGCCGGGACGGACTTTCGCGAGGCGGTGGAGCATCTGCCAGGCGGTGATGCCGTTGACCACGAAGGTTTCCGCCTCGGCGGAGTCGACGGACTCGGGCACCTCGGTCAGGTCGCCGGCGTCGACGCTCACCTGGGTGGCCCAGGCCCCGGTCTTGGTCAGGACCGCGAAGCGCCGCCCCAGCAGCTCGCCCGGGACGCCGTCGCCGACGTCGACGGCCCGGCCGACGAGGTCGTAGCCGGGGACGAAGGGGAAGGGCGGCTGGTCGTAGTACTTGCCGCGGCGCATCTGCTGCTCGGCGAAGGAGACCCCGGCGGCCTCCATCGCCAGCACCACCTGTCCGGAGCCGGCCGGGCGGGCGGGCCGGGTGCGGACCTGGATGCCGTCCGGTTCGACGACACCGGGGAGCACCGCTTCGGTGACGGTGGAGGGGACGGCGGAGACGGGGGCGGGGAAGTCCTGCATGGTGGTGCTCCTTCTCAAGGGTGAGTCGACGGGATACCGGGCGGGGGCATCAGAGGGCGGAGTCGGGGATCCACGAGCCGTGGATCATCGCGGGCACCCGCCGGGGAAGGCGGACGGTGGCGACCGGGGGCAGGGCGAGGTCGGAGGCGTCGAGGACGACCAGCCGGGACGCGTCGGCGTTGAGGTCGCTGACGACGGTCAGCAGGTATCCCTCGTCCTCACCGGTGGCGCCTGCCGCCTGGACGAAGACCGCCTCGCTGGGCAGTTGGCCGGTGCCGAAGGGCAGCAGGTGGCGGGCGCCGGTGGCGCGGTCGTACTTCACCAGGGCGTGGTTGCCGATCCCCAGGTCGTCGGGGAACGACAGGGCGTACTGGAAGCGGTGCTCGCTGCCGGTGAAGCGGTCGTTGATCGTGGGGAACTCCACCGTCAGGTCGTCGGTCTGCTCCTCGCGGACGGTCCCGGCGGCCGGGTCGATGGTCCAGCGGCGGCCGCGGGACCCGGAAATCGGCTCGGCGCCCCGGTCCTCGGCGCCGACCCACCAGTTCCAGGAGCGCTGCCAGCCCTCACGTCCCACCGTGGGCCCCTCGACGACGACCCGGCCGCGGGCGTCCTCGTAGGCGTTGGCGATGTGCATGCCGTAGCCCTGGCCGATCTCGGTCCAGCGGATCCGCCGGGCTGCGCCCGCCCCGCGCGGCATGACGCCGATCCGCGCGGCCTGCGTGTCGCTCCAGCCGTAGGGGATTCCGGAGTGCTCGCCGGGATCGAAGGTGACCGAGCCCTCCAGGAAGACCACGTAGTGCTCGGTGATCGCGAAGTCGTGCTTCAGCGCGGCGCTCGCCCCGGGCACCTCCTGGCTGTCGAGCACCTGGCCGTCGGCGGAGGCGACGTGGTGGATCAGGTACGGCGGGAACGGCGAGGAGGCGAAGAAGTGCAGCTCGCCGGTGGCCGGGTCCTCCTTGGGGTGGGCGGTCATGGCGGAGGTGAGCCTGCCGCCGAAGTCGTAGGCGCCGACGGTCTCCAGCTCGGCCGTCAGCTCGAAGGGCAGCGCCGCCTCCGACAGGGCCAGGAGCCGTCCGCCGTGCTCGATGACGTGCGTGCCGGCGGTGCTGGCGGTCAGGTCGGGTCCGCGGTCGGTCATGGTCGGGGCGCCGTCCAGGGCGGGGGTGCGGACCCACCGGTTGCGGTACCACTCGGCGCGGCCGTCCCGCAGCCGGATGCCGTGCACCATGCCGCTGCCCTTGAACCAGTGGGTGGGGGTGATGCCGGGCTTGGGGTTGTGGCTGTTGCGGATCAGACGGCCGGTCAGTTCGGGCGGCAGGGCGCCCTCCACGCTCAGGCCGGTCGCGGTGATCTCGTCGGCGACGGGCGTGTAGTGACCGGTCAGGTAAGGCTTGCTGGTCATGATCGACCTCGGTTTCGAGAGACTTGATGAACGCGAGCGTGTGTGGTTGACCACTCACTAAGAGGGGCGAAAAAACGGCGGCCGCCTGTGCGCCGACACGGAGGCCGCCTGCCGGGAGGAGCGGTCAGTAGTGCGTGATCCCGGCGCTCAGAGTGCGGGTCCAGGGCGCGGAGACCGCCTCGGCGTCGACGGAGACCAGCAGGTGACAGAGCATGCCGACGGCGAAGAACCGCTGGATCTGCTCGTCGCTGCCCCCGGAGGCGCTGCGGACGTACTCGACGGTGCGGGCGTACCCCGCCCGCACCGCCTCCCTGATCGCCGGCTCGGAAACGGCGGCCGCCTGGGCGTGCAACTGCACCAGCATTAGATCGTTGTCGCTGATCAGGCGGGCATAGGAGTCACCCATCGAGGCGAGGACCACCTCCGGATCACCGCTCCCGGCGCTTGCCGCACCACCTTCGAGCGCGGCGCGGACCCGGACGAAGCAGTGGTCAACGACCGCCGCGAACAGCGCCTCCTTGTTCGGGAAGAGCCGGTACACGTAGGCCTGCGAGATCCCGGCGGCCTTGGCCACCTCCGTGGTGGTGGTGCCGAAGTACCCGCGGGCCGCGAACGCCCCGATGGCCGTGCGCAGCACCGTCTCCCGACGTTCCTCGGCCGTGGACAGTTGGCGGCGTTCCGTCTTCATGTGAGTACTCAACCACTCACACTCGTCGGCGTCAAGCGCGAGCGTGCTCGCCCTTACCACCGCCCGCTGGCCCCACTGCCCCTGGCCTTCGGCGGCGGGGGCCCGGCACAGGCCGGGATCGACGAGAAGGCCCCGGTGATCACCGGGACACCCTCGTCATCGACGCGCCTCTGGACCGGGTCTAGCACCTCTGGACCGTGTCTGGCGCGTCCCTGCCGATGCCGGCCCGCCTGGCCGCCGAAGGTCGGCTCCGCGGCCCGCTCCCCCGGCACCGGGGCCGCGCCTCGCCCCGCTCGGCGGCCGGCACCACCGCCATACCGCACGTCCCGCACCAACCCCCTCGGCACCGTCCACGGCGGCATCGCCGCGACCCTCCTCGACTCCGCCATGGGCTGCGCCGTCCACACCACCCTCGAACTCAAGGTCAACTACATCCGCGCAAGCCCGCACCGACGGCCAGACCCTCACCGCCACCGGCACCGTCATCCACGCCGGCCGCCGCACCGCCACCGCCGACGGAAAGGTCCTCGACGAGCAGGGCAAACTCATCGCCCACGCCACCACCACCTGCGTGATCTTTTAGGCCGTCCGGCCGCAGCCGGCTCCCCACCGCCGTCAGGTCCGACCGCCGCGGTGATGGCGTTGGGAATCCCGGCCGCTGGGCACCCCGCCTCGCCGTCCGGCAGCGATCACGGCCGTATCTCCCGGCCACCAAAACTCCTCGCCGGTGGGGACCGTTCATGCGGTACGGCGGGCGCCTACGGTGATCATCGGCCGGTAGGTGATGGTGTCGACGGGTTCACCGACCGGGCGGCCTTCGGCTTCTACCCAGGCGTGGGCTGCGAAGGGCGCGGTGCGTACGCCGGAGCACCAGGTGGGCCAGTGGCCGCGGATCCGGCACAGCAGGGTGGTCGCGAGGGAGCGTGGGAGGCAGTAGCGCCCGGCGCACAGGGTGCTGACGGCTGTGACGTCCTGCCGCGCGCGCAGGGCTTCGTCGTACCGGGCGGGGCGGGCGCCGCGCCGCGCGAGGCGCAGTACGGCGCGGATACGGCGGGGTGGCAGCCGGGCGATGATCCGGGCCGCGCTGACGGCGGTGCGGGCGGCGAGACGGCGGCGCAGCGGCGGGCGGGTGCCGTCGGTGTCGAGGGTCTGCCTCACGAGAGGGTCACCAGCCTGTGCTGTTCGAGGTGGGCGAGGAGCGCGGTGACATCGGCGCGGGCGCGGTCGTAGGTCACGGGGCGGGTCGCGGCGAGTCGTTCGGCGATCCGGTCGGGGTGGGCGCCGTCCAGCAGGGCGGTCAGGATGATCGCGCCGGTGCTGTTGAGCTGCCAGTAGCGGCCGGTGCGTTCGTCGAGGAGCACCATGCCGTCGTCCGTGGCGCAGGCGGTGACATCAGGGCGCAGTCGGTTCAACGTGCCTCTCCGGGGTGGGGTGGTGTTCGAGGTCGCGCAGCCATGCCTCGGTGCCCAGTGTGGCTTCCAGTTCGGCCGCGTCGCCGGTCAGCAGGCCGGGCGAGAGGAGTGCGTCGCGCAGCGGCTGTTCGTCGGCCAGGCCCGCCGCCACCAGGCGGGACTGTTCGGCCCAGGCGGCGAGTTGGCGCCGGTGCAGGCGCAGGCCGTCCCACCATTCCAGCCCGCTGTGGTCTTTGGTCGTGCGGTTCAGGATGCGGGCGGGCACCAGGTTGTCCATGGCGGCGGCGAGCAGCGGCTTGTACGACCAGGGGCTGGTGGCCTCATGGGGGCGGGCGGCCAGGGCGGCGTCGAGGACGGCGTCGTCGCAGAAGGGTGTGTGGGCGGGCAGCCCGGCGAGCGCCGGGTGCTGTCCGAGGAGTGCGGTGATGCGGCCCGCCTGCCGCATGGCGTGGATCCAGGCGTGGCGGCCGCGGTCGCCGTCGAGCGGCTCGGCGTCCCGCGCCGCCGCGCGCAGCTGCTCGCGGCACAGCTCCACGGCCTGTTCGCTCGCCCAGGGGGGCAGCCGCACGGGCATGCCCCAGCCCAGGGACGCGGTGGCCGGCGGGGCAAGGGGCAGCCGTACGGCGGTGTCGGCGAGCCAGGAGGCGTACGTGCGCCGGTCCAGCAACGCGCGCGCCATCGCCGTGAGCGTCCAGCGGTTGTGTGCGCGCAATCCGGTGGCGTGCCGCAGGCCGGTGGTCAGGGAGCGGCGCAGCGCCGTGTGCAAGTAGGCGGGAGGCGGCTGGACGACGTGGTCCCCGCCATGCCCCACCAGCCGCCAGGTGGCCCCGCGCGCCAGCATCGCCTCGACCAGGTGCCGCTGCTGCGCCTGGTCGCGCAGCGCCGGCGTGGGCTCGTCGGCGGGAGCCTGGCGCTCGTCGAGCCCGGAGAAGTAGGCGGGCAGGCCGGCGGAGGGGAACACCAGGTGCTCGGTGCCGGGCACCTGCCCGGCGGCGTGGGTGGCGTAGAAGCGGTCCTCGTTCGTGGGCGCGGCCCAGTCGAGGGTGACGGCGACCAGTCGCGCCCCCGCCTGGGCGGCCAGGAAGCACAGGGACGTCGAGTCCATGCCGCCGGACAGGTCCGCACCCACCACCTCCCCGGGGCGGACCCGCAGCGCGACGGCCTCCCGCAGGGTCTCCCTCAGCCCGGCGGCGGCCTCGGCAAACGGCAGCTCCCCCACGGGGGGATGCCACCACCGCGTCGCCCGCACACCTCCGTGCGGCGCCAGCACCACGGCGTCGCCGGGCAGGACGGCGTGCACCCCGCGCCACAGCGCACCGTCGGCGAGCGGATGCGGCACGGTGCCGCCGGCCAGGCGCAGGGCCAGCTGGGCGGTGTCCACGTCGGCGCCGGTCAGCCGGGCGAGCGTGCGGGCGCGGTCGGCGCACACCGTGACGCCGTCCACGTCCGCCCGGTACACCCGCCGCTGCCCGGAGTGGCTGCCACGAACGTAGGTGTGCCCGGCGACGGACGCGATGACGTGGAAGCCGCCCAGGGCGCCCGAGAAGGCGGACTCGATGTCCGCCACCGTGCGCACCTGCCGGGCCCGGACGGCCAGTTGGGCGGCGGTCAGCGAACAGCTTCCGGCGACGGCCAGCCGCACCGTACCCGTGGTGTGGGCGGACAGCTCCCCGTCGGACCAGCAGCCGGCCAGCCACGGCCGGCCGGAGGCATGCGGTACGACCCGGAGAGCGTCCGGGCTCGCCGCACTCCGCAGACGGGCTGATACGTGCGGGGGCATGTCCCGGTCGGGGAGAACGACGAACCAGCGGTCGGCGGCAGAGCCCATGAACCTCTCCCGGGTGCGTATGAGGGGGACGGTGGGAAGCGGGGTGGCCGGCCCGGGCCACCATGGCCCGGGGGCGGCCACCCGAGGCAGGTCAGACCGTGATCGCGTAGCTCAAGAGGCCCTCGGGGAGCCCGAAGGGCGTTCCCTGGGTGGCTTCGGCGTAGTCCCCGGCCTCGGCCAGCAGAGGCGGCTCGTAGACGTCGACGGTCTCGATGCTCTCCAGCACTTCACTCACAGCGATCACCTCCGGTCACGTGGAGACGGAATTTCCATCTCCGCAGCAGCAGTTAGACACGCCGGGAGACGACGCCGCCACGGTCACCGCGCGAAACCCACCGTGTGAGGGACGGAACGCAGCAGCATCCGGCGAGCGCGGGGGTGCCGGCCGGCGTGGTGGGCGTTGAGCTCGCGGACCGGGGCGAACGGCTTGTCCATCCGGCAGGCAGTGTCCTGGGCCTCCAGGTCGGCGATCAGCGCCTCGTCGATGTACGGGCCCGCGCCAGGAGGCGGCACCGGAGCCGGGACAGAGGGAAGGGAAGCCGGCGGCATCAGGCGCGCAGTGGCATGGACGTACTCCTGGAGCGTCTTTGCGTCCCGGTGCTGGCGGATCGCACGGCGCGGCCCCCGCCGCCAGTCGCCTTCCGCCGCCGTGCCTCCGCTGGATCCGCCCCACGCCGCCGGCTCCGGTCAGACGCTCTGGAGGGCTCCGACGCCGTGATCACCGTGATCACACCGGACACGGAAGATCATGTCATCCGTGACCAGCAGGTACGGGACAGCTCTGAGAGAACCGAACGGCCCTATGCGCCAGGGGCGGGCGCGCGTCGCCGCTCGGCGTGCGTCGTTAGCCCATTCGTGGCAGCATGGACCATGGATAAATGTAATTCGCTCCTTGCGCTGGAGGCGAGAGCGATGACCGAGTTTCTGCTGGGCCGACCCCTCGATGAGAGCCAGGACGGCTTCGTCAAGATGCCGCCCCCTGTCGTGCTGGCTGTTCAGCCCAACTCGTACGTCCCCATGACGACCCCTGAACAGCTGCGCGCATGGGAAGAAGCGGTCCGAATGACCACGGGCATCGAGATAGTCGCCGATAATCTAGCAGGCAGGGCGAGCGAATCAGGGTCGGAGGGTAACAACAAGTGCATCAGCGATGACTGTGCCCTCGTCTGACACGATCCTCGCCGTTTCAATCCACAACGACTTCCACTCACTCGCCATCCAGTACGCGGCCCGCAGCCGGGGTGTTCGCGACTTCCATATTGTTGAGTGCGACAGAATGAGTGGCCAGCACAGCCTCGCCTGGCGTTCGCACGGAGGCGGCCCCGCCATCGTTCGGACCTCTGAGGGAACTTCTGTGCCCATCGGGGAGGCGGCGTTGCTCTGGTGGCGGCGGGTCCGAGCTGATCAGGAGGTGGCTGGCGAGTTAACCGGCGAGCATGAGCGCAGCCTCGTGAACAATGACTGCCGCGGGGCGCTTGCTGGAGTTCTCGCCGCAGAGTTCCAGGGGCAGTGGATTTCACCCCCGGACGCGACTGATCGGGCTGCGGACAAGGTGTTTCAGCTTGCGGTAGCGGAAAAAGTCGGGTTCCGAGTACCGAGGACACTCGTTTCCCAGTCACGCGAGGATGTTATCGCCTTCAAGCAGCAGGTCGGGCGAGTCATCGTCAAGCCGGTCGTCGGAGCTCGCGGGCCGTTGATGTTCACGCAGTTCATCGACAGTCCGGAGCTGATACCCGCAGAGTCATTCGATGTGTGCCCCGCCATCTATCAGGAGTACATCGAAGGGCGCCGACATATAAGACTGAACTGCTTCGGTGAGCAGATGTACGCTGCGCTCATAGAAACAGATGTCCTCGACTGGCGGCCGAACCTCAGCGTCGCCAACATATCCAAATGGAAAGTTCCGCGGGATGTCGCGGAGCGGGTAATGGCGGTGCTTTCTGCGCTCGGGTTGCGGATGGGTATCGTGGATCTCAAGTTGGCTCCACATGGGGAGCCGGTGTGGCTGGAAGTGAATCCGCAAGGCCAGTTCCTCTTCTTGGAACCGCTCCTGGATGAGCCGATGACAGATCACTTCGTGGACTTCCTCCTCACCGCTGCTGGAACCACGGGTAGCCAACCTGCTGAATACGACGGGCACTGACAGGGGCCCATCAGCCGGGCGGGTACGAGGGGGGCCGCGGACTACGAACGCGCGGGCGCAACCTGGCCGCGCTCACCCAGCTCGACGGGTGACGTCGCCCGGCTCGACCGCGAGTGCGGCGCGCGCGAACGCGGTGTCCTCAATGTCGCGCCGGGCCCGTCACACCTGGGCGATGGGGCCGGTCCGGGCCAGTCGCCGAGCGGCACCTCGAAACTGAGGCGCCACGGCTTATGGCCGTCGGCGGCGCAGGTGACCCACAAGCGCATGAGTCCGTCTCGGTGCTTCTGCCGCCGGCGCGGTGCTCCCTCAGCGCCCTCGACCAGGACGGCCGGAGACAACTTCACAGCCTCCACCCCGGTCTCCGGCGCCCTGCGCCTGCCGCGCGCTCCCGATGCGTCCGAGCTGCACGAGGACGACGACGGCTCGCAATGGCTGAAACCCGGGGCCGGGTTGGTCAGTCGTGCGGAGTGGTGGCTGGGCGTGCGGGGATCGCGTCGAGCGCGGCGAGGATCTCCTCGTCGAGGGTGATCGCGCCTGCTTCCAGGTTGGCTTCGAGGTGGCTGACGGCGGCGGTGCCCGGGATGAGGAGGGTCTGGGCGCTGTGGTGCAGCAGCCAGGCCAGAGCGACCTGTACCAATGTGCGCCCCAGGCGCTCGGCGGCGAGCACGGCCGGCTCGTCGGTCACCTTCGCCGTCCCGGGGACCGCGCCGCCGAGGGGGAAGTAGGGCATCCAGGCGATCTGCTCCGCGGCGCGAAGCTTGAGCAGGTCCTCGTCGTCGCGGGCCACAGGGCTGTAGGGGTTCTGCACGCACACGATGCCCGCCGGCAGGGCGCGGCGCGGTACGTCGAGGGAGACGCTGCACGTGGTTCCTCCCGCCCGGGCCGCCGGGCGCGGCTGAACACCGCCGGCCGGTGGTCAGGACGCCGGGCCAGCGGTGACCGCGGCGCCGGAGGCGGGCCGGACGGCGTCGGCGCCATGCACGCTGACGTCCGCGCGGTGGGATTCCCGGGTCAGCGCGATGGCTGCCGTGCTCAGCGCGCAGACCGTTGCGGTGGTCCGTCAGGGCTACCGCAACGGCAGCGGTGCCGATCCAGGATCCCCTCGACGGTCCTCATCAACCGATTCCCCGCTTGGTCGATGCTTCCGTTCTGCGTGCTGACCTGCGCGCCTTCGAGTACGAAGGTGATCTCGGCCGCGGCCTGCTCGGGATCGGGCAGCCCGGCCCCGGCGCACATGCCGACCAGTCTGCGGGTCTGGTGGGCCTTGTGCTTCTCGATCACTTGCCGTGCGGGATGGGAGCGGTCGGGCAGCTCGGCGAGGGAGTTGATGAACGGGCAGCCCCGGTGCGAGATCTCCGGCAATCCCTCGGCGATGAAGCGAGCCAGGCCAAGGATCTGCTCCCTGGGCCGGCCGGGGTGTTCGGCCTCGGCCCGGTCGAAGGCCGCCTGGTAGTCGGCGGCGACGATCCGCAGCCACTCCGCGACCAGCGCGTCCTTGGTTTCGAAGTGCCGGTAGATCGCCATTTTGGTGGTCTCGGCCCTCTCGGCGATCGCCTGGACGCTGACCCGGCGGATCCCCTCGCTTTGGAAGAGCTCTTCCGCTGCGTCGAGGATGCGCTCACGGGGCGGCAGTTTCGCCACCCTGTTCGGCCTTCTGGCGGTCGATGGCACGGCTTCTCCATGGCGTCCGGTCCGGTGCGGGCCCCCACCCGCTGCCAACGGTACCAGTCCGTTCCATGCGATACCGTTGGGTATCGCAAGAGACCCAACGGTATCGTCTTATCTGCTGGGAGGGACAGTGAGAGTTTCCGAGTACGTGAGCTTCGACGCGGTCGGGCTCGCGGAGCTGGTGGCCAAAGGCGAGGTGACCCCCGCCGAAGTGGAGACAGCCGCACGCGAGGCCGCGCAGGCGGTCAATCCGCGGATCAACGCCATCGTGGAGACATGGCCGACCGACGACGCCCCCGATCCGACCGGCACACCGCTGGCCGGGGTCCCTTTCCTGATCAAGGACATCGCGGTCTCCATGGCCGGGAGGCGGATGGAGCTGGGCAGCCGTCTCGCACTCGGCAACGTCGCCGGCGCCGACTCCTCCTTGATGCTGCGCTTCCGCCGCGCCGGCCTTGTGACGTTCGGGCGGACCGCGACACCGGAGATGGCCTACAGCATCACGACGGAACCACTGCTGTACGGCGCGACCCGCAACCCGTGGAACCTGAGGCGGAGCGCGGGCGGATCCAGCGGGGGCGCGGGCGCGGCTGTCGCCGCCGGGGTGGTCCCGATCGCACACGCCACCGACGCCGCCGGCTCGCTGCGCATCCCCGCCGCCTACAACGGCCTCTTCGGGCTGAAGCCCACCCGCGGCCGGGTCTCCATGGGCCCCGGCGTCGACGAGGTCTTCAACGGCCTGGCCGTGCACGGCAGCGTCAGCCGCACGGTACGCGACAGTGCGGCACTGCTCGACCAGATCCGCGGCCCGGAACCGGGCGACCCCTACTTCGCCCAGCAGCCGTCCCGGCCGTACGCACAGGAAGTCACCCGCCCCCCGGGCCCGCTGCGGATCGGTGTCCTCACCCAGGCGTGGGGCGGACGCCGCACCACCCCGCCCGTGGCCGACGCGCTCTCTCGCACCGTGCGTCTGCTCGAATCCCTCGGCCACCAGGTGGAGGAGGCCAAGGTCGACCTCGGGGCCGGCTGGGAGGAGTTCGTCCTGGCCAACGCCCGCCTGATGACGGCGAATCTGACGGCCCAGGTCGACGAACTGGCTGCCGCCTTCGACCGGCCCGTCGACTCCTCGACCCTCGAGCCGCCCACCCTGGCCGGCTACCACTACGGACAGCGGGTCAGCGGCGCCCAGTTGGTCACCGCTCTCACGATCCGGAACCGGGTCGCTCGAAGCATGGCACGGTACTTCGACACCCGCGACATGCTGCTCACCCCGACTCTGCCGGAACTGCCCGTGCCCCTGGGCACCTATGCCGGGGGCGCTGAGGCGCTGGACGGCCTCGGCTGGATCGCCTGCCTCAACGACCGCTCACCGTTCACCATGGCGTTCAACGTGGCCGGCACGCCCGCCATGTCCGTGCCCGTGACGGCCGACGCCGAGACGGGGCTCCCGATCGGTATGCAGTTCGCCGCCGGTTACGGGTTCGAAGGCCGCCTCTTCCGCCTCGCCGGACAACTCGAACAGGCAAGTCCCTGGTCGGGCCGGACCCCCACGGTGTGGGCGGGGCGCCCCACCGGCCCCTGAGGAGCGCTCCTGCCAAGCCGGGAGCCCACGGGCGAGGACCATGCACCGAGCGACGGGGAGAACCACGCCGTGCGGCACCTGGCGAGACCCCGGATGGACCGTCCGCGCCCTCGGACGCCCCTGAGCCGCGGTTTCGTCGCCCGGCCCCGTGGCTCCTGCGCAGTCGGCGCACGCGGCCGGGGCCACACCGGAGCCGCCGGCGGCGTCCTGGTGGCCGAGCGGGCAGCCCGGTCGCTTCAGTGCGTGGTGGCTCCGGTGTTCTCCTGGGTTGGCCGTGAGGACGGCGGCTCAGCGTTTGACGCGGTTGCGGAGGGCCAGGACCGCGAGACCGAGAAGGACGGGTTCGGTCACGCGAGAGGCCATCTCGATGTAGGTACCGGTCGTGGTCAGGTCCTGTCCGCTGGAGCGGAACACCACGGAGTTGAGTGTGACGTTCAATGCCTTCTCGAAGCGCTTGCCTGTGAACCTGTCCCCGGTGGGGTTCTTCGGGTCGGCCTTGCTGATTTCGAAAGTGACCTTGCCTCCATCGGGTGGCACCGTGCCGGTCGCTTCCTGTTTCGGGGAGTCCTCTGGAAGCCCTAGGCTCATCAGCAACACGATGGTGACGAGCATGGCGACAGCGAGCCAGCCCAGGGCGCGGGAAGCGCGTAGACCGTAACCGGACAGCAGCCAGTACCCCCATAGCAGGAAACGTTCGCCGGGCGGGGTGCCGGTGCGGTCGTGGCGGCGCATCTCCATTTCGCCGTAGTAGAAGTCCGCTGCTCCCGGCTCGTTTTTACCGTCCTCAAACGCCTTGCGTAACTGCCGGTAGAGCGTTGCCACGTCCTCCGGACCGGGGGTGAGGCCGGGGTCGAGATGGTCCGGCCCGGTGCGCCAGAGACGGGTGGAGAGGGCCTGGCCCGCAGCCGGGGCCGGCTGGCCGGCGGTCTGCGCGCGCCAGTGGTGTTCCTCGACCAGGGTGCGGCGACGAGTCCACTGGTAGGGCCATATGGCGCGGCGGAAGTGCAGGCCGGTGGGGGCGGCGGCGAAGATGCAGTGCCCTTCCAGACGGAGCTGGTCGAGGTGGAAAGCCTCGGAGAACAGGCAGTCGGTCAGGTCGATGTCGGTCAGGACCAGGTACATGGCGTCCACTCCACGCACCGAAGTCACCCTGACTTCGCTGTCGGTGCCTGCCAGCAAGCTCTCGTCTACCGTCATGAATGGGGCGGGGTGAGCGGTCACCGCCACGGGGAAGGACAGCACCGCATGGCTGAGATCTACCACTGCGTAGCGCAGACGCAGGGTCGCTGTCGACTCCCACCGGGTCCTGCCACAGTGAACCTGCGACGCCGCGATGTCCAGCGTCACCGGCACCTGGAACACCGCACCGGAGAGATCCACCTTTTTGGCACACACCACGGGCCCGAGCGAGGCGGTGCCGGAGAACCGCGTTTCGATGAACTGGGCGTCGCCGGAGAACCGCGCTCCGGTGAAATTGGCAGCGCTGGAGAACTGTGCTCTAGTGAAACTGGCATCGCTGGAGAACCGCGCGCCGCCGAACCCGGCGCTGCTGGAAAACTGTGTTTCAATGAAACTGGCTTCACTGGAGAACTGCGCCTCGTGGAACCGGACGTAGTCGGTGAATTGAACCGCGACGAATAAGACGTCGCTGGAAAACTGCGTCTCATCGAACCGGGCGAAGTCGGAGAAGCGCGCTCCGGCAAACCAGGCGAGACCCGAGAACTGCGCCCCGGTGAACCAGGCTTCGGCGAACTGCACCTCGCCGAATTGGGCGTCCCTGAAGAACTGCGCTCTGTTGAACTCGGCGATGCCGGAGAACTGCGCTCTGTTGAACCAGGCGTCGCGGGAGAACTGGGCTCCGGTGAAATTGGCAGTGCCGGAGAACCGCACGTCGAAGAACCTGGCGTCACTGGAGAACCGCGCGCCGCTGAACGCTGCGGTGCCCGAGAACTGCGCTCTGTCAAATTTGGCGGTGCCGAGGTGGGGTTTTCCTATGGCGGGGTCGTGGAAAGCGTGGAGAAGAGCTTGGAGGAGTGGTTCGGTGAAGGGTGTGCCACGGTGGTCGATGTCGCTGCCGGGGGCCAGGCCGGCCAGATAAGCGTCGCGGTCGGCGTCGTTCAGATGGGCGAGACACGCGGTGTGGCCGGGGACATGGATGCCGCAGCAGCCGACCGGGTCCTCCGCGGTGGCACCGTGGCCGCAGTGCGGCCAGGCAGGCGGAGCCGGGGACGGTACAGGGCTCGGGTGCGTCATGCCCAAAAGACGATCCACCCGGCCCGTCGGTTGCGCAGGCCGCCGCCCCGAAGGACATCACTGACGTCTCCGGCGCGCCGCTGAAGGACCCGCTGCGGCGAATCGTGTGCCGCGGCAATCTTTCCTGCGGTCCGTCAGTGGCCGCGCTACTTGCCGCTGCGGGCCGCAGCTATACGTGAAGATGACCGTGCGGGCGTTCTACCTCGACATCGGCGAGTGGGCCCTGAACGAGCCCGAACGGTGGGGGCGGTGGGTCCTACGAGATGGTGGTGGCGGGCGGTGTCCACCGGTGGGTGCGTCGCAGGGTGCCGCTGACACCGAAGTCCTTCTTCAGTTGTTCGGGGATGGCGTAGTGCATGACGCGTCCGCGGGTGAGGGAGGACAGCTCGAAGATGGTGGTGAGGTGGCCGAGGCGGTCCAGCGCCCAGGCTCCGAGGGGGGAGCGGTCCTCGATGGTCTCCAGCACGCCGAGCAGGTGGGGCACGGTGTTGACGACGGTGTCCCATGGGGTACGGGGGACCTGAAGCCAGTCGGCGCAGGTGTCGCCGATCAGGTAGCGGATCAGGGCCGAGACGATGGGGTCGAAGAAGGTGCCGGGCACGACCTCCTCGTAGAGGTCGATGAGTTGCCGGGTCAGGCGGGCGCCTTCTTCGGAGGGCCCCATGTGCCGAACCATGTACAGGTCGAGGAACCGCCGGGCCTCTTCCAGGGTCTTGGGAACGGCCTCCTGGTCGACACCCAGGATCGCGCCGACCACACGCCAGGCGTAGAAGTACGCCTCGGCTCCCTCGACGCTCATGTGGATGCCGAGCCGGTGCAGACTGTCCAGGACCAGGAGGGAGAAGAACATCTGCCCGCCGATCATGTCCTCCTGGCAGATCGGCGTCCCCATCGCTGCGGTGTCCCAGCGGTCCTCCCGTTTGAGGTGGTGCCGGATGGAGGCGTGCAGCAGGCGCACTTTCTGGGCGGCCGGGACGAACCGGCTTCCTGCCTCGAAGGCGTCGGGCCGCATGAGGTAGACGGTGAACTGGCCGGTCTCCGCCATCCGCTTGGACGGGTAGTTCAGCCCGTGGGTGGCCGACAGCAGCTTCGCGACGTGCGGGACGACGTAGCAGGCGGGCATGGACGCGAAGGACAGCGCGGTGGAGATGTGCACGTTGTTGTCGATGAAGAACAGCCGGGCCTTCTCCATCTCGCCCCAGTCCACCCACGCCGGTGGCACGCCGGTGGCCTGAAGGTACTCGCGTGCGACGTCGGGCAGCCCGTCCGGCAGGGGGGCGCCGGCGGTGGAGACGTGGCGCATCAGGGCGTTGAACTTGCCCACCTCCCCGCGCTCGAACAGTTCGGCGACGACGGCGTCGGCGAGGTCGTCACCGGCCTGGCGCAGGGCGTCCATCGAGGCCTCGGTGCGGGTCATGGCAGAACTCCTTGTATGGGGGGGATTTCCACGAGGCGGGGCGGTGGCCGCCGGGGAGCACGGACCGCCCATCCCGGTGTGAGAGGTCAGGACCGGCGGACCGCCGCGGAGCGCGCCAGTGCGGTCAGGGCCGCGGCAGCGTGCGCGGGAACGTCGAGCTCGTGCAGAGCGCCAAGAGCCGTCTCGACCCGCGCGGTGATCATGTCCTCGATGAGGTCGGGTGTCTTCAGCCGGCGCATCAGCTCGCGGACCGTGTCCAGCCCCTCGGTGCCCAGGTCGCGTCGGCCGAGCAGGCCGCGCAACCGCTCCCGCTCGTCCTCACCGGCCCTACGCCAGGTCTCCGCCAGCAGAGCGGTGGGCCGATGGCCGCAGAGATCGTCGGCGTTGGCCTTGCCGGTATGTTCCGGATCGCCGAACAGGCCGAGCAGGTCGTCCCGCAGCTGGAACGCCTCGCCCAGCGGCAGCCCGTAGGCGGAGTAGCCCTCGCGCAGCCGCCCACCGGCCCCGGCCAACGCGCCGCCGATCAGCAGGGGTTGTTCGACCGTGTACTTGGCGGTCTTGTACCGAATCACCTTCAGCGACGCAGCGGTGTCCGGATCGGCCCCGGTGTGCAGGATCTCCAGGCACTCGCCCGCGACCAGTTCCCGGGCCAGCACCGCCCATGAAGGACGAGCCCGGGACAGGTACGCCGCGGGCAGACCGCTGGTGGTGAACATCTGCCCGGCCAGCGACATCAACAGGTCCCCGACCAGCATCGCCAGTGACCTGGCGGCGCAGACGGCACGCGGGCGATGACGTACCGCACCGCGCAGCGCCACATGGGCCGTGGGCCGACCGTGCCGCAACGGGCTGTCGTCGATGAGATCGTCATGCACGACCGCAGCGGCATGCACCAGTTCCATGGAGGCCGCCGCCCGCACCAGCGCGTCACTGTCCGGCTGTCCCGCCGCACGCCAGCCCCAGTAGCAGAACGCCGCCCGCAGCCGTTTGCCGTCCGCGACCGCCGCCTCCAGTTGCCCGGCCACCGGCTCCAGGGCAGGGTCGACCGCCGCCAGCTGGTCGGCCTCCTGCGCGACGAAGTCGCGCAGGACCTCGTCGACGCGGCTCTTGAACGCGGCCGGCTCCCACCGCTCAGACATCACCGGCGGCCCGCCGGGACAGGGCGTGCTGGGCGAGAGTCTCCAGGTGGGCCGGGGGAACGGCCGCGTACCGGTCCAGCGCGATACGGCCGCGCGCCATCAGGTCCTGCTCGGCCTCCGCGGCCAGGTCCGCGGCGTCCGAGCGGCGCAGCAGCCCCCGCACCGTCCCCAGAGCCGACCCCAGCGTGCTCACCGCCAGATCGGCCACTCCGGCCACCAGCAGCACCGTCCGTTCGTCCAAGCTCCCGCGGCCATCCGTTCCCCGCGTCATGCCCGTCCCCCTCCCGTCCACGTCCGAGCGGCGCCGTTAACACGCCGTCCGACCCAGAATCGCGCCGCGCCGGGGACATAAAAGGAAGAACTCACGATCGAGTGATCACATCGCACACCCGGACGAGAACTGCTCGTGAGCCGCACTCCGCGCTCCATGCCGGCCGCGCGCGCCGAGTGAGCGAGCGGCGGGCAGACGGGTCTTCGTCACACGTGACACAGCCACACTGGTGCGGCGCACGGGTCGCAGTGGGGCGGCAGCCCGTGGACAATGCCGCCCGATCGATGTCGCCCGAATCGGCGCCGTTCAGAGGTCGGCCCACTACCGTGGACGCCATGGCCGACCTCCAAGAGCCTTGTCGTTCGGACAGCCAAGAGCCCGGCGCCACCGTGTTAGGCGCGCCCGAGCCTCAGGAGACCGCTGAGCCCTCCGTACGGAACGGCACTTCCGAAGGCGGCGCCCGGAACGCCGATCCCGATTGCGTGCGGGAGTTCGCACTCGAGCGTTATCGGTATATTCTCCAGCAAATCCACACTCTGAACGAGAACGTGTACCGGTTTCTGGCGCTCTATCAGGCACTGGCGACCGCCGTGGTCGGCGCGACACTCGCTCTGTTCGTGGGGTACAGGAGCTGGGGGCTCGACGCGGCCACCGCACGCTCCGGAATGATCGCGCTCATGTCCCTGAACACGGTCATCGCCGGGTTTAGCGTGATGCTCATCATCATCGGAGTCATTGCCTGGATCGACTATCGGCAGGAAGAATGCGAGCTGACCGACAAGATCGTCCATCCGGGCTTCCGGACCAAGCCGAAACTGTGGAACCTGTTCCGGTGGTACGAAACCTACATCGTGGCGTTCATCGTCACGTCCACCGCCTTCGCCTGGCTCGGTACGGTTCGGCTGCTCCTGCCCACGGTGAAATGAGCTGGCCCAATGACCGAGTACCTGCAAGAGCTGTCAGGAGAAATGATCGAACCCGGACGTCACTGCATCGGGGTGGGTGTGGGCGCCATGGTCTTCGACGCGGACGGCCGCGTGTTCATGGCCCGCAGAGGCGGCGGGGCGCGCAATGAGTCCGGGACGTGGGAGTTCCCCGGTGGAGAGGTGAACTTCGGCGAGCGGCTGGAAGACGCGATTCGCCGTGAACTCCAGGAAGAGTACGGGATCGAGATCACAATCTTCGGATGCCTGGGAGCCTTCGACCACATCCTTCCGGCCGAGCGGCAGCATTGGGTGGCCGTCACATACCTGGCCCGCCACACCGCGGGTTCCCCCGAGATCCGTGAACCGGAGAAATGCTCCGCCATCGGATGGTTCGACCCGGACGCCATGCCGGCACCGCTGTCGCAGATCACCAGCGAGAACGCGGCCCGTTACCGGAACCGCTGACGAACGGCCCGCGCGTCAGTGCCGTGGCCGGGGCGGGTACGGACCTGACCGGAACGGTACATATTCCGTCGCCGAGCCGGGCGGCCAGGCGGTCGCCCTGAGGGCGCCCACGCTGAGCTGCTGGTCGGCCGGCTGTGCGATGCGCTTGAATGCCGACCACGGTTGCGACGGATCAAGGGGATTCGGTGGGCTTTGTCGCCGGAGAGCACGTTGCGTGGACCCGATGGTGGGGACCGGAGCGGGTCGAGAACAGGCTGTTCGACGGGGTGTTGCCGGATCCACTCGATGAACACACGCGGTTCATCAACCGGCATCTGAGGCGGCTGAAGGACTTCGCGGCGTGCGGGAGGGCAGGTGCGCGGGCCGCGGGTCGACGGGGCCTACCACCAGGGGCAGCGCGGCAGCCCCGGGAAGGGATCCTGGTCCGTCCACAGGTGGTTGGCGGGGATGGTGCCCCAGGCATTGATCGACGGCATCTGCACCGTCTCGTCCCCCTGGGTGTAGTACCAGACGTTGTTGCCGCCCGGATGCGGCTCGCCCATGGTCCAGCAGACGAACCAGCTGGTCGTGCTGTTGAGCATCCCGGTCACCGGGGCCACGAACGAGGCGCGCGCGTACAGCTTGCCCGGGCTGTTCTCGCAGTACAGGTCCTTGGTGAAGGCGTTGCCGAGGGTGTCCTGGTGCGTCACGCCCTCACGGATGTGACACGTCCGCTGAACGGGGGCGCCGGCGGCGACGGAGGCCGTGGACGGCACCGCTGTGGCCGCGAGCAGGAAGGCCCCGGCGACGGTACGGGCTCTGCGGCCCGGCGTGGCCCGGGTCATGACCCCGCCGCCGGGCCGGTCTTCTGCCTCAGCGCGGGCACGCACGGCGGCAGGCCTGGGAAGGGGTCCTCCGCCGTCCACAGGGAGAAGGCGGGAACGTAGCCCCAGCCCTCGCGCAGGGGCCAGTTGAGGATGCGGTCGCCCTGCGTGTAGTACCAGATGCGGTTGCCGCCGGCGTGCAGTTCGCCGGTCTCCCAGCACACGAACCAGCTCAGCGTGGTGACGAGCTTGGCGACCACGGTGCCGTAGTTCTGCGGGCTGGCGAAGACGTCCGCGACAGCGTTCTCGCAGTAAAGGTCCGTGGTGAAGGTCCTGCCGGTGTGGTCGGTGTGGGACACGCCGGTCCGGATGTCGCAGATCCGCTGCGCCCCGGCCTCCTGCCCGGTGTCGGCCGCCGACGGCGGCGTGGTCAGGGCCGTGGCCAGGGCGGCGGCGGTGGCGAGCATGGCCCAGCGGCCCGCTCGGCGTCGTCCAGGTCTCCCGGCCGGCTCGTACGTGGTCATGTCTCCCCTTCGGTGGCACCGCTGTGATCTCGTCATCCCCAGGGACACCTGGGCAGACCGGGCGCCGGATGGGTGCCGGAGTACACCATCGAGGCCGGCATGTAGCCCCATGCCTGGGTGGAGGGCCGGCTCACGACCTCGTCGCCCTGCGTGTAGTACCAGATGCTGTTGCCGTCGGCGTACGCGTCGCCGAGCTTCCAGCAGACGAACCAGCTCCGGGTGGTGAGCATCCGCCCGACCACCGGGCTGGACGAGAAGGACTGGAGCCGTACGTCCCCCGGCGCGTTGTCGCACACCACGTCGTGGTCGAACCACATGCCGGTCCAGTCGACGTGCTCGGCCCCTTCCCGGGTCTGGCACGCGGCCGCGGCCGTGGCAGGGGATCCGCCCGCCCAGGCGGCGCCGGGCACGGCCGTGGCGATCAGGGCCACGACCGCGCCGAGCACGCCCCGGACCCGGGTGCGTGATGTCCTCATGACTGTCCCTCAGGAGTGCCGGCCAGTCCCGGGGGACCGGTGTGACGGGCGGAGCGGCGCAGCGCGCGCCGGTTCGGTCGGGGGTACGGGGCCGCCCAGGTACGCGGGCCGGCGAAGCCGTCGGCCGTCAGGCCGACGGACTGCTGAACTCCACGACCGCGGCGTGCTTCGCGGGGCCGAAGATCTTCGGTCATGCGCGAAATCCCCCCTTGATGCGGGCGAACCGGCGAACACCTGTGAGCAACGGCGAGGTGATGGGCTTCAGCCGTTGTCACGGCGGCCCTCTCGCTGCTCGTCCATGGTGGCCAGGCACCCTGACATTCGACTGACGCCCGCCTGACGATCGTTATCCGGCGGCGTTGACGGGGCCGGTTCGAAGGCGACCGAGGCGCTCGGAGCGTGCCTTCCAGCAGGGCGCGGACGTGGTAGTCGTCGCTGCGGAGGGCTGTGCCGCCGGTCTCGTAGAAGGGATCGGCGTCCCCGAGTGGCCGCCGGGCGGTGGCTGGTCCGCGCGGAGATCTGGACGAACTGACCTCCGCGCCGCGGCTCCCTCCCCCCGGCACCTGGTGGTGCCCCGAGGCCAGCCCACCACGTGGCCCGGGAGAGCAGGAGGGATGAATCGGCGCCACGGGCTGTCGTCAGACTCCCGTCCCCGCGAGGCCACCCGACGTCTCGCCGGAGCCGCCGCACGCCTGGTTCCGGGCGGGCAACGGCGCGGTGCCGCAGGGGGGACCGCGCCGGAGCGTGAAGGGTGCGGGGAGGGCACCGGGGTCAGCCGACGCTGCAACTGCCCACCGAGGGCGGCGTGGTGTGGGAGCCGTTGACGGTGAAGCCGAAGGAGGCCGACTGTCCCGGGCTCAGGCTGGCGTTCCAGCCGACCGGGGTCACGGTCATCACGTTCCCGCTCCAGCTCGCCGTCCCGTTCCAGATCGAGGTGACGGTCTGGCCGCCGGCGAACGTCACCGGCACCTTCCAGTCCCTGGCGCCGCCGCTGCCCGCGGTGATGGTCACCTCCCCGTTGAAGCCGTTGCTCCACGAGTTGGTGGTGCGGTACGTGGCGCTACAGGCGCCCGTCCCCGGTGTGCCCCCGCCGGGAGGCGGAGTGGTGCTCCCGCCATCGCCCAGGGTGATGTTGGAACTGCCGCTGCTCTGGTAGCCCTCCGTGGCCATGATCATGTAGTAGTTGAAGGACCCCAGCGGCATCCCGGCCGCCTGCCAGGCGTCGAAGTGGGTGCCGGTGTTGATGGTGCCGCTGGACCGCTTGCTGTTCCGGATGCTCCAGTACTGCTGGAAGGTCCTGGTGCCCTCCACCGACGGCGCGTTGACCCGCGTGGACTCGTAGAGGGTGTACGTTCCGCCGTCGGCGTTGACCGTGCCCCGCCGCGTGCCGGCGGACCCTGGGTTGTACGGGCCGAAGTTCTCCACGATGTAGTACTCGACCAGCGGGTTGGAGGTCCATCCGTAGAGCGCGAGGTAGCCGTTGCTGCCGGGGTTGAAGGTGCCGGAGTAGGTCACGGTCCTGCGGCTGCCGGTGCTCCAGCCGAGGCCGCCGACCCAGTTGTTGGTGTCGTTCCACTGGCTGCTGTACTGCCCGGCGGCCCCGAGAGTCATGGAGACCGAGCCCGGGTCGTCGGTCCAGAAGGAGTAGTAGTACCCGTTGTACGTGCCGGTCGAGTTACTGGTGATCACCTGGTCGGCACGTGCCGTGCCGGGTAACAGCAGGCCCGACCCGGCCGCCGCCGCCAACGCCCCGGCGCCGCCGAGCACGAGCTTCCTGCGACTGACCTGCGGGGGGCTGGAGTTCTCAGGGGATTTGCTCATGCGTACGTTTCCTCCTCGCGAACGGTGGACCGTCGGTGACCGGGAGACATGCCGAGCGCACCTCGCGTTCATCGGCGAGGTGGCACCGATGGCTGTGTGCATGTCATGCGCGACCGGAAGCGTCACCACAGTCAGACCCGCCAGGGGGGTTGTCAATAGTTTCGGCAACCTTTACGAAATGGAGGCGACCTCGCGGATCGGTTCTCCCCTGGTCAGAGTGGACGCTGACACGCACGGGGGTGGGATGGGGACAATGACGCCGCGGCACGGGTCCGACGGCATCGAAAGGTTTCGATGCGCCGTCGGGCAGCCACCATGTGCTCTCGTCGACCTCACCTGGCGGAGCACGCGGGTCCGGCCCTGGTAGGGCCAACCCGAAGACGCATGCGGGGGACAGCCGTGATGATCTCGCGCTCGAAGGACGCTGAGATCTCCTCGTCACTCTTTTTCGGAGGAGATCCCTCATGCGTGCAGCAAAGCCGCGACCATGGAAGAAGACGGGACGACGAGGCACGTTCGCCCCCACCGCGGCGGTACTCACCGCGCTCGTTGTCTCGACGGCAGCCGTGGCGCACGAGGACGCGCGGCCGCAGCCGCGCGCCGCCGAAGGGCCGGTGTGGACCGAGGCGTGGGGTACGGCCATGCAACAGCCCGTCGAGGGCAACGCGGACTGGGGCCTCAACTGGTCACGTCAGGGGTTCGCCGACCAGTCCATACGCCAAGTGGTCCGCGTGGCAACCGGCGGTTCCACGTTGAGGATCCGGCTGTCCAACTCCTACGGCACCACGCCGCTGCGGATCACCGCCGCGACCGTCGGCCGGTCCGCCGGCGACGCGCGGGTCTGGCCCGGCACAGCACGCACCCTGAGGACCGCGTGACACAGCGAGTCGACTCGGCGGGCCGTACCGGCCATCCACCCGCGGCACCGACAGTTCGGGACTTCCCAAGCGGCGGCAGCGGCGAGGTCTGTGCAGGTTGCCGCCGGCGCGGCCGGAGTCGCGGGGCCAGCCCGGCGAAACCGGCCAAACGGCCGGCACTGCCGAAGACTCGCCGCCGCCCGGCGAACGGAACGTCAAGAGCTCCGCCGGCTGGTGACCAGCCTGTCCCTCGCCAACGCCGTTCTCACTCACCGGCACCGCGCGGCCGCCCGGCCCGCCTCGGCTCCCGGCAACGTCGTCCCTCTCCGCCCGCCCAGCACCTGATACCCGCGGTTCCTCATACCGCGATGCCGAGCTCCTCGTGCGCTTTCGGGCTCAGGCACGGTCGGACGGCAACGCGCTCAGCAGACACCGGACGAGCCGCACGGATGGGGACCAGCCGGGGTATCCGGGCTGAGCGGTCGACCGGTAAATGTGTGGCGTGTTGCCGGGCGCGCGGGGAGACTGCGTCGGTGATCGATTCCGCACCGCCCCAACTGCTTCGCCCCCGTGCCCTGAGGCCCGGAGACCTCGTCGCCATCGCGTCGCTGTCCGGGCCGCTCCATGCCGTTTTCGAGCCCGCCCTCGAGCAGGCGGTGGTCGTGCTGGAGCGGATGGGGTTCCGCGTGCGTCGGTCGCCGCTCCTCGAGGCTGGGCGGCACCACTGGTGGAGCGCGGCCCGGCCGGTCGAGATCGCCGAGGAACTCAACGCTCTTCTGCGTGATCCAGAGGTGCGCGCGATCATCGCGCACGACGGCGGCCAGACGGCGCTCGGCTATCTGGACCTGATCGACGTCGAGGCGATTACTGCCGACCCCAAGCCGATCCTCGGCTACAGCGATATCTCGTTGCTGCATCTGGTGCTCTACGCGCGCGCGGGTCTGGTCGGGTTCCATGCCGAGCTGGCCACGCCCGGTCTCGGCGGGGCGTGGCAGGCCGCGCCCGCGGCGCGCAGAGCCGAACTCGAGAAGCTCTACTCGACGCTGCTGACCGGCACGGAGGCGATCGGGGCGCTGCCCTCCACCCCGTCGTGGGAGTGCTGGCGTCCAGGTCGTGCCGAAGGCCGCCTGATCGGTGGGCTGCTCAACCGCGTCGTGCTGGCGCAGGCGACGTCTTACGCGCTGCCGCTCGAGTGGTTCGACGGCGCGGTGCTGTTCTGGGAGGAGACGGGCGGCCTGGCGTCGCACGTGTGGGGCTATCTGCAGACACTGCGGCACTGCGGCGTCCTCGATCGAATCTCCGGCATGGTCGTGGGCGTTCCGCACGCGATCAGCGGACTGGAGGCGCCCGACGCGTCCCCGGCCCTCCCCGAGATGGTCCTCGACGTCCTCGGCGGCCGTGACATCCCGGTCCTGGGCAACGTCGAGTTCGGACACGCCGGCCCGAATCTGCCGATGCCGGTCGGCATCCGCGTCGGCCTCGACGCGCGGCAGCGGACATTGTCGCTGCTCGAACCGGCGGTACGGCCGCCGCACATGATGGCGGGCCCGGTCGGCTGAGCATCATCGCGATCGAGCGCACTCGGCGATGCGCTGGGAAGGCAGCTCGTCAAGGCCGTCGGTGCCCAGGACCTGCCTTGCGGCGGGCCTGAGCCTGGGTTCTGTCCTCGCGCTCTCAGACGGAGCTGCGGGCCTCTTCGCAGTCCGGCTCCGGTATCGGGCCCTTCTTCTTTCCGGCAGCAGGCAAGGTGATCAGCAGCACAGCTGCTCCGAGGAGTACGACGACCGCGATCCAGCCCGCGCCGACGTGCATGGCTTGGATAAACGCATCATCAGCCGCCTGAGCGAGAGCGGGCCGGTGGAGAGCGGTGGCGACGTGGCGGGCCTGTTCGGCGGAGACTCGCGCCTGATCCCGCACCGGTCCGGGTGCACCCTCCAGCGAAGGTTCGATCGCACGTCGGTACACGATCGACATGATCGTGCCGCCTACTGCGATGCCGATCACACTGCCGGTTTGTCGCACGGTGTTGGTGACGGCCGATCCCGCACCGGCCTGTTCCAACGGCAGGTTGCTGAGCAATGCGGCCGTAACGGGGCCGATCACCATGCCGATCGAGAGTCCCTGTATCAACAACAGGGTCTCGATCCAGACGAGTGGAGTGTGGAGCCCGAGAAACCCGTACCCGCCCATGGTCAGCGCAGCCACGGTCAGCGCCGGCACGGTGACAAGGCGTAGCGGCAGGCGGCGAACCAGGCGCGCGGCAAGGGGCGCCCCCGCGAGCGCGCCGAATGCGGTCGGGATATTGGCCACACCAGCCTTCATCGGCGAAAATCCGAGCGCGCCTTGGAGGTAGAAGGCGTTATAGAAAGTGATGGCGGCCACCCCGAAGAGCAGCAATCCGAGCGCCACATTGCCGCCACCGAATGTGCGTTGCGTGAGTAGTCGCGGATCAAAGCTGGGCACCTTGACACGCAGCTCGACGAGTACGAAAACGGCCAGCAGAACCAGACCGAAAACGATCGGCGCCCAGACGTCGGTACGACTCCAGGCGGCCACCTGCCCCGCCCGGATCAGCCCGTAGGCCAACGCCACGAGCCCACTGATCGACAGCAACATTCCAGCGGGGTCCAGTGGCCGCAGAGTGAGGCTCCGGAAATTCGGAACCAGCACGGCGAGCCCGACCAACGCCAATGCCGCGACCGGGACATTGATCAGAAAGACCGAGCCCCACCAGAAATGATCGAGCAGAAACCCGGCCAGCACCGGGCCGGCAGCCATTCCGACACCGGCCGACGTCGAGAAAATGCCGATCGCGGCGGCCCGCGCGGCGCCGGTGAAGGTCCACATAAGGATGGCCAAGTTGGCGGGCGTGATCAGCGCGCTGCCCACCCCCATCGCAGCTCTGGCTGCGATCAGCTGACCCACATCGCTGGCGTACGCCGCCCACAGCGAGGACCCGGCGAATATCACCAATCCACTGGAAAACACTGTCCGGTGACCGAACCGATCACCCAGTGCGCCCGCAGTGAACATCAATGTGGCGAAGGCCAGAGTGTACGAACCGGTCGCCCATTGCAGCTGACCGGGATGGGCCCCCAGTCCACGGACCGGGTCGGCAAGGGTCTCCAGCGTAGTACTCAGGACGGTATTTTCCAGCCAAATCAGCAGCGAACACAACATAAGAACGGCAAGAATCAACTGCTGCCTGGACTTCGGCAACGCTGGAGACGCGGTCATGAACACCTTCGGATATCGATCGGCGGGAACCTGAACGACTGGACCATAAGAAGACTCCACGACGCTGTCAAGTTTAGAGTTTCTAGTCAATACCGTTGCGGCCGAACGGACTATGTGCCCTCTTCCGGATTTGCGGACTGAACATTTCTGTGCCCTCCGGCGGATTTTGCGAGTCGAGGGATTTCGTGACTTCCGGAGGGTTGTGACGGAGCGGATTCCATGCCCTTAGAACCAGCGGATCGGATCGCTGTTCACCATCGGCACCTGGCCGAGCTCCCGCACCGTCCGGGAGACCCGCTCCTCTCCGGTCCCCCACTCGACCGGCCAGCCAAAGGGCCAGTCGTCATCGTGCCGCAGACCGGCTCGGCCCGGCGGTCTTCGCCGACGCGGCCGGGCCGGGGGCGGCCTGGGCGGTGAGGACGCGCAGGGCGTCGTGGGCGAGGGTGCCTGCGGGCGCCGTGTAGGCGACGAGTGTCTGGTCGGTGGTGGTGGCCAGCCGCATGGCCTGCCAGTCGAGGTCCAGCTCACCCACGACGGGGTGGCGGAACCGTTTTCTTCCGCCGCTGGCGGCGCGCACGGCGTGCCCGCCCCACCAGCGGCGGAAGTCGTCATCCCTGACCGACAACTCGCCGACGAGCTTGCTCAGCCGAGGATCGTCCGGGACGTGAACGGCGTCCATGCGCAGCCGGGCGACGGCGTCGGCGGCGACCTGCTCCCATTCGGGGTACAGCGCGCGGATACGTGGGTGGAGGAAGACCAGGCGGACGAGGTTACGGTGCTCCGGTCGCAGGTCTGCGAAGTCGAGGAAGAGGGCGGTGGCGGCGGCGTTCCAGGCGAGGATGTCGGTGCGGCGGCCGAGCACCACGGCGGGCGTGCGCACCATGGCGTCCAGAAGGTCTTGCACGGGAGCGGCAACGGCAGCGGACGGCACACCACGGGAGGGCCGGGGCGCGATGAGCAGCCGCAGGTAGCGGTGCTCGTCCTCGGTCAGCTTCAGGGCGCGGGCGAGGCCTGCCAGCAGGTTGTCGGAGGCGGTGGTCACCCGGCCTTGCTCGAGGCGGGTGTAGTGATCGACGCTGATCGCGGCCAGCTGCGCGACCTCCTCGCGACGCAGGCCGCTGACCCGGCGCGGGTTACCGACCGGGGGCAGCCCGACCTCGCCAGGGGAGATCGCCGCCCGCTTGGCCTTGAGGAAGTCTCCGAGCTCGCTCACGCCGCCCATTGTCACACCGGCCTGACGAGGTGTTCCTGGGGCTTTCGTCCCCAGGAACACCGTGACCGGCCAGAACACCCCTCTGGCCGGTCGGAGGTTGTGCGACGAGCCTGGACCGCGTACCCACCGCACCACGAACGAAGGGGCTCATGTCATGACCGACCTGACCCAGGAATCCGCCGCGCGCATCGCCACCGCCGGGCAGCGGGCCGCCGCCGCAGCCGGCGTCGCGATGAATATCGCGATCGTTGACGCCGGCGGCCACCTGCTGCACTTCACCCGGATGGACGGCGCCTGGCTCGGCTCGATCGACCTGGCCCTGAAGAAGGCCAAGACCGCAGTCCTGTTCCGTATGCCGAGCGCGGCTCTCGGCGAGATTTCGCAGCCCGGCGGCCCGGTCTACGGCATCGAGCACAGCAACGACGGCCTGATCTCCTTCGGCGGCGGACTGCCGCTCACCGATGCCGCAGGCCGTATCCTCGGCGCGGTCGGCGTCTCCGGCGGCACCGCCGACCAGGACGTCCACGTCGCCCAAGCCTGCGTTGCCTCCCTGCCCGCCGCTGATCCGCTTACAGCGGCTGGCACAATGAGGCGGACCAGCGCTGATCACCGTATCCGCAGCGGGAGTTGAGCGTACGGTCCGGCGCGGGAACGGTCGCCGTGGATCGTGTCGGACGAACTGTGGGACCGCTTGGAGCTGCCGCTGCGGCGGCGCGCCGCTAAAGCGGATCCTGACCGACGCGCGTCGCCTTCGGACCGTTCGCGGGACTCGACGCGGACACGCTGCGGTCCGAGGCCGCGGCCGTCGGGACGGCCGCCATGGGGTCCCGCTGGGCCAAGCGGCCGGGGAAGCGGGTCCTGCTCCACCCCGACCAGTTCGAGGAGCTGCTCACCGGCACCCCGGCCGCGGAGCCCGCCACGCTGGTGGCCGGTCTGATCCCGGCGGTCCGCGCCCCGTCCGCGCCGCTATGCCTGGTGGCCACCCCGCGCGCCGACCTCCTGCCGCTCCTGCTGGCACTCCCCGGCGTGGGGCGCCGACTGCACGACCGCATCCTCGCCCTGTCAGCGATGAGCGCCGCGGCGCTGGAACGCGCCATCACCGGCCGGCCCGCACCGCGGGGTGACGTACGAACCGGGCCTGGCCGCGCAGATCGCGGCCGAGCCGGCGGTGGTCCGGAGCAGCCCGATGCCGGAATCCTCATTGACGCGCCTGCGCCTGCCCTCTTCGCGTGCTGGCTGGTCTTCGCCGCCACATCGGGGTCTGTCGCTAGCGTGACCGGGACAGCGGCGGGGGCTTCCCCGGCGATGGAGGAATGGCAGTGAAGGGTGCGATCGACATGACGTTCACACGCTGGCAGGACCGGTCCGTCATCGTGACCGGAGGTACACGGGGGATCGGGCTCGGTATCGCCGAACTCTTCGCCCGGCAGGGCGCCGCCGTGTTGCTCACAGGCCGGAACGAGGAGACGGCCCGCAAAGTGGCGGACGGCCTCGCCCGAACCACCGGCGGGCGGGTCACGGGCGTGGGCGTGGACGTGCGGCGGCCCGACGAGATCGAGAAGATGGCAGCCGAGGCCGAACGGCAGCACGGCGGGATCGATGTGCTGTGCGCCAACGCCGGAATCTTCCCGGAACGTCCACTACGCGAGCTGACCGTCGAGGACGTGGACGAGGTCTTGGACGTCAACCTCCGGGGCTCCATCCTGTCAGTGCGGGCCTGTCTGCCCGCGATGGAACGGGCCAGCCGCGGCCGGATCGTTCTGACCTCGTCGATCACCGGCCCAACGACTGGCTATGCGGGGTGGTCCCACTACGGGGCCAGCAAGGCAGGGCAACTGGGTTTCCTGCGCGCCGCGGCTCTGGAGTTGGCGCCGTACGGCATCACGGTCAATGCCGTCCTGCCCGGAAACGTCCGCACCGAAGGGCTGACCGGCCTCGGGCCGGACTACCTGCGCCGGATGACCGACTCCATTCCGCTGGGACGGCTCGGTGAGACCGCCGACATCGCACACGCGGTGCTCTTCCTCGCCTCCGACGAAGCCTCCTTCGTCACTGGCCAGTCCCTCACCGTCGACGGCGGCCAAACCCTCCCCGAATCCCTGGACGCCTTCGCTGTGCCCACCAGCCCCTGACCGCGTGTGACCAAGACATGGGCCGACACCGGCTACCCACCCTGTAACTGTTCGGATACAGCCGGGTCGGGTCGGTCTCTCCCATGCGGTGTCAGGTCCCGGCGGCCGTCGGCCACGGCAACGGCACCGCGGCCACCCTCCGCGCCGGCAACCCCGGCACGAACGGCGGGAACGGCGGGAACGGCGGTGTCGAGAGCAACAGCGGAGGCGTCGGCGGAACGGCAGGAGGACCCGTACCGGCATCCCGCACCGCCAACACCGGCCGAGCGGGACGGAGCCGTTCGGCGGCGTCTTCACCGGGTACGACGGCAACCCCGGCAACCCCGGCCGCGTGGTCCTGACCTACTGACGACACCACTCACCGGAGACGGCCGCCGTCCCGCACAGCGGGCTGGGGCAATCCGACACCGCGGTGAGCAAACGTCTTGTGCCTTCCGCATAGGTGCCAGGGCGAGCCAGGACCTTCTTGAAGCGGCCAACCGGCCTCGCATCGACCTCGGATTCCGCAGCGATCGCCGGGGACGGCGAACGTTGGTCGCGGCATGCGGCCGGCCCGCCGCCTGGCACACACCCCGCCCCTGGACGGCCTGCTCGGCGCCGAACCGGCCCCGGTTCCTCTGTGGCCGCCGACGAGCGGCTGCTGCGGGCACCGCGCCGGTCCGTCTCCGGCTACGGACCCGATGGGCACCTGCCGCCTGGGCCCGGCCGGTGATCCCGGGGCCGTCGTGTCCCCCCACCGGCGCGGTCCACGGGCCGTGTTGCCGCCCGCGGTGAGAGGCAGGCCGGCCAACCGGTCGCGGCGGTGTTCTGGGGATGGAGGACGGGAAAGGCGTAGGGGACGTTGCTCCAGCTCACCATCTGCGTAGCGCACGGGGCGGGCAGGGCGGCGTGCGGGCGCGACCGGTCCCCTGTTCCGGTCGCGGTCCCGCGTGCGGGGGTGCCCAGGTCGGTCACGAGCCGCAGCAGCCGCCCGCCGGGTCCTGATCGGCAGCCGCCCCGACCTCGGCGGGGGCGCCGAGCTGGACGAGCCGCGGCGCGGGCGCGCAGCAGCCGCCGTCGGCCTCCCGGGCGCCGGGGGCGTCGAACAGGCCCGCGCCGCCGCATACTCCGGTCTCGGGGAGGGTGAGTTCCACGCGGTCGGCTGCTTCGAGGTCGCCGGCGATGGCGGCGGCGACGGAGCGGACCTGCTCGTAGCCGGTCATCGCCAGGAACGTCGGGGCGCGGCCGTAGGACTTCATGCCGACCAGGTACACGCCCTGTTCGGGGTGGGAGAGCTCGCGGTGGCCGTGCGGGTACACGGTGCCGCAGGAGTGCTGGTTGGGGTCGATCAGCGGGGCCAGGTCCACCGGGGCCTGGAGGCGCTCGTCGAGGCCGAGGCGCAGCTCTCCGAGGAAGGTGAGGTCGGGGCGGAAGCCGGTCAGCACGATGACTTCGTCGACCGCGTCCAGGCGGCGGCCGTCTTCGCCGACGAGGACCAGGCGGCCGTCGGCGTCGCGGTCGATCGCTTCGGTGCGGAAGCCGGTGACCGCCTCCGCGTGGCCGTCGTCGACGGCGGCCTTCGCCGCCAGGCCCAGGGCGCCACGCGCCGGCAACTGATCGGCTTCTCCGCCGCCGAAGGTGGAACCGGAGATACCTCGGCGCAGGATCCACACCGCCTTCGTGCCGGCCCCGTCGTCGGCCTTGGCGAGGGCGGCGAGGCAGGCGAGGGCGGTGAAGGCGGAGGCGCCGGAACCGATCACAGCGGTGCGCTGGCCCGCGTACCGGGCGCGGACGGCGGGGGCCTTCAGGTCCGGGACCCGGTAGGTGATCCGGTCGGCCGCGGCCTTCTCGCCGAGGGCGGGCAGACCGCTGCCGCCGGCCGGGCTGGGCGTGGTCCAGGTGCCGGAGGCGTCGATGACGGCGCGGGCGAAGACGCGCTCCTCACGGCCGTCGGCGTGAGCGACGTGCACGACGAACGGCCGCCGCTCCCGGTCGGCGTCCACGATCCGGTCCCGGCCTGCCCGGGAGACCCCGGTGACCGTCGCGCCCAGACGGACGCGGTCGCCCAGGACCTCGGCCAGCGGCCGCAGGTAAAGATCGGCCCAGTCTCCGCCGGAGGGGCAGGTCGCCGGGTCGGGCCGCGTCCAGCCGGTGGGGGCGAGGAGCTTCTCGGCGGCCGGGTCGACGACCTCGCTCCAGGTGGAGAACAGGCGCAGGTGCGCCCACTCCCGCACCGCGGCGCCGGCAGTCCGGCCGGCTTCCAGGACCAGGGGCTCGATGCCCTGGTCGACCAGGTGGGCGGCGGCGGCCAGGCCGACGGGCCCGGCCCCGATCACGACGACGGGCGGCTCGGTGGCGGGGGGCGCGGTCACGGCGACTCCTTGCGTGTTTCGACCAACGTCGATGTCTTGCGCGGCCCAGCTTGGCACCGACATCGATGTGCGTCAACATAGACAACCATCGATACAGTGGTCCAGTGAGTTACTGGCGGAGCACATCGACGTAGCCGTGACGCCGCGCCGCGTCGGGGGCCGTCGTCACCGCGTCACCGCGTCACCGCGTCACCGCGTCACCGGCGAACTTCCCGCGCCAGGCGAGCGCTACGTAGACCAGGCCGATCAGCACCGGGACTTCGATGAGCGGGCCGACGACGCCGGACAGCGCCTGCCCGCTCGTGACGCCGAAGGTGGCGATGGCGACCGCGATGGCCAGCTCGAAGTTGTTGCCCGCAGCCGTGAACGCCAGCGTCGCCGTGCGGTCGTAGGCCAGGCCGAGGCCCTTGCCGAGGAGGAAGGTGCCGAAGAACATGACCGCGAAGTACACCAGCAGCGGCAGCGCGATCCGGGCGACGTCCAGCGGCTGGGAGGTGATGGTCTTCCCCTGGAGGGCGAAGAGGATGACGATCGTGAACAGCAGCCCGTACAGCGCCCACGGCCCGATCTTGGGCAGGAACTTCGCCTCGTAGTCGGTACGGCCCAGCTTCCGCTCGCCGATGCGGCGGGTCAGGAATCCGGCCAGCAGCGGGATACCGAGGAAGATGATGACGTTCAGCGCGATGTGCCCGACGGACACGTCCAGACCCTGGCCGTCGCCGAGGTTCATCCAGCGCGGCAGCAGGTCGAGGTAGAACCAGCCCAGCAGGCCGAACGCCAGGACCTGGAAGACCGAGTTCAGCGCGACCAGGACGGCCGCGGCCTCGCGGTCGCCGCAGGCGAGGTCGTTCCAGATGATGACCATGGCGATGCAGCGGGCGAGGCCGACGATGATCAGGCCGGTGCGGTACTCGGGCAGGTCCGGCAGGAAGATCCACGCCAGGGCGAACATCACCGCCGGTCCGAGGACCCAGTTGATGACCAGCGAGGAGACCATCAGCTTCTGGTCGCCGGTGACGCGGTCGAGCCTGTCGTAGCGGACCTTGGCCAGGACCGGATACATCATGACCAGCAGACCGAGCGCGATCGGCAGGGAGATGCCGCCGATCTCGATCTCGGCGAGCGCGCCGTTGAGGCCCGGGATGAGCCGGCCCAGGCCCAGGCCGGCGGCCATGGCCAGCAGGATCCACACCGCGAGGTAACGGTCGAGGGTGGAGAGCTTCTTGACGATCGAGCCGTCCCCGGCCGGGCCGGCGCCCCGCGTAGCGGGGGTGGTGGACTCGGTGGAGGTCACGGGCAGGCCCTCTTGTTCTCGGCGGCACCACGGGCGGACTCGGCCAGCGCGGCGAACCGCTCAGAGAGCCCGGCCAGGACCTCGGGCTTGAGCCTGTAGTAGGTGAAGCGGCCACACGGCTCGGTCTCCACGATTCCGGCCTCGCGCAGCACCTTCATGTGGTTGGACAGATTGGTCTGCTTGGCTCCGGTCTCCTCCACCAGGTGCGTGGTGCACAGCGTCTCGCGCGCCAGCAAGGTCACGATCTTCAGGCGGAGCGGATCGCTCAGCACCCGGATCACATCAGGATCGACTGAAGTCAGCATGTACTGATATTTTCACATCACCGTCCGCTGATACCAGCGGGGACTGAGGGAACTGGCATGGGCGGCTTGGTTCCGCCATGCGACGAGAGAGAACGATCACCATGGCCGACAAGCCGTCCGTCCTGTTCGTCTGCGTCCACAACGCGGGCCGCTCCCAGATGGCCGCCGCGTGGCTGACCCGCCTGGCCGGCGACCGCGTCGAGGTCCGCTCCGCCGGCTCCAGCCCCGGCGACCAGGTCAACCCGGCCGCCGTCCGGGTCATGGCCGAGGTCGGCATCGACATCTCCACGGAGACGCCGAAGCTCCTCACCGTCGAAGCGGTCCGTGAGTCGGACGTCTGCGTCACCATGGGCTGCGGCGACACCTGCCCCGTCTTCCCCGGCAAACGCTACCTGGACTGGAAGCTCGAGGACCCGGCCGGACAGGGCGTCGAAGCCGTACGCCTGATCCGCGACGAGATCAAGACCCTCGTCGAGGGCCTGATCGCCGAGATCGCCCCGGAGATGACGGCCTGAGCGAGATACGCGCCGTCGTCATCCCCGGCTCCGGTCCCACCGGACGCACCGCCGCCCTCTGCACCGCCCGCGCCCAGCTCAACCCCCCGCTGTCCGGCGGCGGCATCTTCGCCGGTGGTCCGACCACGGCCGAGGTCGAGAACTTCCCCGGCTTTCCCGGCGGCGTCAACGCACAAGCGTTCTCCGCCCTCCTGGCTCGTGCTGCGCGGCTCAGGCGCCGCTCAGGCCGCGGGCGCCTTCAGGATCCGCGGTGTGGGGCGACCGCGAAGCGAACGCTCTTCGGCCGGGACGAGGGAGCGCGGACCAGGCCGTGCGGTGACGGGCCCGGGGCCGGGCCCACCGGCACAGATCAGCCAGTCGACCTGCCCTGATTTCCGCTGTACCTGGCCGGTGGCGCACCCCAGGATTGAGCCGCCCGTGAGATCCACGGCGAGCACACCGATCCGTATGGAGGGCACCCGGATGCGTCGCGCCTCTTTATCCCTCGCAGGTGTCACTGCGTCACTGTCCCTCGTCCTGATCCCCGCCGCGTCCGCCTCGGCGGCTCCCGCGGACAAGCCCCAGGTGCTCAGTTCCTGGACGCAGGTGACCGCTTCCAGCTACAACGCCTGGGCCGCAGCCCGCCAGAACCAGAGCGCATGGGCTTCGTACGGCTTCGGCTGGTCGACTGACTACTGCAGTTCCTCGCCCGACAACCCCTTCGGCTTCCCGTTCCAGAACGCCTGCGCCCGCCACGACTTCGGCTACCGGAACTACAAGGCGGCCGGCACCTTCTCCGCCCACAAGGACCGTCTCGACTCGGCGTTCCACGAGGACCTCAAGCGCGTCTGCGCGACGTACTCCGGTGCCACCCGCACCGCCTGCAACAGCACGGCGTGGACGTACTACCAAGCGGTCAGAGTCCTTGGCCTGCCGCCGACCGACCGAGGCGCCGCCAAGGAACTGCCCGGGCAAGCCACTGCGACGGCCTGACGGCTTGATGCCCTCAGAGCGGGGTCACCGCGCGTCACGGGCCCGCGTCCGGCCGAGCCAGGCGGGGACGATGTCTTCCTGCACCCGGCCGCGGGCGCGGAACTGCCGAACCTCGTCGACGTCACCTGGTGTCCGTGCCGACGTGCTGGTCGGCAGCGGTAACGATCCGCGCGGTCATCAGCCGCACCCGCGTGCCGTACGCGGACGAGCCCGGGCAGCGGGCCCCCGCTGTCCGCGGTGTCACGACACCGGCTCGCCCTCGCGGGGTCCAGAGAGTGCGGCCTGGCCAACGCGTTCCAGGATGTAGAGGTCCCAGCCGTCGGGGTCGCCGATGTAGACGAACAGCTTCGGCTGCTGCGAGGTTCCGAGTACCTCCCAGGTGTCCAAGGGGCAATCGTCGACGAACACCGCCACCTCCTGGGACCACGGTCCGGCACCTGGGTCGTACTCCCAGGTCCCGGTGCCGGTGCACTCGTGCACCACGGTTTCGAAGGAGTCGTCGAGCTCGAACGTCGCGACGCGGGTCGCCGTGGCCTTGCCGTCCGTCGTCAGGGTGAGTGTGCCGCCCTTTCCACCACGCCTCGCGCCCGGAGAACCGGCGGCCGAACCATCCGCCCACGACCAGAAGCGGCATCACCACGCCGATCGAGAGCAGCCCGGCGAGAACAGCTCCGACCGGCGCCATCAGGATCAGGAGGAAGAGCCCCGCCCCGCCGTAGGCGAGACCCGGGCTCTCCTTCGTCTGCCCCCACACGAAGAACGCGATGGCCCCGAGCACCGCCTCGGCGGACAGCACCGACTCGAAGCCGTCAGCACCGCCCCGGACCGGTCCCGCACGCGCACCTGCGATCGCACCGGCTCCCGAATGTTTGAACGCATTCAAACCCCCTCCCGTTCCGTATCCTCCCCCTGCCGTACGAGTGCCGTAACTCGGCCCGAACCAGGTGTCCGGGCCTTCGTCGGGCCCCGAAGTCGTTCCAAGCTGAGCAGCCGGGCCTCCGTGCCCTCTCAGCCGGCGTGGAGGATCCGAAAGCGATCAGGCTCCGCCGGGTCCCGGTCAACGACCTGGATGGGTGTTCCAGCCCATTGCCACACGCTGATGCCCGGCGTGCGGGAGAACCGAATCGGCCCGCGGGTGCCCTCGACCGCCACGCGCGGCCAGGACTCGGCGATGGCCGTCCGGTCCGTGCCGTGGGAACGCAGCACGTCGGCGAGGACGGCGACGGTGTCCCAGCCCTCGAAGGCCACGAAGGACGGCGCCTCGCCCAGCCGCTCGCGGAGTTTCTTCCCGACGCGTTCGCCGAGCGGACCGAGGCGCTCGGGCAAGTAGCGCAGGAACGGGATCCCGGCGCCGTCCTCGCCCAGCGCTGCGGCCCATTCGGCGAACTCCGGTTGTCCGGCCGGGGCGCCGATCAGGATCTTGGCGAGCCGCCGGTCGCCCCGGACGGCCTTGACGATCGGCACCGCCGGCTCCGGATGGCCGACCAGCAGGAGGAGCGCCGTCGCGCCGTGGTCGACGAGCGCGTCGCACAGGGCCTCGGGGGTGAGCGCGTGCGTGACGAGTGGGACGACGGTGCCGCCGCGGGGAGCGAGGTGGTCCCGCAGGACGCGGGTCCCTGACGCCCAATAGACACCCGGCTGGGCCGCCACGGCGATCCGGCGCCGGCCCGCGCCGAGGAGGAAGTCCGCGTAGCTCCGCCAGCCGCGGGGCTGGGCCGGGGCCAGGCGCGCGACCCACTCCGTCGGCGCCTCGGTGAGCGCGTCGAGCACCGCGGACGAGCAGAGGAACGGCACGCCGAGGGCCTCGGCCCGGGCGGCGGCGGCTCGGGCGACGACGCTGTGGTACTCGCCCGCCAAGGCGGCCACGCCCAAGGCGGCCAGCTCGTCCACGGCCGCCGCGGCCCGCTCCGGATCGGCCGCGGTGTCCCGGACCACCAGTTCCAGTGGTCTGCCGTCGATCCCGCCGGCGTCGTTGACCTCGCCAACGGCCAGCTCGAGTCCTGCGAGCAGGTGGCGGCCCGCCTCGACCCAGCCGGGCCGCGTCAGCGGGACGAGCGCGCCCAGACGGACGGACGACCCGTCCGCGTGCTCCGCTGCGGACGGCGATGGCGGCGTGTTCATCGGGTGGCGTCTCCCCTGGGACGATGCGATCGCGGCCCGCCCGGATGGCGTGCCGGCCGGGCCCGGCGGTTCGCGTTCATCGCGTCTCGCCGCGGGGACGCGTCCGGGTGATCATGCCGGTCATTGGACCCACCGCCGTCGCCCATAGGCAACCGATTATCCGGGCCCGCGCCGAAGCGCGGCCGGCCGCGAGCTGACCTGGCGCACGAGGCTTCGTGAGCCTCCTCAGCGCTCACGGATCCTCGACCGCCACCAGCCGCCCGCCGGCGAGGCGTTCACCGGCCGGGGGTTCGGCACCCACTGACACGTGCCCTCACGTGAAACCCACACAGCCGAGAGCGGCACGCGTGCGCGTGGCGGCGGACGACGGCCGGCCCGTCGAGGCGCGTGCCGGGCGGGACCAGATCACGACCAGGCTTTTCCACGCCCTTGCCGACTTCGCCCGTTCCTTGAGCCCTCCCACACGCCACACGGGTCCGTTCACCACCCACTGGGGGTCCTGTCACCGGCCGCATGAACACCGTCGGACATGGCGAAGGCGGTGAATCCGACGTGCGCGCATTCGTGCGGAGCGTGGGGCACCTTGCCATACTTGACGGCCGGGGGGGTGGCACAGGTTGGCGGAACAGCGGCCGTCGCGCCAGGAGTTGATCCGGCGCCGGCGTCGGAGCGGGTTCGTGGGGCGGCGCGGGCAGATGAGCGCGTTCCGGGAGAACCTCAGCCGGGACCCAGAGGCCGACGACTTCACGTTCTTCTTTCACGTGCGGGGCCACGCAGGGGTCGGTAAGACCTTCCTGGTACGCCAGTGGGAGACGGTCGCCCGGGAGCAAGGCGCGGCAGCAGCGTATCTCGACGACACCGTGCACAGCGCCGTGGAAGCGATGGAGGCGGTCAGCGAGCGGTTGGGTCGTCAGGGCCTGGAGCTCCGGCGATTCGACAAACTGATGGCGACCTTCCGGCAGCGCGCCCACGAGGCACGGTTGGCTCTGGCCACGCAGGAGGCTGCGGGGGAGGCCGGCGCCGCCCCGCTGCCACCAGCGTCGCTGCCCGGGCTGGTCGCCGCCCAGGCTGGGCTGGCTGGCCTCGGGATGGTACCGGTCGTGGGCGCCCTCGCTGGGGCTGTCGAACCTGCGCAGGTCGCCCGTGGTGTCGACCAGCTGCGAGCCGTTCTCGGGGCCCGGATGCGTTCCCACGACGATGTACGGCTCGTCTTGGACCCGGTGCGCAGTCTGGCCCCGGTGTTTTTGGAGGATCTGGCCGAGGCGGCGCGGCGGCGGCCGTGGGTGGTGCTGTTCTTCGACGTGTATGAGCAGACGGGCCCCGTATTGGACGAGTGGCTGCGCGACATCGCCTTCGGTGAGGTGCACGGCCCGCTGCCGGCCAATGTCCAGATCGTGCTGTCCGGGCAGGGCCGTCTGGACACCCTGTGCTGGGGCGACTGGCTCGACCTGATCCACGAGGTGCCGCTGGAGGTGTTCACCGAGGAGGAGGCGCGGGCGCTGCTGGCTCTCCAGGGCATCACCGACGAGCAGGTTGTCGAGGTTGTTCTGCGCCTGTCGGGCAGGCTCCCCGTCCTGGTGCACACCCTCGCGCAGTCCCGGCCCGATTCGGCCGGGACCGTGGAAGACCCCTCGGAGACGGCTGTGGAACGGTTCCTGAAGTGGGAGACGGATCCGTCCCGGCGGGCCGCGGCCCTGGCCTGCGCCCTGCCCCTCCAGTTCGACGAGGATGTGTACCGTGCCGTTGCTCCGCCGGAGGCAGCCGAGCAGTACGCCTGGGTGCGTCGGCTGGCGTTTGTCACCGATCAGGCCGGGCGGTGCCGCTACCACGACGTCGTGCGCTCCCCGATGCTTCGGTTGCAGCGCACCCAGTCCCCCGCCCGGTGGCGGGATGCGCACGAGTCGCTCGCGGAGACGTACGGCGCCTGGCGGGCACAGCGCGAGGAGTGCGTACCGGCGGACGACCGCTGGGACGACGCAGTCTGGCATGAGCATCGGTTGAACGAGGTGTACCACCGCCTGTGCAGCGATCCCCTCCGGGCCCTGCCCGACGCCCTTGCCGAGGTCGCCCGCGCTTGCGAGCGCGGGAGCGGCACGGTAAGGCGCTGGGCTCAACTACTGGCGCAGGCCGGGACGGACACCGCGGACGACCACCTCGCGGCCTGGGGGGAGCGGCTGACCGCCGCGTCCCGGGCTGATGCCTCGGCCGTCGTGGCCACCCTGGACACGCTACTCGGCCAGGCGGGGTTGGCTCCTGGGGGACAGGCGCGTGCCAGGGTCGTCCGGGGCAAGGTCCACGGGAACGCCGGCCAGTACGAGAGGGCACTCGCCGACTTCGCCGCGGCGCTGGTCCTGGAGCCGGAGTACGAGGACGCCTTCATGATGCGTGCCATCACCCACCAGTGGATGGGGAACGTCGAGGAGGCGCTCACCGACTTGGGCGAAGCCATTCGCATCCAGCCCGATCGCTCCTGGAACTACGTGTACCGGGGGCATGTCAGCTTGACGGCCGGGCGTCACGACGAAGCGCTCGCCGATTTCGAACGGGCCCTCGAACTCGACCCCGGCCAGGACTGGGCACTCGCCGGCCGCGCCAAGGTACACCGCGTCCAAGGTCGGTATCAGCAGGCGCTGGCAGATCTGGACTGCGCACTCGGGATCGACCCGGAGTACGTCGAGGCGTACGCGGAGCGGTCGCGATGCCTACGGCAACTGGAACGGTGGGATCACGCGGTCCGCGACATGACACGAGCGGCCGAACTGGACTCCGAACCTTCGTGGTACCGAGCGCAGCTCGCCGCCCTGTTCCTGGACCTCGGGCGGTACGCGGAGGCCCTGGAGGAGATCGATCGAGCCCTGGCCGGCCCGGATGAAAGCGGTCCCAGCGGCTGTGCCTGGCCGTACGCGCGCCGGGCCTGGGCACTGCACTGCCTGGGGAGGGACGCGGAGGCGCTGCCCGGCCTCGAGCACGCACTGGCCCTGGACGACTCGTACTGGTGGGCGCTCGCGGCACGCGGGTGGCTGCTCTGGGAGACAGGGGAACTCACCCGGGCACGACAGGACTTCGACCGGGTCCTGGCCGAGCATCCGCAGTGGCAGTGGTGCCTGCTGGGCCGCGGCGTGGTGCACCTGTACGGCCGCCACTACGACGAGGCCGTCGATGACTTCGCACAGGCCTTCACCATCCACTGGGGGATCGCCGATGCGGAACATGTGATCGCCCGGCCGCTCGTCGACCTGTTGCGGGAACAGTTGCCGAGCAATCGTGCCGCGATCACTGCTGCGATCAGGCTCGCCGCGATCCTCTCCGTCCAGGTGCAGTGGCCGGGCATGGTCGGCCAGGTGGGCTCTGCGCTGACCCTGCGTCCGAGCCCCCGGCTCCTCATCGAGGGTCTGAGGCTGCTGCGCCGCACCCTCGCTGCCCTGCACGACCAGCCCGCGAGTGCAGACGCCGGACGGATCGCCTGGTCTCAAAGACTCCTGTCCTCCCTCCTGCACATCCTGAACCGCCGCGCCGGCGGGTGAGCGACAACGTCCTCGCCCCACGTCAGTGGCGCAAACTGGTGGAAGCTTCTCACTTCTACGGGGTCCTGTTGCGCCGGACGTCGCGGACGTGATTCCGACCATGGCGGGCCGCTGCCGTTCGGCGCTCCTCCAACCGGCCGGTAACGGCTGAAAGCTGCCAAGTTCTCGGTTCGGGGGGCGTGTCATGCGGTGGTGAGGGGGCGCGGGGGTGTTCCGGAGGGGGTCGCGTGGCCGAGACTGTCCAGGTTCGCCCGGGGGTTGAAACCGCGACCGCGGTCGGGTGTGCTGTTGCCCGGGAAAACGGGGCAGTTACTGTCGTGCCCCCGCCGGGCAGGGCTGTCCGGCCCACCGGACCAGGCCTGCCCGACTCGCCGGACCGGACCTGTCGGGCCCGACAGGGCGCCGCCTCTCTCACGCTTCGAGGACTCCGTAGATGAACCCCTTCTTGTTGCCCGTCATCGCCGCGCAAGGGCTGTACGTGCGCTACTCCACCGAGGTGCTGCCGCCCGCGGGTGGGCCGACGACCGGGACGTGCCCCGATGCCGGGACGTCCGAGGCCTCCGGGACGGAGGGTCCGCAGGCCGGGGGCCAGCCGGTGCGGATCGCCGTGCTGGGCGAGTCGACCGCGGCCGGCTGCGGTGTGGACAGCCACGACGACGGGTTCGCCGGCCGCTTCGCCCGTGAGCTCAGCGAGCGTTCGGGCCGGCCGGTGGAGTGGTCGGTGCGGGGCCGGCACGGCGCGACGCTGCGGCGCATCCGGTACCGGCTGCTGCCCGGGGTGGGCTCGGGCCTGCGGGTGGCGGTGCTGCTGGCGGGGGTCAACGACGTGCTGGCGCGGCGCAGTCCGCGGGACTGGGGGCAGGATCTGGAGGCGGTGGCGGGCGAGCTGGCGGAGCGCGCCGAGCAGGTGGTGGTAACCGGGGTGCCGCCCTTCGGGGAGTTCCCGTCGCTGCCGGGGACGCTGCGGCGGTATCTCGCGGCGCGGGCGGCCGAGCTGGACGAGGTCTCGCAGCGGGTGTGCGCGGGCGTCGCGGGTGTGACGTGGATCAGTTCCACCGATGTCCTGCCGATGGGGCCGGAGTTCTTCGCGCGCGACCGCTTCCATCCGTCGGCGTACGGGTACGGGGAGTGGGCGCGGATCGTCGCGGGGAAGGTGGCGATGTGAGGGCGCGCGGCGCCGTGGGGGTGCGGGGGCCGGCGTACGGGCTGCCGTTCGTGGACGAGCACGACGTGGTGGTGGCGGGTGCCGACGCGGTGTGGCGGACGCTGACCGGGACGGCGGGGCTCGGGCGGGCGGGCCGCGCGAGACGTACGCGCCTCTGGTCGGGGCGAGGCCCCCGCCGGCGTGGCGTCGAGGCGACGGCCAGCACTCCGACCCGGGCTTCCGCCGCGCAGCCTGGCTGCCCTGGCCGTTCACCGCGATGCCGGGCGACGCCTAGAGCTCGAACCGGGGAGACAGCGGCCTCCTCACGCTGGTCTTCGGCCGGGGCGCGTTCGTCGCGGCCGGTTTCGTCGGCACGCACTCCCTCGGACGCGCGCTCCGGCCGCCGAGACCGACCGCGCCGCCGACAGCAGCGGCGCGGCGGCCGACCGGTAGATCAGACGGCGACGGTCCCCGCCCGTCACGCCGTCCGGCCGCCGCATGATGGAACCGGCGAGCCGACCGCGGCCGTTACGCACGCGCTCACCGCACTGAGCGCTCCAACGCGGCCCGGTTATCGGATACCCACTGATAGGCCGTCCGGACTTGCCTCACCGCCCCAGCGTCACGGAGCCGGGCCATGGCGGCGTCACCCGCTTCAGCCCGGGACTCGATGCCCCGCCAGCACCGGTCCTGCCACCACAGGATCGTGGACACGAGACAGCGCCGGTCCGGCAACCCGTAGCTGTCCACGATCAGCCCCATGCGCCGGGCCACCTCCTCGACGTCGGTGACCGAAGGGCCCAGATCGAGGTATTGCCAGCAGACGTGAGCGAGGTCATGGATCCGCGCGCCCGGCGCGGCAAGGTCCCAGTCGATGAACGCCGCTGGCCGAAGCTCGCCGCCGCGCAGCTGATAGACCGTGTTCTTGGGCGACAGATCGTTGTGACACACGACCTCTTGGTCACCGGCCAGCGGGGTGCCGGCCGTCAGGTCGTGGAACTCGCGCACGAGCCGGGCGACCCCCACCAGACTCTCGTCGGAGGAGACAGCAGCAGGTTGCCGCGGCTCCCAGGCCACATGCCCCTCAAGGTAACTGAGGACCTCACGGCCCTCGTCGTCCACGCCGAGATACCGCGGAGCACCACTCCAGCCACGGGCTTCCAGCAACCTCAGCAGCTCACCCACGAACCTCGTGCGAGCCGAGGCTGGACGGCGCACCGTATCCCCGACACGAACGACCGCGTTGACGAAACCTCCGGGCAAGGGCGACTCAAACATCCGTCCACCCTGCCCGATCCCTACCTCGAACCGCCAGTGAGGGCCTTCTTGCCTGGTGTGGATCGCGAGGCCACACTCCACCCCCGCCGGAGCCCGACCCGTACCGAACGGCGCCATCAAGGTCCGCGACCGGGCGCGGCCCCTCCAGGTCCCGGGTCGGGCCCGCGCGTTCGCCGGCCTTGGTCCCGGGCCGGTCCTCGGTCAGCAGCCGCGCGGTCTCCGGCCCGGCGCCGAGCGCGGCCACCGCGGCCCAGGCCGCTCCCCCTCCAGCCGTCCCCCGCGCAACTCCCGCTAGCCGGCCCTCCGCTGGCGGTGCGGGGCCGGTGTCCCGCGGGATACCGGCCCCGCGCCGTTGTGACGGGCTCGGGCGGACTGCCGGGCCTGGTCAGTCGACGAACTCGACCATCACGGTCGCCGTGCCGGGCACATGCCGGTCGTCGCCCGCGTAGGCGACCGTGTACCGGGGATACGTGTTCCAGTCGGGCGGGGTGTCACTGAAGCTGAAGGCGCCGTCCGGTCCGACCTGCACATCCGGCAGTTCCACGCCGCTGCGCGTCACCGTGACCGTCCTGTGCTCGGGGAAGGGCACCAGGGAGGTCAGTTTCCCTGTCACGGTGACCGGCGTGCCGACGGGGTTCGTCGGCGGAGCGGACAGAGTGATGGTGCTGGATGCCTTGTCGGGGTCGGTGACGATGTCGAGGGTGACCGGACCCGAGTAGGGGAGGCGGGTGGTGAACAGCCTGCTGCCGTCGGGCGCCCAGGCCACGCCCCGGTCGAGGAGATCCATGTGCGGCCACGACAACGCGACCGTGCGGTAGGGGGTGGTCTCTGCCGGGCGGTAGAGGTAGACGTCCCAGTCTCCTCCCGCCACGATCCCCGCGGCGACCGTGCCGTGGGAGTCGACCGCGACGGAGTTGGGGTACGGGCCGGTGTCGTACCGGGCCTCCTCCGTCAGGTCCGACAGGCGCCACCGCTGGTGGTGGTAGTTGGAGCCGTTCGCGGTGATCACGCTGCTGCCGTCCGGCGTCACCGCGACGTCCTCCACGTCGCCGACGGCGTCGCTGTAGGCGGTCTCCCGAAGCGTTCCGGAGCTTACGTCGTACACGCGCATGCCCATCGCGCCCAGGCTCTCCGCGGCGACGAGCCGGTCCGGCGCGCCCGGCGACGAGGCGAGTCGCGGTTTGCCGTACCAGACGGGGTTGTCGTCCAGGCTGACGGTCGGGGTCGCCCCGGCGATGGCGACCGACCCGATGCCCCCGTCGAAGACGGTGGCCTGGTAGCCGAAGAACAGCCGGCCGCCGGCGAGGGCGAGGCTCTCCGGTTCGGTGCCGGCCCCGGTGGAGATGCGCCGCGTCTCGGTCAAGGTCGTGGTGTCGATGACGGAGATCGCGTCGGCGTCCGGGAGCGCCACGTACAGGGTGGACTCGTCGGCCGACTCGGCCATGCCGCGGGCCCCGTCGAGACCCTCCACCTTCTTCACGACCTGCCCGTCGTGGTCGGTGGCCAGCACCGCGTCGTCGCCGGGCGCGCTGACGTACACATGCCGGCTGTCGGCGAGGGTCTGCCAGTGGGACCGCACGGGCAGGGCGCTGCCGCCCTGGGTCTGCGCCGCTGCCGGGCCGGGCACACCGAGCAGAGGGATCGACATGGCCGCCAGGACCAGTGCGACACCCGCCGCACGTCTTCGTATACGCACCTTCAGAGCTCCTTCGGATTCGAACGCGGCCGCACGGGTGCGGCCGGCGGACCAACTGTAGGGGTCCGCACCGACATTGGTCCCGCAGATTGATCCGGTGCGGAGCCCCCGGGCACGCCGCCATCCCGCACCCGGCCTGCGGGCGGAAGGGAGCGATGGTGTCGGGTGTGGCCGTGCGGCGGAGAGCCGGAAGGAGGCAGGACAAGCGAATTTCGCGCGTGCTGCTCAGTGGAGTCGAGGGCCCGTTGGGGTACGTCAGTGGTCTCGACGGCCGGCCAGCCCTGTCCGCCGTCGGTGGAGAGGGCGAGCCCGTGCGCCGCGGAAGCCCTCTGCCGTGAGGGGATCTCCGGCGGCGCGCACCGTCTCCGGTGGTGGACTCGAAGGGGCAGACATCTTCGTCGGCACGCGCCGTGGGGTGTGTGACGGCGGCGGCCTTCGGCGGTGCTCCCTGGACGGCAGTGCCCATGGTTCGGGTGCGTGCCGCATCCGGCGCCGTCGGATGCGCTGGGCCATTTCGTTTGGATCAGTCGTTCGTTGGTCCGGGTGCCGCTGACTGATGCGCAGTGGGCACGGACCGAGCCGTGGCTTGCGGACCGGACGCCGAAGCGGGGTGGCCGCCGGCGGGACCATCGTGAGGTGATCGACGCGATCGCTCACAAGTTCCGGACCGGGACGCAGCGGGTGCACCTGCCGGGGAAGTACGGCCATTGGCGGGGCGTCTACAACCGGTTGCGGATGTGGGCCGTCGACGGCACGTGGGAGCGGGAGTGCACCGCCCTGACGGCTCAGGCCGACCCGGACGAAGACGTCATCTGGGCCGTGTCGGTGGACTCCACGATCGTGCGTGCTCACCAGCACGCTGCCGGGGCCCGCAAAAAGGGGCCCCGGCCGGTGAGCCGGACGATCACGCCATCGGCCGGTCCCGCGGCGGACTGACCACTGCGAAGCGGGTTGGTAGCCGAACCCGCGGGTGGTACGTCCAGAACGGTACCGCAGCGTTGGCGGCCGGCGTCCGGTCTCAGAACTCGGGCTTTCGGGTGGGCGACGTGATCCTGGAGGGCGTGCCCGTCGACGGCGCGCCAAATGGCGCGAGGCTGCCGTTCGAAGCAGTTGGCTTCACGCCCGTGGCCGTGCCCGATGCGCTGTTCCTGCCGTTCCTCGGGTACCGCGTCAACAGCCACCTCACCGGCCAGAACCGCGAGGACAACCGTTCGGTGCTCGCCACGCTCGGCCCTGATGCCGCGCGCCTGGAGTCACCCGACATCTGGATGACCCCGGGCCGGTACGGGTACCTCCAGGAGGGCAAGCACCGGGATTCCATGGAGCAGGCCGGCCTGCTCCACCTGAGTCAACCCGCATTGAAGGTAGCGGTCAGCAGGTTGGTGGCACAGGGGTACCTGTACAACCCGCGCCTCGACGGCTACGGGAACCTGCTCTACAAGGCGCTGGTCGACATCGAGGTAGAAGGTGGCCGGTACCGGACCTTCACGGTCGGACTCCGGTTCAATCCAGAGGACAAGCGCGTCGAGCTGATGACTGAGACCGGGTGCTGCGTGAGGGTCCGGCGGTGTGCTCTCCGTCAACTCCGCAGTCTTCTGATCACCAGCGGCGCAGCGGATGTTCAAGGACGGTCGGTTGGTGACGAGAGCACACGCCGATCCGTGGCAACCGGTAGACAACGCGACTGTCTTCCTGCCACAACTAAGGTGTACATCACGCAAGTTGGTACTGCCAAGGGTCACAGGAGAGCGACGTGTCCACACCGCCCCCGCTTCCCCCCGGGCACACGAACAGTTCACCGGCCGGACCAGCCGCTGGACCGAACGGCAGAACATCGCTACCCCCTCAGAGCCCCTCCGCGCCACCCTCACCGCCAGGGGCCCTTCCTCCCGCGGTCACCCCAGGGTCGCAGCCCGGACCACCGCACACGTGGGCGGCTCCCCCTGACCCCGATCGCCTCCCCCGGGAGGCAAACGATATTTCAAGAGCTGGAAATCAAATCTCCAAGAAGACACTTCGGGTCACGTTATGGGTCGGCGCCGCTAGTGCTTTCTTCGGGGCTGCCGCCTTCGGAGCCGCCGCCCTCGGACTAATTCCCTCGTTCGAAACAAACAATAGAGAGAAGGATAAGGACCGGAAGGAAGAGGAAATCGAGAATGGCCCCCCTGTCACAATTTCGGCAGGCTTGTCCTACTACGGGCCGGGCATGTGGGTAAGCAAAGAAGACCGCACAGGTCAATACCATGGAGTTCCGTTCGACCAGGAGACGCTGGAAACGGACCGCCCGTCGTGGGGCTGGCTTGAAAAGCACTGGACCCCGCTGCACTTGACCGGCGTCTCTGTCAACGTACTGAGCGAGCACAAGAAGACGACGCTCGTGCAGGGAGTAGAGATCTCGAACCTCGCCTGTGCGAAGCCATTCGACGGAACACTTCTGCAACCCCCAGGAATCGGCGACGGTGGCGAGGAAGCCGTCCCAGTGGACATGGCACTCAATGTTGACGCCGCACGCCCTGTCACCCGCGAGCTAAACGAGAGCGGGGAACCCGGCCGCCCGTTCACGAAACAGATCGCACTGGAACAGGGAGATCAGCGGGAGTTTGTCATCAAGTTCTTCTCGCGCACGAAATCCTGCACCTTTAACGCACACTTGACCGTTTCATCAAACGGAAAGACGTACCGTCTGAAACTTCCGGCCACCTGGAAGCTGGGAGGGAAACCTGACAGTTACACATTCCGTGTCTCAGCGGCTCCCTCCAGTCACACCTACAAGTCAACGTACTATGCGGGAGGCGGCACAGTACTCGAAGTGCCGCAAGACAGATTCCAGTGGGTCACCCCCAACCAACCCAGCTACATCCCGTAAATTCGCTGGGAGATCGGTGGGTATATCTCCGCTAACTTCGTGGCGGTGGCAATCGTGTGTGCCGATGACACGGTCGTCGGCGTCGCCACTCGGAAGCTCCGTGGCCGCGAGAGCCACGCGGGAAGGCAGGGGGAGGCGACGTGGGGTGCCAGACGGACGAGTTCCGGGAGCCCCACGACGGCGTCGTGGGCGCTTCTGGGTGGAAGGCGCGCTGCCACTGCACCGGCCACCAGGCCGGGCACCGACGGAGCGATCTCCTCCAGCCGCTCGCGCCGCTCCTCCGGCAGTGCCCCGGCCGCCGGCTCCACCGGCAGGCGTCCGGCTGCCCGTCGGACCGTGGAGGCCGCCGCCCGTGACGGGCTGAAGACGGTGGAGGGGATCGCGGGCCGTTCGGACGCGTCGCGGCTCCTCGCCGACCGGCTCCGCCTGGACGAGCAGCCGCGTACCGGCGGCCCGATCACTGACCCGGTGGGCCGGCTGCCGGCCCGGGGCACGCCCCGGCGCCAGGAGTGCGGCGACGCCCCGTGCGACGGCCGGATCCTGCTCGACTCCGGCCGGGACTGCCCGCGCCGCGAGGAGAAGCAGGCCGGCCGCCGCGCCCAGCGGAGCGCTGTCGCGGCCGCCGTGGGCGCCCCGATGCCCGGCGCCTTCCGGCGCGGAGCGCCCGCGCGGCCGCCGCCTCCAGTGCCGCGCGGGCGCACCGATGCGTCCGAAAGCGATATTGCCTGCCCGAGCAAGATTACTTAGGGTCCCGAATCTAGGAGGAATGTGACGGTCCGGGCATCGGACGTGAGCCGAACCGCCGCACACCAAGGGCAGGTTGACGCTCGCCGTCCGGTGTGGATGGTTTTCCTCCCCCCTCCCCCCCATGAGAGGCGGCACCCCTATGACCATCAGCAACCCCCACCCCTACCCGTTCAACGACGTGACCGACGAGTTGTACGTCGAACCGCGTCTCGAGCAGCTGCGCGAGAGCGAACCGCTGTGCCCGGTGCGACTGCCGCACGGCGAGCCCGCCTGGCTGGTGACCCGGTACGAGGACGTGAAGACCGTCCTGGGCGATCCCAGGTTCAGCCGGGCCCGGGCGGTGACCAGCGACGAGCCCCGGACGCGCAGCCACCGGGGCTTACCCGGCAACATCCTGGACTATGACCCGCCCGAGCACACGCGGCTCAGGCGCGTGGTCGCCAAGGCGTTCACCGCACGCCGGGTGGAGCAGATGAAGGAACGCACCCAGGCGATCGCCGACGGACTCGTCGACGCCATGACCGCGAAGGGCTCCCCCGCCGACCTGGTCGCCGAGTTCGCACTCCCGCTGCCGGTCACCGTGATCTGCGAACTCCTGGGCGTGCCGCTGGAGGACCGCACGCGGTTCCGTCTCTGGGCGGACGCCCTCCTGTCGACCACACGTTTCACCACCGAGGAAGTGGAACGGTACGCCGACGAGCTGACCGCCTACATGGCCGATCTGATCGCCCAGCGGCGCAAGGAACCCCAGGACGACCTGCTCAGTGTGATGGTGTCGGCACGCGATGAGGAGGACCGGCTCTCCGAGGACGAGCTCGTCGCCATGGGCGTCAGTGTGCTGGTGGCCGGCCACGAGACGACCGCGAGCCAGATCCCGAACTTCGTCTACACGCTGCTCCACCACCCGCGGGAACTGGCCAGGCTCCGCGCCGACCTGGACCTCGTGCCGCAGGCGGTGGAGGAGCTCATGCGGTACGTGCCCCTGGGCGAGGCCAGCATCGCCCGCTACGCCCTGGAAGACGTCGAGCTGAGCGGTGGCGTGGTACGCGCCGGCGAACCGGTCGTCACCTCCAACGTCTCGGCCAACCGCGACGGCACCGTCTACACCTGTCCCGAGGCGCTCGACCTGACCCGGCAGGAGGCCTCCCACGTCGGTTTCGGCCATGGCCCGCACCACTGCCTGGGCGCACAGCTCGCCCGTATGGAACTCCAGGTGACGCTGCGGACGCTGCTGGCCCGGCTGCCCGGCCTGCGCCTGGCCGGCACCGGCGAGGACCTGGTGTGGAAGACCGGTTCCGCGGTGCGGGGCCTCACCAGGATGCTGGTCGCCTGGGGGGAGGAGTGACCGGCCGGGCCGACGGGGACACGTGGCACGTGCGGGTCGACGCCGAGGCGTGCAGGGCGACGGGCATCTGCGCGGGCATCGCACCCGGACGGTTCCGCCTGCACGACGGCGCCTCGCACCCGACACCCGAGATCGTCGCGGCGGCCCAGGAAGTGGTGGACGCCGCCGAGTCCTGCCCCATGGAGGCCATCCTGGTGACCCGCCACGGCACCGGCGCCCGCATCGCACCCGAGGGCTGAACGGCCGCCGCCCCGCGTCCGTACCCCCGCTGTCGCGCAGCACTGCTCCCCGCACCCCCGGGGAGGGTCCCCATCTCGTCGCCGTACTCGGGCCTGATGGTCGAGCCGGGCCTGGGAGGCGGTCGGCGTCACGGGGCGGGGCGGGGCGGGGCCACAGTGGATCACCGTCCACTCCCCAGGCCGCGGAGCCGTGCCCGTCAGGCCCGGTTCCCGGCCCGAGCCTCAGCAGTTGGCCAGAGTGCGGCCGAGGAGGGAAAGCAGGCGGTCCCAGTGGAGCCGCAGTGCGGCGGGGTTGAAAGCGTCGGTGTCGGCCATGGTGAAGCCGTGGATCGTGTTGGGGTAGATCTCAGACGTGTAGTCGACACCCGCGGCGTCCAGGGCCTGGTCGAGTTCGCCGAGGGCCTCGGGTGTCAGGTCGGTCTCGGCGTGGCCGAAGTGGACCTGGGCGGTGAGGCGGCGCAGGACGTCGGGCCCGGCGGCGCCCACGGGGCATGGAATCCGGCGACCGCGGCCACCTGGCCGGGGTGGGCCGCGGCGGTGCGCACCGCCAGGAGGCCGCCTACGCAGTAGCCGGTCACCGCGACGGGTCCGGCGCCGGCCTCGGGCTGGGTGGTGAGGAATCTGAGGTAGGCGTCGGCGTCGCGCAGGGTTCGTTCGACGGTATGTGCCTCGATCAGGGGCATCAGCCGACGCATGACCGCGGTCCGGGCCTCTTCTCCGATGTGCTCGGGAAGTTCGGTCACCGGTACCGGGCCGTGCCGGTAGAAGACGTTGGGCACGAGCACGTAGTACCCGTGGCCGGCCAGTTCGCGGGCCATCTCCCGCAGCACGGGCCGGATGCGAAACCGTCTGCGTACATCAGCACCCCTGGGTGCCGCTCACCCTCGTCGGGGTAGGCGGCGAAGGCATCGGCCTGGCCGTCCGCGGTGGGGATGTGCAGCGTGTCGATGGGCATGAACTCTCCTGTCGTGGTTGATGAGTCCTGTGATCAACACGACGGAGGCGGAGCCCGCGCAGCAGCGTGAGATCCGCGAGCGTGCAGCGGGCCGCTGGCCCGTACGGCGCTCAGGAGAGCACCGGGTCACCGATCCGTGTGTGGCGCCATGCCGTCCCGGTCGTCATGCCCACAACCTAGTACTCCAGTGCGGTTTCACGTGGTCTATCCGGTGGGTTCGTCAGTCGATCGTCGTCGGTGGTGGCTGCGGCGGGCTGTCGCCTGGTGGTGTCCGCGCCAGTCAGACCAGTGCAGAAGCCCGGCAGCTCCGGCCCGGCCCTTGGCGGCCCGGAAGCACTCCTTGGCACTCCACCGGATACCGGCGACGCGGACCAGCTCCGCCAGGAGCACCTCGGTGGATGACCAGCACAGGTAGAAGGGCGAGTTCACCGGTGTGCGGTTGCGGCGGATCAGCAGGTGGCTGTGGCTGTCGCTGCCTCTGTGGATCCAGGCCCAGTCGTAGTAACGGGGGCCCCTCGCGCCGATTCCGGCGCTCTGCCGGTGCCAGGCGGTGGCGGGCAGGCAGCCGGCGACGGTGTCCGCGCGGACGGGGGTGCGGCCCCGGCTGATCCACACCCGCGTTGAGCAGGCGACGGCCATCACGTAGCCGGTCCGGCGGCCTCCAGCGCGGCACGAAGCTGCGGTCCTGCCCGTAGGCTCCGTCGCCGGTCACCCACCGTGCCTCCACCCCGGCGCCCAGCGCGGCGGCGATCATTTCCCAGGCCAGACGCGGCTTGGTCGCGAACCGCCCCGCCAGCGGGCGGGGCTTACACCATGGCCAGCGGCCACCGCCACCGCACGATCGTCGTTTGTCCACACACCAACCGGTGATCATGTCGCGGCCGCGGGCGCTTTGACGAGTGGTCACTCCGTGGGCGATGACTTTGCTCGGGTGGGAGAGTCCCTTCTTCGAACATCCTGCCGGACGACCACGTGTTCCGGTCCGTGCAGGAGCAAGCAGAGCACGACTCATGACAGGAGACTCGCCCATATGACTGGCTCGGTACTGGCAGCGGATCGCAGTCCGGGGACCGGGGTCTGGCCACTGATCCGTGCTGAGCGAGCGGCACTGGTAGCCGATCTCGCAGAGCTGTCTGACGATCAGTGGGCAACCCCGTCGCTGTGCGCCGGATTGTCGGTGCGTGAGGTGCTGGCGCACCTCACCGCGGGGGCGAGCCTCCATGCCGTGCGCTGGCTGGCGGGCGTGATCCGCTGCCGATTCGACTTCGACAAACAGGTGGCGATGCGGCTGGCCGAACAGCTCGGTGCGACCCCGGCCGAGACGCTCGAGCGGTTCCGGCGTGTCGTCCCCAGCAGAACCAAGCCTCCCCTCCCCGCCGTGGCCATGCTCGGTGAGACGGTCGTGCATGCGGAGGACATCCGGCGTCCGCTGGGCATTCGCCGCGACTACCCGACTGAAACAGTCACGAGGGTGGCTGAGTACTACCAAGGGTCGGATCAGGTGGTCCTTGCCAAGGGACGCATCGGCGACCTGCGACTCGTCGCGGACGACGGCCCGTTCACGACCGGATCCGGGGCACTCGTGTCCGGCAGCACCCTGGCCCTGACGATGGCCATGACCGGACGCGCTGCGTACCTCGACGACCTGGAAGGCGACGGTGTTGAGCGCCTTAGCGAACGCTGCTGAATGGCGTGACGGCGACGGCGGCCCACCGCCCGTGAAGGCAGCGGGCCGTCGGGGCGGGCGTGGGCGGCAAGCTCCAGGACCACCCGGTCACCACCCCGTTCTCGCGCGCCGACGCCGATGCGATGAGGAAGACCGTCGCGCGGCCGGTGCCGTCCACGGCCGGGACGGGCCGGCGATTCTCCGCGAGCCACGCCGCTTCGACCGGAGCGGGAACACCCCTCTGACCGCTGACGCCCGGTGACCGGTGACCGGTGAGCGATCAGGCGTCGCGCGGGCGGTTCAGTGGCGTAGCTGGTAGCTGATCAGGCGGGAGGAGGCGGCGCCGGCGCTGATGCCGAGGGCCTGCCCGATCGTCTCGGGGGACAGTTCGTCGGCATCGGCGGCGTAGGCGGCCTGGCGGCCGACGTTGCGGGCGAGTCGTTCCAGTTCGCCAACGGCCCGCAGCGCTGCCGCGGGTGCCTGGTCGGCGAGGCGCTTGAGCCGTTCTTCCAGCCGGCGGAGGGTGTCGGTGAGGTCGTCGGGGAGTGGGACGGCCCGGCGGGCGACGGTGTCGATGTGCTCGGCCCAGTCGCCGTAGGCGGCGAAGACGTCCACACCGTCCAGTCCGTCCTCGCCGAGCTGTTCCCAGTCGATGGGGTGGCCCGGACCGCGCCAGCCGCACGCACACGCGGCCCGGTAGCCGGCCGCTTTCTCACGGCCCCACTTCCCCGTGTACGCCCACCACTCACTGGTGCGTACGACCTCGCCGCCGCTGCCGACGTCCAGGCAGGCAGGAGCCGGTTCACTGCCATCGTCGAGAACCGCGCCCACGATGCCTTCGTGAGACTCCCCGAACTCGTCCGTCTGCCATCCCACGTTGCCTCCCCTGCTTTCCCGCGTGGCTCTCGCGGCCGCAGCCTCACCCGCGGGCACTGACAATGCCCCAAACGGTACGATCCCGCACGGCGGTTACCGGTAAACCAGCCGCCGGAGCGGCAGGACAGTCCAGGGTCCCGGTCCGGGCCTACAGGAGTTGCCCCGCGACTCCCTGGTCGGCGTGAAGCCGATGCGTGCGGCGTTCCCAGCCGCACCAGAACGGAAAGGCACCGCCGGCCGCACCGCCGCCATCGGGCGGCACGTGCTGGAGACGCCCGCCCCGGTCGTCGCCGAGGCTCTGAGCTACCACCGGGTTACCACGGCCGAGCCGGCCTGCGAGGCCGGAAGCACCTGGAGCCGATACGCCTGTGGAGACCGCCGGCGAGTACCGCCAGGTGGCTCCCCGAAGCACTGGTGATGGCTGAAAACGCGAGCCCACTAGAGGCCCGAATCGTGCGGAGCGGCGGGCACTGTGGGGAGGGAGTGTCCGCCGCGCCTGTCTCACGTACCGTGGCTTCGCATGACCGACTCCGAGATCGAGATCACCGCAGAGCTGGTACACGGTCTTCTCAAGGACCAGCATCCGGACCTTGCCGGGCTGGCCATCCGCGAGGTAGCGGGCGGCTGGGACAATCACATGTGGCGCCTTGGGGACGAGTTGGTCGTGCGCATGCCGCGCACGGAACGTGCCCCGGATCTCCAGCGCAAGGAGCGCCGGTGGCTGCCCGTCCTGGCCCCGCGCCTTCCGCTTCCGGTTCCGGCCCCTGTGCGGATCGGTGAGCCGTCCGCGCGCTTCCCGAGGCTCTGGCACATCATGACGTGGGTTCCCGGCGAGCCACTCGACTCCGCCTCGGTCAGTCGCGGCGAGCACGCGGCCGACACTCTGGCGGGTTTCCTCAGGGCGCTCCATGTGGAGGCGCCCGCCGAGGCACCGGCCGGTTCGGACCGCGGCGCTCACCCTGAGAAGTGCACGGACGGCTTCGAAAAGGTCTTGCGGGCCATTGCCCCAGGCGGCATTGCCGCCGACGTCCGGGCCGTCTGGGACGTCTGGGACGATGCCGTCGCGGCCCCCGAGTGGGAGGGCCCACCGGTATGGCTGCACGGTGACCTCCACCCCGCGAATGTCGTCGTCTCGGACGGGACGCTCTCGGGCGTGATCGATTTCGGTGACATGTTCGCCGGCGATCCGGCGTGGGACCTCGCGGCCGCGTGGCTGCTCCTTCCCGCGGGCGCGGCCTCACGATTCTTCGAGGGGTACGCGCAGGCGGACGAGGCGACGGTCCGTCGTGCCCGAGGGCTGGCCGCTCTGAAAAGCCTCTTCCTCATCCTCATGGGCCAGAACGGCGAACGGGGCCTTCCTGGCGGCAAGCCGACATGGGGACCCGTAGGCCGGGCGGCGCTCGACCGTGTTCTGACGTCCGGCTTGGGCCGGCCCTCTCCCGCGTAGGCCGCGCTCTCGACCGTCGCCCCCGCCCCCGCGACACGTACCTGAAGCGGGAGCCTGACCGGCACCCGCTTCCCGGCTGGGACACCGAGGCGTTGCTCCGCGCCGTGGACCGTATCTTCGGCCTCTTTCCACCGTTCATCGGTGAACTTCGCCCCGCCAACCTCGTTCGCCGGCACGGCTCCCACAAGAGGGCTCGGTAGGCACGCTCGTGCGGGGACACGCGACTGGCCTGCCTTTCAGGGGCAGTCTCGCGTGGCGGCTCTTTCCCGTCCGGGGGCACGTGCCGGGAACGGCGTCCAGCGTGCGCCGAGAAAAGTACGGCTCCCCCGGAGTCCACGCGGCGAGCGTCGCCGTGGACGGCCCGGTCGCCCCCGGCACCGACTTCGGCCCTGACGACATCGCCGAGCACGGGCGGCCGCACACCCAGCCGTGCCACCTGTGGGCCGTGAGGCGCCGCATGCCGGCCGCTCCTGATGGCGCGCGGCCCGTGGCCCGGGCCATGGGCCGCGTCCGGCGCCGCTCCGCGCCCGCCGCGGCGGCCTCCCCCGCCTGCGCGACGGCCTCCCTGGAGTCATCGCCTGGCCGAACCGCTGGAGCCTGCTGGGCGGCGGCTGCTACCACGGCCGGGAGCGGATAGCCGGGGCTGCGACCCCGGCGAGGACGCGGCCGCCGCGAACGTCCGCGCACCGGCCGAGGAAACCGGCCCAGCCGGCCCGGACCTGACCGCAGTGTTCGAGATCCGCGACGGGCACGGCTCCGGGCAGCACATCACCTTCTTCGCCGGCACCCGGACGGTGAAGAGCCCGGCTCTCAGCGGCACGCCGATGTGGAGGTGTTCGAATGGTCACGAGTAACGACAGCACGCTGCGACTCGGGGTCGCAGCGGTCAGGCGGGCTGAGGGATTCTGTGGCAGGCGATGGTGACCGGACGGCATTCGCCGAGGAGAATCGCTCCATGCGCATTCTGATCATCACCGCCGGTTCGCGGGGAGACGTCGCGCCCTACACGGGCCTGGGGCGGCGCCTGCTGGACGCGGGCCACCAGGTCGCCGTGGCCGCTCACCCGTCCTTCGAGACACTCGTCGGCGGGTGCGGTCTCGACTACCGGCCCGTGCCGGGAGACCCGCAGGGGCTGATCCGGGACTGGGCCCGGGCGACATCGCGGGAAGAGACCCGGGCGCTGACGAGGGCGTACGCGAACGGGCTCGCCGACGGCGTGGCGCAGGCCGTGGCGGGCGGAGCCGACCTGCTGCTCACCGCCTTCGGCCCGGCACCGCTCAGCCGGACGGCCGGCGAAGCGTTCGGCGTCCCCGTCATCGGCACCTACCTCGCACCGTCCTTCGCCACCGGACGGTTTCCGCTGCCCAACGCCCGGGACACCGGCGGCCCGGGGCCGGAGGACAACCTCGCCGCGGGCCGGGATGTGCTGAGGCGCGCGGAAGAGCTCTTCGCGGGCCCCGTCACCCGGCTGCGGGCCCGCCTCGGGCTGCCCGCCGACGCGCCCCCGGCACCGGCGGCGGACGTCCGGCCGGTCTTCCACGGCTACAGCCCGCTGGTGGTGCCGCGCCCCGAGGACTGGCCGTCCTGGGCCGAAGTGGTGGGCTACTGGTGGCCCGCGCGGCCGGACGGCTGGCACCCCCCGGCCGAACTGGCCGACTTCCTCCAGGCCGGCCCGCCTCCGGTGTTCATCGGGTTCGGCAGTATGGCGGCGGGGCAGGGGGAACGGCTCAGCGAGCTGGTGGCCGCGGCGGTGAAGCGGGCAGGCGTGCGCGCCGTGGTGCAGGCGGGGTGGGCAGGACTGAGCTGCTGCGGCGACGACGTCCTGGCCATCGGCGACGTCCCGCACGACTGGCTGTTCCCCCGCACCGCCGCCGTCGTCCACCACGCCGGGGCGGGTACCACCGGGGCCGGACTGCGGGGAGGCGTGCCCGCCGTGCCCGTTCCCGTCATGGCCGACCAGCCGTTCTGGGCATCCCGGCTGTGCGAGCTGGGAGTCGCCCCGCGGCCCGTGCCGTTCCAGGACCTCACCGCCGAAGCCCTCGGCGACGCGATCACCGCCTGCCTCTGCGAGCCGGCCCACCGCCGCCGCGCCGCCGAACTCGCCCGCGGCATCGCCGCGGAGGACGGCACCGCCTCACTGCTCGCCCACATCGGCTCAGCAAACGCCGGGTGAGGCCGCGTCACCGTGCCGCTGCGCCAGACCGCCCGCCCCGAGGCACCCTGCCGCATCCGGTGCCGTCGAAACGCGCGGACGCGTCCAACGTCACCGCGCTCCGGCCGCCGCCTTCCAAAGTCATGAGCAGACGCTGCCCGTCACGGGATGGACGCCGTGGTGGGTCGGTGGCCACCGTTCCTGCCGTCGTTCACCCGGCCACTGCGGAGTCCAGCACGTCCGTGGAATCCACGCCGTACTTGAACAGGTTGTCGCGGTCGGACGGCGTGCACCCGTCGCACGGCGGCATCGTCGCTGAGGGCATGCTCTCGTCGACGAGGACAGCCGTCCACCGGGCCTGCTGAGGGGGGTGTGTGAGTGTCCACCTGACCTTCCAGCGACCGTCCTTGAGGAGGTCCGCTGGTGGGGAGACCAGCCAGGCCTGTCCATCCGTCGCCCGCGAGGACGCTGTCTGTGAGCTGCGGGGGTTCTTCACGATGACGCGCACGCTCACCGTCGGCGGCGCGTCGGTGACCGTGCCTTCGAACTCGAATGCGGTGCCCGCATCCTGAGCTGCCGGGTGCTGCGTCCATCCCGTGATGCTGATGCGCGGCTGAACGGTGTCAGAGGACGAAGAGCCGGCTGTCCAGTAGGTGACCAGACCGGCGGCGACCGCTGCGGCGACCGCTCCCGCAGCACCGATGACCGACGCTTTGACCGTGCTGTCGCCGCTCCCGCGCCGGTGCGGATCGCTGGTGTCGGACGGTCCGTGAATCCTTGTCGACGCAGCCAGGGACCGCCGTGCAGACGTGCCGGCGGCTGTGTCCGGTGCTGATTCACCGCGGCCCGGCATACCGGCTTCTCCTTGTCGGCGGTGTGGCTTTCCACATCATGCAGGACCCGCGTGGCGGCCGGGAGAGATTTCACTCCCGGCCGTTCGGACGGGCCGAGGCAGCTGGGCAGCCGTACGCCTGGCTTGCCGGGGCCCCGGCCCCGCGGCCGTGTCTCAGCCCCGCCCAGGGTGGGCCCGCCCGACCCGCGCATCCCGGGCGTCCGCGGCGCCCCGGGCGGGTACGAGCTCACCTGGGCGCCGGACGGGCGCGCGTCTGGTCGTACGGCCGGCGGCGGATGGCCGGGGCCCCGGCACGTCGTGTGCGTCGGGTCGGTGCCCCGGGCAGCAGGGTTTCGGCGAGCCGGACCGGGTAGGCGCGCAGTGACATGCCCCGCGCCGCCGCTGTGCCCGCGAACCGGTCACGGGCTCCAGTGGCTGTCTGCCAGAGCTTTCGCGCTCTTCCGCCGGCCGCCGGGAGCGCTGTCAGGACTTCAGGACTTGATGACGTGCAGGACCCGCATGCCGCGGGGGCCCGCTTCGTCGCGGCGGACGTCGAGGCCGGCCGCTTGGCATTGGGCGGTCAGCCACGGGGGGCTCAGCCGGAGTTTGGGATAGCTGCCGGTCTGAAGGTGCCAGGCGCCGTCGCGGCGGGTGTACAGCAGGTCGTGGACCAGGACTGTGTCCTCGTCGGAGTAGTCGAGGAAGCAGGTGAGGATCCGGTCGGCGGTGCTGCGGACGGGGATGAAACGGTCCAGGCCGTGGAGTTCGCGTGTCAGGTCGCGGTAGGTGGCGACGAAGCTTCCGCCCGGGCGCAGTGCCTTGGCGACGTCCGCGACCAGTTCCTGCACGTCCGCCCGGCCGGGCAGGTGCAGCAGGGTGTCGCCCATGCACACGACGGCATCGACCGAACCCGGCGCGGCGAGGCGGGGCAGGACGCCGCGGATGTCCCCGTGGACGGGACGGACGGCCTGCGCGGTCCCGGAGCGCCCGGCGTGCTCCATGAGTTCGTCGAGCAGTACGGCGCTGGTGTCGACCGCAGCCACCGAGGTGAAGCCGAGGTGGGCGAGAGCCAGGGTCTGCGGGCCGGGGCCGCAGCCGAGGTCGACGGCGGCCGCTTCCTCTTCCGGACGGGGAACCAGTCCCAGCCCGCGGAGGAGTTCGGCCTGTGCCGCTGCCGCCGTCTCGATGTCCCCGCCGAGCATCCAGGTGTAGTGCTCTGCGAGCAGGCGGTCGTAGTGGTCGGTGGCGGTCATGCACGTTCCTTTCGCGAAGTCGGTCGGCACGGACGTGCCGCGGAGTCAGTCCCGCAGGGCCGGCGCGGCGCCCAGGCCGATCGGTCCCGCGCCTGACGCTCCGGCGAGGCCCTGCCGGAAGCCGGTCCCGTGCAGCGGGCCCTCCGACGCGGGTGAGGAGCGAAAGCACCCGGGCGTACCGGCGCAGGGCCAGGAGTCAGAAGAGAGCGGCGAGCACGATGTGCTCCGCCGTGGGGTCGGGCCCGGCAGGGTGAATGGGGGGGGGAAGAGCGACAGGCAGGAGGCCGCTGCCTTCGGGGTTCAGGAGGTTACCGATCAGGCCCTGCGGGAACGGGACGCGTGCGCCGCGTGCCGTGACCGGTGGTGAGGGTGTCCGCGGCGCCGCTTCGGCGCGGGCGGACGAAGCCGGCCGGGGCCTGGACGCCGAGGCAGGCGAGACACCCGGCACCCGCGGTACGCAGGGCCGCGTAGCCGAGTTCCGAGGCGGCCAGCAGGGGGGACAGAGCGGCCACCGCGACGGCCGCCGGCACGGCGTTCCCCCACGTGGTCGCCGCCGGTGGCGGTGCCCGCACGCCGTCCCGAGCGGGCCGCGCCGGCCGGCAGCGGGGCCGGATCAGGACGGCCGGGCACCACCATGCCGAGCAAGGACACGGCGACGAAACCGATTAATTCGGGCACAGGGTTCTTCCTTCCAGGGGTGAGCGGAGGCGGGCGCCTATGCCTCGGCGGGCGGGCCGGGGGCGGCAGTGCCGTGTACCGCCTGCTCGCCCGTACGCACCCAGGCGGCGAGATCAGCGAGGTACACGTTGGTCAGGGCGGTCTCCAAGGCGTCCCCGAGGGCCGCCCGATAGGTGGGTGTCGCCTCCGCGTAACGCTGCCGACCGGCCGGCGTGATGCTCGCGGCAACCGCCCGGCCGTCACCGGCCGCGGAAGCCCGCTCCGCCAGTCCCCGGGCCTCCAGTCGGCCGACCAGACGCGTCACCGTGCTGTCCTTCAGTCCGATCCGGTCGGCCAACTCGCCCATGCGCAGGGCGGAGCCGCTGTCGGGGCGGCTCAGCGCGCACAGGGCGCGGTACTCCGACAGCGGCAGGCCATGCTCGTGCTGGAGGGCCTCGTCCAACTGCTTCTCCACGCGGCCCAGCAGCCGCACGGCCATGCACCAGCGCTCGTCCTGTGCGTCGTCTACGGGACGCCGCGTCTCTTGGGATCTCCGTGTCGCAGCCATCACGCGGGCACATTACCTGCTTGCTCAAGCAAGAAAAAGAGGCGACCACCCCGCGGACGCCACCGCGCGGGGCCGTCGCGGGCGTCGAAATGGTCCGACTTCTCGATCACCGGCTCGAACCCGCCGCGTCGCAGCAGGTCCGTCCTTCGACGCCGCCGAACGGGACTCCCCGCCGTGGTCCTGGCCCGCCGCCCTCCGAACGAGCCGTGGTCCTGGCCCGCTGCCGCAGTCACCACCGGGCGCTGCGGCTGAAGTCCGGTGCCGTGCCGGTGCTCGGCGGAACGAACGATGCCTCCCTCGCCATCGGCTACGGGTCCGCCGTGCCGGGCCCGCCGCCGGCCGCATTCGTCGCGGATTCACTGCTGATCACGGGTTGTGGGAGGATGCCGTCCATGACTTGCGCTCGAAGGGGCCGTGCCGCGTAGAGCGCCAGCTTCACTTCGGTCGCGGGAACGTGGCCGGGGAAGACCCTGGGCGCGGTATCGCGATGTCCCCGGGCTATCGGGAGCGGCGAATGCCGCCGTCCGTGTGCTCGAACGGGAGCGATTGTCTCCGGGCATCGTGGCAGTGGCGCTGAGCGTGTGGTCCGTGCGAGTCCACGGCGCCAAACGCCGTTGGAGGCGGTGGGAGGCTGAGTTCACCTGTCCCTGCTGCGGTGAGGGCTGGGCCCGGGACAAACTGCAAGACGCTCGGGGGGTTCCGACGGAGGCGGAGTGGCGACGTCTCGAGCCGCTCCGTCCGACAGGCACCAACCGCTGCGGGCGGTGGCGCGATCACCGCCAGGTGGTCAACGGCATCCTGCACCGGGTACGGACCGGGGTGCAGTGGCGTGATCTGCCGGAACGCTACGGGCCGTGGAAGACCGTCTATGAGCGTCACCGGCGTTGGTCGGCCGACGGAACCTGGGAACGGTTGCTCCAGCAGGTGCAGGCCCAGGCCCATGCCGCCGGTGGGATTGACTGGGATGTCTCGGTTGACTCCACCTCGATCCGTGCCCACCGACAGGCGGCCGGCGCACGGAAGGCGCCGCCACCCGTCGCGTCAAAGGGGCGGCGGTTACGGCACACCGGAGCGGAAGACCGTGGGTGAGACTGTGCGCCCGCCTGGTGGCGGTGGTGCAGGAGGTGAGGCGCTCGGTCGCTCCCGAGGAGGCTTCACCACCAAGATCCACCTGAGCGCCGACGGTCGTTGCCGCGTGCCTTCACTGTTGCTGACGGCAGGCCAGCGGGCGGACTGCACGCAGTTCGAGCCGGTCATGAGCGCATTCGGGCGCCCCGCCTCGGGCCGGGCCGTGTCCACGACGTACGGCAAGCGCGCATACGTCTACCCGGGTACCGTCACCGTCGCAGCAACCATCATCTGGCTTCGGACATGATCGGCCGGACAGAACCTAATCGCGCAGTAGGCGCATAGCCAGCACGGAACCGTCAGGATGTATGGAGACTGGGCCGTTCCAGCGTGGGGCCCAGGTGTCGTGTGGCCAGCTGAACCGGCGCGCGTAGGTTTCGCGACGATATCGCTCCACCCTGCCCGCCGCAAGATGGCGGAAGAGGTCCTCCGCCACTCCGGAGAACGCCTCGACTCGCCTCCTGTTAAGCCGGAAAACGTGGTCTGTGCCGACGAAGTCGGTGCCGAAGAAACGGTGCCGCGCGTCCTGGACGCTGTCCGTTGCCGCGTGCGTAATGCCTGCGAAGTTTCGTTTTCCTTGTCGTTTCGTCAGGTACGGGGCGGTCGCCCGTGCGTCTCCGGCGAAGGCGGTAAGACCGGCTGCGGCTGTGCGGGCGAGCACGTGTTGGAACCACCCAAAGAGGTCGGGACTCACGTGGAAGCCGGGTTCGAGCTCAGCACGCTTGTCGCCTTGCGCGGGTGGCTGGATGCCGGGATAGACGTTCTCGTCCCCCAATGCGTGATCAAGGATGCGGCCCGGAGCGTCCAGCCAACCGCCTTCTCCGACCGCCTCCAGGGTGTGCACCGTGAGGGGGCCGTCGAGTGGGAGTTCTGTGCTGAACACCAGACACGGTGTCTCATCCCACGCTCCGATATGCACCGCCTCGACATGGGCGGAGGCCGAGGCGAGCTGGGTGTGTGAGACGGAAAGCCCGCTGTGGTTGCCCTTGCACGCGATCGGGAAGACGCGAGAGGGCCGGCCGGGCCTCCATACCTCGGCGAAGAACTGCGGTCGGTATCGGTAGCCCGACTTCGGGCCGGAGTCCCTGCTGGTCAGGGCCCATCCCGCGCGCAGAGCTGTGTCAGCTGGCACGATCGAGACGAAGCGGTCCGGATAGCGCCTGCTCAGGAGTCGCGTGGCGAGAGCCAGCGCGAATCCGGTGCCGAGTTCTCCCGACTGAATGGCCTTGTAGTAGTCCGCGGTCTCCTTGCCCTCGGCGGACAGCGCCATGAAGGAGACCGAGTCCCCGGTCAGAGCCTGGTTGTACTTCAGGCAGCCCCAGTGCTCGGCGAGGCCGCGTCCCGCTCCGCGCCGGGCCAGGGTGATTGCCCGTCCGAACGAGTGCAGCACATCCCAGGGCGTGAGGTGCGCGACTCGGCCGAGGTCCTTTGCCGGTACGGGGCGCAGTCCAGGCTTCCGGCGAAGCCGATCAAGCTCCTTCTCCTCTCTTTGCTTGTCGTCGTCCGCCGCTGCGGCGCTCACATCCCCGGCCAGCTCCCGGTTCGAGTGCACTGAGACATTCGACGGCTCCACAAGGTCTCTCAGGACTTCAGCCGTGATCTTCAATCTGCTCCCCCTGGTGATCAGACGTTCCTGGTCTGGGCTCCGTGACCCGACAGCCACGCCGCGGCTTTCGTACGCGCTGGCCCTACGCGCCGGCTTCGGGCTGGCTGGCCGCGAGGTCGTTGAGGGCACCGTTCACGACGTACCAGGACACGGTGAGGGTGTCGCGGTCCGGAGTGTGCGCCTCGCGGAACTCACGCCGTGGGTGGACGAAATTGCGGTACTTGCAAACGGCCTGGCTGAAGCGTTCCATGTCGACGTCGATCCAGCCCGCCTTGTGGCAGATGTCGATGAGGGCCTTGAGGCCGATGAAATTCGGGTCTTTGTCGTTCAGCAGGGAGACGTCGCGCTCCTCGATCACTGTAAGCAGGACCCCTTCGAGGAGGCTGCCCAACATGATGATGGCCGCGACGTGTGCTCCGTTGGAAAAGCAGGTGCGGGCCTCGTCCAGGCGGCGCCGAAGCAGCGCGGCCATCCGCGGTTCGCGGATGATCTCGGCCATGGTGGCCTTGAGCTCGACCGGGGCCTGATGGCCCGGGTGCGCCATGGCTGGGTCGCAGACGACGACCCTGGGCCGGCCTCCAGGGTTTTCCAGACGGAAGCCTTCGTGGACGAGGAAGGCGTTGACCGCACTGACGACGGTCGGCAGGGCCTCGGGTTTCCCGAGGTACTCGCGAGCGTCCGCGAGTCTGAGGAGCACCTTCTCCAGCTCAGTGGGGTTCTCACGGCGTTCCATGAGTAGCCGGAGCGTCCAGTCTCCCCGGTACTCGCCGTCGTACTCGGGCACGTTGCGCCATCCGGCGTTCTCCAGGAACTGGGCGATCTCGAAACCCCTGCGGTAGTAGAGGTGGTCGTCGCCGCAGATGACGCGAGCCAGTTCCTTCAAGGTGTTGCCGTCGAGAGGGCCCAGGACGGTCTCCCGCGTCATGCGGCGTTCTCCGTGGTGTCGTCGGTCTGTTCATCCCCGGTGTCCTCGTCATCGGTGAGCCCGTTGTCCGAGGAGAGGTCGAGCGGCTCCCACTGGGCGTGGGCGCCGGCCGGCCGGGCTGCGGTAGCGGACTGCGTGTAATCGGCGGGCCGGATTCCCCGGCGGCCGAGTTCCTCCCACAGACCATCGAGCGCTGCGCCGGGATCGAAGCGGAATTCGCTCTCCCGTACCCGCCAGAACTCCCAGCCCACGCGCCTTGGTTCGCGGTCCCGCCGCTGGTCGTTCTCGATCTGCTCCCGCCTGGCGTGGTGGAAGGCGTCACCGTCGCACTCGACGGCGAGACGGCCGCGAGCCCCGACGACCACCAGGTCGATGCGCTTCCTGCCGGCCGGGAACTGCGGGACCACGTGATAGCCGCGCCTTTTGATCTCCAGGTACACCTGCTGCTCGAAAAGCGACTCGAAGGGTGCTCTGCGGACGTCCGGCAGCACCGGTCCGAGGTCGTCGGCGGCCTCCAACGCGGCCGGTGGGTTCTCCATGTACGTCAGGAGGTTGAGCCGTCGGTCGTGCGGCTTGAGACGGTCCGGCGCAGCAGAGTAGAAGAGCCACATCTGATCCTGAGCCCGGCTGGCGGCGACGTTGTACGCCTGCTGTTCGCTCTTGTTCCCGCCCGCTGCGCGCGGCGGGTTCGTCACGACCATGGACAGCAGAATGATGTGGCGTTCGTCGCCCTGGAACGAGGCCGCGTTGCCGACGCGACGAGCAGTTCGTGGGCCTGCTCGCAGGCCAGCGGAGGGACGTCCCCGGCGGTGTCGGGGAGATGGCCGATCCATCCGAACTCCTCGGCACCGGCATGGACCCGCTCCACGATCTCGGCGAGCGTTCCTGCGTATCCCGGTGCCACGCTCCGATGCCGGTACTCGGCCTCCCGGAGCGAGGTCACCTGCTCCGTGAGCCCCTCGGTCCGCCCCCGCACCTCGTCCCGTTCGCCGGTGAGGCGGCGGATCTCGGCGCGTAGTTCGTCGGGATCACTGGCGGCCACCTGGTCGGTGAGCGCGTTGATGGTGCGTTCGAGCTCGTCCTCGCCGTCGTGGCGAGTGGAGCTGAGCAGCAGGACGCACAAGTCCCGCACAGGCGACGGAAGCTTGTCCCGCAACACGGTGAGTGGCTGGTCGCGGGCGCTGGTGACCAGTACCCGCTGGCCCTGTGCGAGAAGCGCGGAGACGAGGTTGGCGATCGTGTGGGTCTTGCCCGTTCCCGGCGGCCCCTGGACCACGACACCGGTGTCGTGCTCCAGGCGCCCCAGCACACTGCGCTGCTGAGCGTTGGTCTTGCCCGGGAAGAGTGGATCGTCACCGAAGAGCGGCGCCCTGCGGGCCCCGTCCCAGGCGGAACGGTCGGCGGTCTCGATCGTCATGGCCATCTGGGCCAGGCCGAGCGGTGCCCGGCCCTCCGAGGCCACCGTCTCCGCGATCTGGTCGTAGAACCTCAGCAGAGAGTTGAGATTGCGCGGGCGCATGACCAGGGCGGGTGCGTAGGTGAGACGGGTCCCCGGTTCAGGCGCGCGGGGTGGCTCCCACGCCGCGCTGAAACCCATGGGGCGAGTGATCGCCCGCTCCTGCCACTGCGCCAGCTGCTCCAGCGCCTCGGGCCCGAGCGGTTCCAGTCCGCGAGCCGTGATCTCTTCCGAGAGAGCGGCCCCGCGCTCGCGCACCCATCCGTCGTCGCTGTCCAGGAAGTCCTGGTCTTCGAGACGCAGGGCGCTCTCCGACGACAGTCTGACCGTCAGTCGCGCCGTGCGTCGGTCGACCGACATCTCCACCCGTTGGGTGAGCAGATGGCGGTGCACCGCGTCCCCGTCCGGACCGAGCCAGGTCAAAAGACCGATGCCGAGGACGAGCTCCGTCTGGTCGTCCTCCCGGGCCAGCTTCTGGTGCCACGCGTCCATCCGGTCGTAGAGCTCACGAAGCGGTCGTTCGCTGCGCTCCCGCGCCGCCCACCGGCGCCAGCGATCCAGCCAGGGTCCGTAGGCCCGCAGGACGTCACCGGCCTCGTCACGGCGCACGGTGCCTTCCTCAGCCGGCGGCTCCTTCGCGTCTGCGACGCGAACCAGCTCGGTCCCCGGCCCCGGCCCCCGCTCCGCGAGAGGCGGGTCACCTCCGTCGGGATCCAGGCAGCGGGCCGGATCCACCCAGCCGTCGAGCGAGTCGGGCAGGTCGGGCGGCGCACTCTGTGGCACGTGGTCGAGCGTCAGCAGCACGCCGTCAGGGCGCGGTGCCGGCCTGCGGACGGGTTCCGGCAGCTTGGCCAGCCAGAGGTGCTCACGGCTGCGGTCGTCACGCTGTCGCTGGTGGCTGCTGTGGACCATGTCGCGCAGAAAGTTGACCAACCCCGCTGTTTGCCCGATGACGTCGGGGTCACTCGCGTGGCGTCGCGGGTCGTTCACCGTTCTCCTCTCGGCCGCTGACGAACGTTCCAGGATGAGGGTCGACCAGGGGTGCAACAACGAGCTCCGGGCAACATGACCGGATCTGTTCCACGTTGCGGCGCCGTGCGCATATCGAAGGGCTGGTTGCCGAGGTGCCGAACGGTTGGGCGGCAGTACGGTCCGCAGCGCTCCGCCAGGTTCCTTTGCACAGGTGGGAAGCGTTGAGGAGGGGCTGCTCGGGAGATGCCGGCACCTACTCGTCTGTGACGTTCCCTTGCCTGCGAACGGAGGGGGCGGCTCACAACGAACGATGGCCGGTTATTACGCAAACCGGACGTCCGCCCTGCCCGTCGGGCCATGGAGCCGCCCGCGTCGTCAGGAACCGAGATCGCCGGCACCGCGTTCCTGGTCCGGCTTCGCCAGCGCGTGGTGGTTCGGTCAGGGTCCGCCCGTGCGCCCGTGCGCCCGGCATCGGGCCGATGGCATGACGGGCAGAAGGGTAGGAACCAGCCTGAAGCCATACCCGGACCAGGCCGGTAGCCGCAGTGAGGGACCGGGGCCCGGCACGAGAGAAGGCGCCCATGACTCCGCCCCGCAGTGACATGACCATCCCCCCCGCAGCGCCCAGCGGCCCCCGCTCCGGCCCGCGGGGCCAGCCGCTGCTGGGCAACCTCTTCGCCTTCGCCCGGGACCCTCTGCGTTTCATGGTGCGGCTGCGCGAGGACTTCGGCGACCAGGTTCTCTGGTCGCTCGGCCGCAGGCGCTGTCTGACGCTGTCCCATCCCCGACTCGTCAATGAGACGTTGCAGCAGGCGGAGGCGGGCCTGGAACTGCTGGACGCGGGGTGGGCCGCCCGGCAGGTCGTCGGTCACGACAGCGTGATCTTCACCAAGGGTGAGGAGTGGCGCCACACCCGTGCCATGCTCCATCCGGCGCTGCGCCCTCGCATGGTGCGCCGATACGCTGCGGTCATGGCAGCCTGCGCCGCCGCCCACGCCGATCGGTGGCGCGATGGAGACCGCGTGGATGTACAGGAGGAGATGACCAGGGTCACCCAGGACATCGTGCTGCGGATCCTCTTCGGAGCCACGTCGGTGGTGCGCAGCAGCGGTCTGCGTGACGCCATGGCCACCGTGCAGCGTGAGATCGGCGACGAGTTCAGTGGCCTCGGGGCCTTCCTGCCCGGTTGGGTCCCCCTGCCCTACAGGCGGCGGGTCCGCACCGCGTGCGGTGTCATCGACGAAGCGATCTACCGGCTGATCCGGGAGCGCCGTGCTCGAGCCGCCGAGGTGCGTGAGCGCGATGTGCTCGACACCCTGCTGGCCCAGCGTGACCCTCAGGGCCGGCCCCTGAGCGACAGGGACGTCCGCAACCAGGTTCTCGCCCTCTGGGTCGGTGGGCACGAGTCCACGACGACCACACTGACCTGGGCGTGGCTGGCGCTGGCCGGCCAGCCGCACGCCCGTCTCCGACTGCACGCGGAGCTGCGCCAGGTGCTCGACGGGAGGTCCCCTGGCTACGACGACTACGACCGGCTGCCCTACACCCAGCAAGTCGTCAAGGAGACGCTGCGGCTCTACCCGCCCCTGTGGGCGCTGGCTATGACCGCGTCGCGGGATACCGTCGTGGGAACCGTTCCGGTCAAGGCCGGGACGCTGGTGTGGACCAGTCAGTGGTCCGTTCACCGCGACCCCCGGTGGTATCCCGAGCCGGAGGCCTTCCGTCCTGAGCGCTTCGCGGCCGGTGCCGCCGGTACGGCGGCCGACGACGCCTGGTTCCCCTTCGGCGCCGGGCCGCGTGCCTGCCTCGGGGCACGGTTCGCGCTGGTTGAGGTCGCCTTGGTCCTCGCGACGTTGGCACAGCGCTTCCATCTGGACATCAGCGGAGGCCGGCCCGCACCGCGGCCGGGGATGTTCCTCAAGCCCTCCACCCCCGTGTACGCGACTCTCCGCGCCGTCCCGCCGCCGGACGGGGAAGGGCCGTCGGCGCCCGCAGCCGGCTGAGCCCGGCCTGCGGTTCTCGCAGCCGAACGGCGCGGCCCCGCGCCCGAACCGGCCCGGCCCCCTGCTCGTGATCACCAAGGTGGACGACCCGTGAGTCGTTCGCCGCCCCGCGCGGGCGCTGCCCGGCTTCCCCGGCTCGCCCTCTCCCCTAAGGAGGACTCTCCCCTATGGAAGACTCGATGGTTCACTCGTTCAGCGGCCAGGTCGGGGATTTCTACGACCGCTCCACCGACCTGCTGTGCAGCAACTACGACCAGAATCTTCATTACGGGTACTGGTCCGACCCGGCCGACGGTTCACTGGCCGATGCCACCGAGCGGATGACGGACCAGCTCATCGCGCGACTTGACGCGCGCCCAGGACATCGTGTGCTGGATGTGGGGTGCGGAGTGGGCAGACCCGCCCTGCGGGTCGCCCGGGAGACCGGTGCCGACGTCACCGGCATCTCCATCAGCCGGCACCAGATCGACCTCGCGAACGCGGGCGCGCGGGCGGAGGGGCTCCAGGATCGGGTCCGTTTCCACCACGCGGATGCGATGGACCTGGCCTACGACACCGCTTCCTTCGACCGGGTGTGGGCACTGGAGTCCATGCTTCACATGCCCGACCGAGCCAGGGTCGTGCAGGAGATGGCCCGTGTCCTGCGGCCTGGTGGCCGCTTGGTGATCGCCGACGCGGTGGTGCGGGAAGAGCCGGCCGACGAGGCATCGCGGATCGCCGTGGATCGATTCTGCGCTGCCATCCACGCCGCGAGTCTGGAGCGGCTGGACGCGTACCCCGCGCTGGTGACCCAGGCCGGATTGCGGCTGACCGACATCACCGATGTGAGCGTGCGGGCCCGCCCCACCATCACCAAGATCCTCGAGGAGCTGCGCCGCACGCCCGCCGAGACGGTGGCGCAACTGGGTGAGTCCGCCTTCACCGCCTATGTGAGGGCCTTCGAGGGGATCGCCGCGCTCCCTCATGTGGGGTACATCTTGCTCATCGCTGACAAACCGTGACACGTGCCGGTTTCCGGCAGACCATGACCGCTTCGGACCGTGACGGTCCGAAGCGGTCGTGGTCTGCCCGCGCGGGCGGCGATTCCGCTTGTGTCTCGGCGGTGGCGGCGTCCGTTCACCATGCGCTGGGTCACTCGCCCGCGCCGCGGCCGAAGCCGGGTGGCCAGGCCGCTTTGGCGCTGTCGAAGCCGGCGGCCTTCCCGGTCCGCGAGGACGGGGGCCTTCTGAAGAGGGCCGGCGGGCCCGCTCGGTGCGCTCTGGAGCGGGCACGGGCCGGGCCTACGCGAGGTCGTCGCATCCGGGTGAGACCTGCTGGGCCAGCCAGGTCATGACGGCTTCGGCCGTCGTCCCGGCGTGGTCGTGGTTCATGGTGAAGTGGTTCCCCGGCACCTCGACGATGGTCATGGGCCCGGGCCAGGTGCTCCGGGAGCCGCCCAGGGGTTCTCCCGTCGGGGTCGGGACCAGCGGTTCCTTGGCGCGGACGTAGAGGACGGGAACGCCGATGGGGCGGGGCCGCCAGTCGTCGAACAGAATGGAATACCAGCCCATCGCGGTCAGCCGGGCGGTGTCCATCGGGGCCGCCACGCTCTCCCGTACCACCATGCCGGCGAACAGGGTCTCCGTCAGGCCCGCGGTGCCCGCCAGGTCGGAGTCGACCAGGGTGTCCAGGAGCACGACGCCAGCGGGTGGTACCGCCTCCCGCTCCAGCAGCGCGGCCACGTCGTAGGCGAGGATCCCACCCGACGAGGCGCCCAGCAGGACGTAGGGGGCGTCGCCCACGTGGTCGCGCACCGCCCTGGCCTGGGCCTCGACCAGGGCCTGGCCGGTGGCGGGCAGTTGTTCGCCCTCCGCGAAGCCGGGCACCGGTACAGCGACCACCTCGTGCCGGCCGCGGAACGGTGCGGCCAGCCGGAGGTACTGGTGGACTCCGCCGATGGCCGCGTAGGAGGTGAACCACACCATGCTCGGAGGTGCGTCGCCGCTCGCCAGCCGGCGGGGGACGAGCGGTGGGTCCAGCTCGGCGGGATCGGTGAAGGTGGGGCGCAGCCGGGCCGCGACCCGGGCCAGCTCCAGGCCGGTGCGGAGCTGACCGCTCTCCCGTGCCTGGAGGAACAGGGCGCGCAGGGGGTCGGCGTCGGCCGGCGTCCGGGCGGATACGGGCTCCGGAGCGGGCGGTGGGCCGGCCGGAGGGTCGGCCAGCCGGTCGGCGAGGTGGGCGGCCAGGTCGTTCGGGGTGGCGTGGTCGAAGACGGTGGCCGGTGACAGGCGCAGCCCGGTGGCGGCGGCCAGCGCGTTCCGCAGCTCCAGAGCCATGAGGGAGTCGAAACCTTGCTCGGGGAAGCTCTGCTCCGGCTCGACCGCCTCGGGGGAGGGATGCCCCACGACGGTGGCGGTGTGCCGGCGCACCAGTTCCAGGAGGGCGGCGGTGCGTTCCGCCTTCGAACGCCCCGCCAGGCGGCGGTGGAGTTTCCCCGTGGTCTCTGGTGCCGCGCCGTGATCGGCGTTGGCGGCGCGGCGCAGGCCGGCCGGCACCAGCCTGCGCAGCAGCGGTGGCACCGGGCCGTCCCCGGCCCGCAGGCGACCGGTGTCCAGCCGCATGGGCAGGGCCACGGTCGTCCCCGCGGCGAGCACCGCGTCGAACAGCGCCAGTCCCTCTTCGGTGGTCAGGCCGCTGCCGCCGCCCCGGGCCAGCCGGTTCCGGTCGGTGTCGGTGAGGCGTCCGGTCATCGCGCTGCGCTCCCGCCACAGGCCCCATGCCATGGACGCGGCGGGCAGTCCCTGGGCGCGGCGTCGGTGCGCCAGGGCGTCCAGGAAGGCGTTCGCCGCGGCGTAGTGGGCCTGGCCGGCCGTGCCGAAGGTGCCCGCCGCGGAGGAGAACAGCACGAACGCGGTCAGCGGGTGGCCGGCGGTGAGGTCGTGCAGATGCGCGGCCGCGTCGACCTTCGGCCGCATGACGCGGTCCACCTGCTCGGGCGTCAGATTCTGGGCGAGCGCGTCGTCCAGGACCCCGGCCGTGTGGATCACGGCAGTCAGTGGCCGGTCCAGGGAGGCCAGCAGCGCGGCCAGCCGGTCCCGGTCGGCGGCGTCGCACGCCGCCACGGTGACGCGGGCGCCACGCTCGGCCAGTTCCGCGCACAGAGCGGCGGCGGCGCCGGCACGCTTGCCGCGGCGGGAGGTGAGCAGCAGGTCGCGCACGCCGTGGACGGCGACGAGGTGCCGGGCGACGGCCGCGCCGAGCAGCCCGGTGCCACCGGTGATCAGTACCGGACCGGAGTCCGGCAAAAAAGCCGGGGCCGCCGGCTCCGCGGCGGCTACGGCCGGCCGGGCCAGTCGTGGCGCGTACGCCGAACCGCCGCGCAGCGCCGTCTGGGGTTCCGCGGGGTCCATGGCCGCCCGCACCACCGCTTCGGGGGTGACGTCGTCGTCGACATCGACCAGCGCGAAGCGGTCAGGGTGTTCGCTCTGCGCCGAGCGCACCAGCCCCCACACGGCGGCCTGCGCTGGATCGGGCGCCGCTTCGCCGGGGGCGGCGGCGACCGCCCCGCGGGTCACGAACGCCAGCCGGGCGGCGGCGAACCGCTCGTCTGCCAGCCACCCCTGGAGCAGAGCGAGCGCCTCGCCGACCGCCGCCCGCGCCCCGGCCGCCAGACCGGCCTCGGAGGGGGAGGCCACCGGGGCCACGAGCACCTCCGGCAGGGCCGCACCGGCGTCGAGTGCCGCGCCCAGGTCGGCTGGATCGGCGAAGGTGGCGGTGCCGGCACCGGCGGCCCGGCACGGCAGCGGCCGTCCGAGCGTGCCCCAGCGCACGGCCGGCGGCGCGGCGCCCGGCGCGAGGCGGTCCCACTCCAGGCTGAACAGCCGGTCGCGGTGTGCTGCCCCGGCATCCTCCCGGGACGCGGCCGCCGGGGGGCGGACCACCAGCGAACCGATGGTGACGACCGGGCGCCCCTCGGCGTCCACGGCGGCCACCGCGACGGTCTCCTCCCCGAGCGGGGTGAGGCGGACGCGCAGCATCCGCGCGCCGGTGGCGTGCAGCGTGACGTCCGCGAAGGAGTACGGCACGCGTCCGTCCGTCCCGCCCGGCAGCACTCCCAGGGCCACCGCGTGCAGGGCCGCGTCCAGGAGCGCGGGGTGGACACCGAAGGAACTTTCCCCGCCCGCGCTCCCGGTACCGGTGTCCGGCAGCGCCACCTCGGCGAACACCTCGTGGTCCCGCCGCCACGCGGCCGCCAGCCCCCGGAAGGCCGGTCCGTAGACGAGCCCACCACCCCCCAGAGCGTCGTACACGTTGTCGATGTCGATCGGTTCCGCCCCCGGCGGGGGCCATGCCGCTGCCAGCAGGCCCGGGGCGCCGTCCCCGCCGGACCCCGCCCCGAGTGCGGCGTTCGCCGTCACCGGGGCAGCGGTCAGGAACCCGGTGGCGTGCCGCCGCCACGGCGCGTGCGCGTCGGCTCCGTCCGGGCCGTCCGCCTCGTCCGGCCGGGAGAACAGGGTGAAGGCGCGTCGGCCGCTTGCGTCCGGTGCGCCGACCGCCAGCTGGATCAGCACACCGCCGGAGCGGGGCAGCGGCAACGGCGTGTGCAGCACCAGTTCCTCCACCGCCCGGCAGCCGGTGCGCGGGCACGCGTGGAGGGCGAGGTCGACGAAGGCGGTGCCGGGCAGCACCGCCTCGCCCCTCACCGAGTGGTCGGCCAGCCAGCCGTGGGTGCGCGCAGACAGGCGGCCGGTGAACACCGTGCCGCCGTCCTCGGCGAGGGTCACGGCGGCGCCCAGCAGCGGATGCCCGGCCGGGGCGAGCCCCGCGCCGGCGACATCCGCGCCCGCGGTGTCCTCCAGCCAGAACCGGCGCCGCTGGAAGGGATAGGTGGGCAGGGCCACCCGCCGGGCCCCGGCACCGGAGAACAACCGGTCCCAGCTCACGGGCACGCCTGCGATGTGTGCCTCGGCCAGTGACAGGAGCATCCGGTCGAACCCGCCCTCCTCGCGGCGCAGACTGCCCAGCACGGCGCAGTCCTGCCGCCCCGCCTCCTCCAGCGTCTCGCGCATCGGCAGAGCGAGCACCGGGTGCGGACTGATCTCGATGAACACATGCCGGCCGGTCGCCGCCAGACCGCGTACGGCCTCGTCGAAGCGGACCGGCTCCCGCAGGTTGCGCATCCAGTAGGAGGCGTCCAGCGCCGCGGGGTCGGAGGTGTCCAGCGCGCCGCCGGTGACCGTGGAGTGGAACGCGTGCGCGGCGGGCCGGCACCGCACGGACCCCAGGGCGGCCAGCAGCGGCTCCCGCAGGGATTCGACGTGCGTGCTGTGGGAGGCGTAGTCGACGGGGACACGGCGGGCCCGGATGCCCTCCGCGGCGCACTGTTCCAGCAGGGCGTCACAGGCTTGCGGATCGCCCGAGACGACGACGGAGCGGGGGCTGTTGACCGCGGCGACCGACAGCCGGCCGGGCCAGGCGGCGCAGCGCCGCGCGGCCTCCTCGCGACCCATCGCCAGGGTGACCATGCCGCCGCGTCCGGCCAGGTGCGTGGCCGCCAGGCGGCTGCGGACCGCCACCACCCGGGCGGCGTCCGGAAGGCTGAGCGCTCCGGCCGCGCAGGCGGCCGCGATCTCGCCCTGCGAGTGGCCCACCACCGCGTCCGGCACCACACCGTGGGACCGCCACACCTCGGCCAGGGCGAGCATCACGGCGAACAGAACCGGCTGGAGCACGTCCTCTCGCTCCGCCCGCGGCGCGCCCGGCTCCCCGCACAGCACCGCGGACAGCGACCAGTTCGTATACGGGCCGAGGGCCTCCTCGCATTCCTCGATGCGGTCCCGGAAGACCGGTGAGGACGCCAGCAGGCCGCCGGCCATCCCGGCCCACTGCGCCCCCTGCCCGGGGAAGATCAACGCCACTTTCGGACGCCGGTGCGGAGCTGTGCCGGCGACCAGACCGGGGGCGGGCCGCCCGGCGGCGAGCGCGTCCAGGCCCGCCAGCAGGTCCGCGCGGCGCTCTGCGACGACCACCGCGCGGTGCGGGAACAGCGTCCGGCCGGTGGCGAGGGTGAGACCGACATCGGCGGCTGCCAGCGGACGACCGCTCAGGTGGTCGCGCAGGCGTGCGGCCTGCTCCCGCAGCGCGTCCCCGCTCCTCGCGGACAGAAGCCAGGGCAGGGGTCCGGCCCCCCGGCGACCGGCGGCGGCCCGGGAGGCGGTGGCGGCAGCGGCGTCGGGGGGCTCCGCTCCCGGGTGCTCCAGGATGACGTGCGCGTTGGTGCCGCTGTAGCCGAACGAGGAGACGCCGGCCCGGCGCGGCTCGGCGGTCGGGGGCCACGGCGTGGCCTCGGTGACCACCCGCACGGTGCCGGGGGACCAGTCCACATGGGGTGAGAGCGCACCGACGTGCAGTGTCGGCGGCAGCCGGCCGTGCGCCATCATCAGTACGGCCTTGATGACGCCGCCGACTCCGGCCGCGGCCTGCGCGTGGCCGATGTTGGACTTCAGGGAGCCGACCAACAGCGGCTGCCCGCCGGGCCGGTCGCGCCCGTAGGCCGCCAGCAGTGCCTGTGCCTCGATCGGATCGCCCAGCGCGGTGCCGGTGCCGTGGGCCTCCACCACCTGCACCTGGTGCGCCGCCAGTCCGGCGTCGGCCAGCGCCTCGCGGATGACCCGCTGCTGCGCGGGCCCGTTCGGCGCGGTGAGCCGGCTGCTGGCACCGTCCTGGTTCACCGCCGAGCCGCGGACCACGGCCAGGACCGGATGACCCGCGCGGCGGGCGTCCGACAGCCGGGCCAGCAGCAGTATGCCCGCGCCCTCGCTCCAGTTGGTGCCGTCGGCGTCCGCCGAGAACGGCTTGCAACGCCCGTCGGCGGCCAGCCCGCGCTGGCGGCTGAAGTCGGTGAACGGCGAGGGCCTGGACATCACGACGGCGCCGCCGGCGAGCGCCAGCCGGCATTCGCCGCGGCGCAGTGCCTGAGCGGCCAGATGCAGGGCGACCAGGGAGGAGGAACACGCCGTGTCCACGGTGAGGGCGGGGCCCTCCAGGCCGAGGGTGAAGGCGACGCGGCCGGAGGCGATGCTGCCGGCGTTTCCGGTGCTGAGGTAGCCGTCGGCGTCGTCGGGCACCTGGCGCAGCCGCGCGCCGTAGTCCTGGTAGGAGACACCGGTGAACACGCCGGTGCGGCTGCCGCGCAGTGTCCGAGGGTCGATCCCGGCCCGTTCGACCGCCTCCCAGGACGTCTCCAGCAGCAGCCGCTGCACCGGGTCCATGGCGAGCGCCTCGCGGGGGCTGATGTCGAAGAAGCCCGGGTCGAAGCAGGCGGCGTCGGAGAGGAACCCGCCTTCCCGGACGTAGCTTCTGCCCGGGCGGCCGGGCTCGGGGTCGTAGAGCGCTTCCAGATCCCAGCCTCGGTCGTCGGGGAACGGGCCGATGGCGTCGGTTCCGGTGGCGACCAGGGTCCACAGGTCTTCGGGGGTCCGGACGCCCCCCGGGTAGCGGCAGCTCATCGCGAGGACGGCGATCGGCTCGCGCGCCGCGGTCTCGGCATCGCGCAGCCGCTGCCGGGTGGCCCGCAGCTCGGTCGTCACACGCTTGAGGTAGTCACGCAGCTTGTCATCGCTCATGGCCGGGTGTCGCCTCCGTAGGGGTGCCGCGCCGGGGTGCCGTGCCGGCGGTCTTCAGTCGGTGTTCAGCTCCTCGTCGATGAGGGCGAACATCTCCTCGTCGGTGGCGGGCCGCAGCGTGTCCGCTCCGTCCGTCCCTTCCAGGCGGTCCAGCAAGGACCGCAGCCGCCGCCCCAGCCGCGCGCCGGCGCCCGGATCGGCGGCGATCAGCGGCAGCAGTGCCTCCAGACGGTCCAGCGTCTCGGTCCCGTCCACCGCGCCGTCGAGGCCGTGACCGGTCGCGGCGCCGCCGTGGTCCTGGCTCCCTGCCAGCTCCCGCCGCAGGTGCCGGGCGAGAGCCAGCGGCGTGGGGTGGTCGAACAGCAGCGTCGCGGACAGCCGCAGCCCGGTGGCGGCGTCCAGGCTGTTGCGCAGTTCGACGGCGCTCAGCGAGTCGAAGCCCAGATCGAGGAAGCCGCGGGCCGGATCCACGAGGTCCGGGTCGTCGAGCCCGAGCCCCACGGCGGCGTGCGCGCACACCAGCTCGGTCAGGACCTGCTCGCGCCCCTGATCGTCCAGCGCGGCCAGCCGCTGCCGCAGCTCCCGCGCGGGGTCGTGGGCGGCCCCGCCGTTCGCGTGGGCGGCCCCGCCGTTCGCATGGGCGGCCCCGGAGCGGGGCGGCCCGGCGGCGGCCGGAGCGGCGGGCCCTTCGGCGGGGGCTCCCTGGGCGGCACGGTCTGCCGGGGCCAGGTCGCGCAGCAGCGCCGGAACGCTCCCGTCACCGGACGCGATCGCGGACGGGTCCAGGCGCGCCGGCATCACGTGCGGCTCGCCGGCCGCCAGGGCCTCGTCGAACAGGCGCAGCGCCTCCCCCGAGGCCATGGGGACCAGCCCCCGCCGCGCGATGCGCCGAAGGTCCGTCCGCTTCAGGCCGCCCGTCATGCCGCTCAGCTCCTCCCACAGGCCCCAGGCGAGGGAGACCGCGGGCAGCCCGCTCGCCCGGCGGCGCCGGGCGAGCGCGTCCAGGTGGGCGTTGGCGGCCGCGTATGCCGCCTGGCCCGACCCGCCCAGGACCCCGGCGGCGGACGAGAACAGCACGAACGCCCTCAGCTCCAGGTGCCGGGTGAGCTCGTCCAGATGGCAGGCCGCGTCGGACTTGGCGCTGAGCACCCGGTCGAGGCGGGCGGAGGTCAGCGCGGTGACCACGCCGTCGTCCAGGACGCCCGCGGCGTGGACGACGGCCGTGAGCGGGTGCGCGGCGGGAACGGTGGCGAGGAGCTCCGCGAGCGCCGCCCGGTCGCCGGCGTCGCAGGCGGCCAGGACGGCCTCGGCCCCGAGGGCTGCGAGATCCGCGCGCAACCGGTCCGCGCCCGGGGCGTCCGGGCCCCGGCGGCTGACCAGCAGGAGCCGGCGGACGCCGTGTTCGCGCGCCAGGTGGCGGGCGAGGAGCGAGCCGAGGGTGCCGGTGCCCCCGGTGATCAGTACGGTTCCGTCGGCCCCGCCGAACGCGCCGGGCGCCGCGCCGTCGTCCGGCCGCGGCCCGGACCGCGGGGCGAGGCGGGTCAGACGTGCGGCGCGGGCCGTGCCGCCACGCACGGCGACCTGCGGCTCACCGGTGGCGAGCGCCGCGACCAGCGCGGCGGGCGAGGGGTCCCGGTCCGTGTCCACCAGCACGAACCGGCCCGGGTGTTCGCTTTGTGCCGACCGGACCAGGCCCCACACGGCGGCCTGCGCCGGATCGGTCCGGGCCTCCTCCTCGGGCCCCACGGCCGTCGCGCCCCGGGTGACGAACACCAGCCGGGAGCCGGCGCACCGCTCCTGCGCCAGCCAGTCCGCGACCAGCTCCAGCGTGCGGCGCGTGGCGCTGTGCAGGGCCGTGACGGGATCGGCGTCCGCGGTCCCGGGCGGCGGCACCAGCACCGTCTCCGGCACCGGGCCGGCGCCGTTCGCCGCCGAGAGCAGCGCGGCCAGGTCCGGGTACCGCCGTACGCCGTCCGGCGCGCCGGGCACCGGGGCGGACCCGAGCACCGCACACCGGCCAGGCAGGCGCCGCGCGTCCGACGCGGTTCCGGCCAGCGGCCGCCAGTCCAGGCCGTACAGCGCGCCGCCTTCCCCGGCCCCGCGCGCGTGCGGGCCGCCGGGGTGCCGCAGTGCCAGACCGCTCACGGTCACCACCGTTCGCCCGGCGGGGTCGGCGGCGGTGAGCGCCACCGTGTCGGGGCCGGTGCGGGTCAGGCGGACGCGTAGCGCCGTGGCACCCCGGGTGTGCACGGCGACCCCCGTCCACGCGAAGGGCACGCACGGGTCCTCGCGGGTGAACGCCACGGTGTGCAGGGCGGCGTCGAACAGGGCCGGGTGCAGCGCGTACGCCGCTGCCTCGGCGCGTCGCGCGTCCGGCAGCGACACCTCGGCGAAGACCTCCTCACCGTGGCGCCAGGCGGCGCGCAGGCCCTGGAACGCCGGGCCGTAGACGAGCCCGCCGCCGGCGGCGATCCGCTGGTACAGCCCTCCCGCCGGCAGCGGCTCGGCCCCGGGGGGCGGCCAGACGGCGAAGGCCGTACCGGTGCCGGGGCCCGGTCGCGCCAGTGTGCCGGTGGCGTGCCGTCTCCAGGTCCCGGGCGAGGCGGCCTCCTCGCGCGCGTAGAGGGTGAAGGGCCGCTCGCCGCCCTCACCGGGCGCCCCCAGGACGACGCGCAGTTGCACCGAGCCGCGCTCGGGAAGGAACAGCGGGACCTCCAGGGCCAGTTCGGCCAGGTGCGGGCAGCCGGCCCGGCCGCCCGCGTGCAGGGCGAGCTCCACGCAGGCGGTCCCGGGTACCAGTGCCCGCCCGCCGAGGCGGTGCTCGGCGAGCCACGGATGGGTGCGTGCCGACAGCCGGCCGGTGAAGTGGATCTCCTCGCCGCCGGGCACGTCGAGGGCGGCGCCGAGCAGTGGATGGCCCGCGGGCCGCAGCCCGGCCGCCGCCACGTCGTCGGCGGCCGGGGGCTGGAGCCAGTGGCGGCGGCGCTGGAAGGCGTAGGTGGGCAGCTCGACGCGGCGCGCCCCGGTGCCGGAGAAGACCGCGTGCCAGTCCACGGCGACGCCGTGCGCGTGCAGCCGCGCCTGGGCCGTCGCCACGGCGTGCGTCTCGGTCCGGTCGCGGCGCAGCGTCGGCACCAGCAGCGGCGCGCCACCGTCCGATGTCCCGGCGGGGGCGGCGAGGCAGTCGCGGGCGGCGGCGGTCAGTGTCCCGTCCGGGCCGATCTCGACGCAGGCGGCCACGCCCTGCCCGCCGAGCACCCGGACGGCGTCGAGGAACCGCACGGTGCCGCGGATGTTGCGCACCCAGTACTCCGGGCTGCGCAACAGCTCCGGCGCGGCGGGGGCGCCGGTGACCGTGGAGACCACCGGCAGCCGGGGCTCGCCGTACGCGACCGTCCTGGCCACTTCGCGGAACCGCTCCAGTACCGGCTCCACGTACGGGGAGTGGAACGCGTGACGCACCCGCAGCCGCTTGGTCCGGTGCCCAGCGGCCCGCCATCGGGCCTCAAGGGCCGCCACGGACTCCTCGTCGCCGGAGACGACGACGTCCCGGGGGCCGTTGACGGCCGCCACCGCGACCCGTCCGGCCAGGGGCGCGAGCGCGTCCGTGACCTCCTGCCGCGTGGCACGCACGGCGAGCATCGCGCCGCCGCCCGGCAGCTCCCGCATCAGGCGCCCGCGCGCGGTGGCCAGCGTGCACGCGTCCGCCAGGGAGAAGACCCCGGCCGCGTGCGCGGCGGCCAGCTCGCCGACCGAATGGCCGAGCAGGACGTCGGGGGCCACTCCCCAGGACTCCCACAGCCGCAGCAGGGCCACCTGGAGGGCGAACAGGCCGATCTGCGTGTAGCCCGTGTCGTCGAGCAGGACGGCGTCCGCGCTGCCGGGCGCGGCGAACAGCACCGAGCGCAGCGGCCGGTCGAGATGGCGGTCCGCGTGCGCGCACACGGCGTCCAGCGCGTCGGCGAACGCCGGATACGCCTCGTACAGCCCCCGTCCCATGCCCGGGCGCTGGCTGCCCTGCCCGGCGAAGAGGAACGCGGTGCGCCCGCCCGGCGCGGCGGCGGCGTGCACCACACGGGGGCTGGGGCGGCCCTGGGCCAGCGCGGCGAGGCCCGCCAGATACCCGTCCCGGTCGCCGGCCACGACGGCGGCGCGGTGCTCCAGCACGGCCCGGGTGGTGGCAAGCGAGAAGCCGACGTCCAGGGGCGAGGCACCGGGGTCGGCCTCCAGGCGGGCGAGCAGTGCCGCGGCCTGGCTCCGCAGCGCCCCGGGGGTGTGCGCGGACACCGGCCAGGGCGGCACGACGGGACGGACGGCACCGGCCGGTGCGGCCGGGGTACCGGCCGCGCTCGCGGGGGCTTTCGCCGGCGCCTGCGGGCACGGCTCCACCGGCGCCTGTTCCAGGATCACATGGGCGTTGGTGCCGCTGATGCCGAAGGAGGACACGCCCGCGCGGCGCGGCCGGCCGGTGCGCGGCCAGGGTGTCTCCTCGGTAAGGAGCCGCAGCGCGCCCGACGACCAGTCCACATGGGGGGTCGGTTCGTCGGCGTGCAGGGTTTTGGGCAGTACGCCGTGGTGCAGCGCCAGGACGGTCTTCATCACCCCGGCCACCCCGGAGGCGGCCTGGGTGTGCCCGATGTTGGACTTCAGGGCGCCCAGCAGCACCGGCCGCCCGGCGGGACGGCCCCTGCCGTAGGCGGCGAGGACCGCCTCCGCCTCGATGGGGTCGCCCAGGGTGGTTCCGGTGCCATGGGTTTCCACCGCGTCGACCTGGTCGGGCGTCAGGCCCGCGTCCGCCAGCGCGTCGCGGATGACCCGCTGCTGGGCGGGTCCGCTCGGGGCCGTGAGCCCGTTGCTCGCGCCGTCCTGGCCGGTGGCCGAGCCCCGCACGACGGCCATGACCGGATGGCCGTTGCGCCGGGCATCGCTGAGCCGCTCCACCAGGACGACACCGACGCCCTCGGACCACCCGGTCCCGTCGGCGCGGGCGGAAAACGCCTTGCACCGGCCGTCGGGCGCCAGTACGCCCTGGCGGCTGAACTCGACCAGGGTGTACGGGGTCCACATGATCGTGACGCCGCCGGCCAGGGCGAGCGCGCACTCGCCCCGGCGCAGCGCCTGCACGGCCAGGTGCAGTGCGACGAGCGACGACGAGCAGGCCGTGTCGACGGTGATGGCGGGCCCCTCCAGGCCGAAGGTGTACGCGATGCGGCCGGAGGCGACACTGGCCGCGCCGCCGGTCGCCAGGTGTCCCTCGAACCCCTCCGGCGCCTTGCGGAACCTCGTGCCGTGGTCGGTGTAGTTGGCGCCGATGAACACGCCGGTGCGGCTGCCGCGCACGGAGTGCGGGTCGATCGCGGCGCGTTCGAACGTCTCCCACGTGGTCTCCAGCAGCAGCCGCTGCTGCGGGTCGATGGCGGCCGCCTCGCGGGGGGAGATCCCGAAGAACTCCGGGTCGAAGTCGGCGGCGTCGTAGAGGAAGCCGCCGCCGCGGGTGTAGAAGCCGCCGACGTGGTCCGGGTCCGGGTGGTAGAGCGCGTCGAGGTCCCAGCCGCGGTCGGTGGGCAGGCCGCCGATGGCGTCGCGGCCGGCGCGCAGCAGGTCCCACAGGTCCTCGGGGCTCCTGACACCGCCGGGCAGCCGGCAGCCCATGGCGACGATCGCGATGGGCTCCGCGGGCGCCGGCGCCGCCCGCGCCCGCGGAGTCCGGGCCGACGGGGCAGCGGCTTCCGCGGCTCCGCCCAGTTCGGTGCGGAGCCGGGCGGCGAGCGCGACGGCCGTAGGGTGGTCGAAGGCGAGTGTGGCGGGCAGCCGGAGGCCGGTGGCCGCGGCGAGCCGGTTGCGCAGGTCCAGGGCGGTCACGGAGTCCATCCCCAGTTCGCGCAGGGCCCGGTCGGCCGCGATGCGCTGGGCGTCGGCGTGGCCGAGCGTGACGGCCAGCTCGCCGCGTACGAGATCGAGCAGCAGCCGGTCGCCGTCGGCGCGCGGCAGTCCGGCCAGGCGGCGGGCGAGCGCGGAGGTGCCGGGCGCGTCTTCGCTTGGCGCGGCCTCGCCGGGCGCGGGCGCGGCCCCCGTCAACTCGGCCAGGAGGACGCGGGGGCGCGCCGCCTCGGTGTGGGCCGCGTAGCGGTCCCAGGCGATGTCGGCGACGGCCACGCAGGTGTCGTCCAGCTCCAGGGCGCGCAGCAGGGCGGCCGTCGCCGCCGCGGGCGGCATCGCCGTGATTCCCTGGCTCGCGAGGCGGTCGGCGTGCCCGGCGTCGACGAGGCCGCCGGTGCCCCAGGAGCCCCAGGCCACGGACGTGGCCTTCAGCCCCAGGGAGCGCCGGTGGTGGGCGAGCGCGTCGAGGAAGGCGTTCCCTGCCGCGTAGCCGCCCTGTCCCGGCCGCCCCAGGAGGCCGGCGAGCGAGGAGAACAGCACGAAGGCGGACAGGTCCCGATCGCGCGTCAGCTCGTGCAGGTGCCACGCGGCGCGCCACTTGGCCGGCAGCGCGGCCGCCAGCCGCTGCGGGGTGAGGGTGTCGATGAGTCCGTCGTCCAGGACTCCCGCCGTGTGCACCACGGCGGTCAGTGGGTGCTCGGGCGGCACGGCGGCCAGTACGGCGGCGAGCGCGGCCCGGTCGGCGACGTCGCACGCCGCCACGGTGACCCGGGCGCCCCGGCCGGTCAGCTCGGCGACCAGCTCTCCGGCTCCCTCCGCGCGCTCGCCGTGCCGGCTGACGAGCAGCAGCTCGCGGACGCCCGCGCCGGCCAGCGCGCGGGCGACGTGCCCGCCCAGGGCGCCCGTGCCGCCGGTGACGAGCACGGTGCCGCCGGTAGTCCAGTGCGTCGTGGGCCGTGCCCCGCCGCGCGCGTCCCGGACCAGCCGGGCGGCCAGGAGACCGGTGGCGCGCAGGGCGAGCTCGTCCTCGCCGCCGGCCCCGGTGAGCGCGTCGGCCAGCAGCGCGCCGGCGCGGTCGTCCAGCTCCTCGGGAAGGTCGATCAGGCCACCCCACCGCCGCGGGTACTCCGCGGCGGCCACCCGGCCCAGGCCCCACACCATGGCCTGGCTCGGTTCGGTCACGCGGTCGGCCTCGTGCGCCCGGACCGCGCACCGGGTCGCGCACCACAGGGGTGCCTCGATCCCGGCGTCGCCCAGTGCCTGGAGCAGCGCGACGGTGCGCAGCAGCCCCGCCGGGACGTCGGGCGCCCCGACCGGGTCCTCGGTGTCCAGGGCCAGCAGCGAGAGCACGCCGTCGAAGCCGCCGTCAGCCTGTGCCCGCGCCGTCCGCAACCGGTCGGTCAGGGCGGCTCGCCCGAGGCCGCCGCCCGGCAACGGCAGCGGTGTGAGCCGGGCTCCGCGTCCGGCGAGAGCCCGAACGACGGCGGCGGACGGTTCGCGCGCCGCGCCGTCCTCGCCGGTGACGAGCAGCCAGTGGCCGAGCGGGCGGGGCGGAGCCGCGACCGCGCGGCGCGGCGAGCGCCAGGCGACCGTGTAGCGCCAGGCGTCCGCGCGGGAGCGTTCCGCGTGGCGCCGCCGCCAGCGGGCCAGCAGCGGCAGCGCGCGGCGCAGCGCGCTCGCCGCTTCCGCCGTCCGGGCGGCGTCGCCGTCGACCTCGCCGTCGAGGGCCGCCGCCGCGATGGCGTCGGCGTCTTCCCGTTCGACGGCCTCCCACAGCACCGCCCCGGCGGTGTCACGGGCGTGCGCCGCCGAAGGGGCCGCCGGGCCGCCGAGCCAGAAGGGCTCCTCCTGGAAGGCGTAGGTGGGCAGGTCGACCCGGCGGGGGCGGCGCCCGGCGAACAGCGGCTCCCAGGCGACGGGGGCCCCGTGGGCGTACGCCTCGCCGAGCGCGGTGACGAAGCGGGCCGGTCCGCTCTCGCCGCGCCGCAGCGTGCCGATCGCGTGGGCGCTCGCGCCGGTGGCGTCGGCGATCTCCTGCACGGCCATCAGCAGTACCGGGTGCGGGCTGACCTCCAGGAAGAGGTCGTGCCCGGCCGTCATCAGCCGGCGCGTGGCGGCTTCGAACTCCACCGGCTGCCGCAGGTTGCGCACCCAGTATCCGGCGTCCAGTGTTCCGGTGCCGACGGGTTCGCCGGTGACGGTGGAATACATGGGCACCGTGCCGGGCTGGGGCCGGACCTCGGCGAAGGCGGCCCGCAACTCGGCGTCGACGGCCTCGACCTGCGCCGAGTGGGAGGCGTAGTCGACCGGGATCCGCCGGGTGCGCACCTGCTCGGCCGCGCATCCCGCCAGCAGTCCGGCCATGGCCGCCGGCTCCCCGGAGACCACCACCGACCGCGGCCCGTTGACCGCCGCGACCGACAGCCGCCCGGCATAGGGGGCCAGCCGTCGGCGCACCTCGTCGGCGGCCAGTGCCACGGAGGCCATTTCGCCATGCCCGGCGAGGCGTTCTCCGATCACTCGGCTGCGTACGGCGACGATCCGGGCGGCGTCGGCCGTCGACAGTGCCCCGGCCACGCAGGCCGCGGCGATCTCGCCCTGGGAGTGCCCCACCACCGCGGCCGGCTCCACCCCGTGCGCCCGCCACAGCGCGGCCAGCGAGACCATGACGGCGAACAGGACCGGCTGCACCACGTCGACCCGCTCCAGGGGCGGGGCTCCCGCGGCGCCGCGCACGACGTCGAGCAGCGACCAGTCCACCCACGGGGCCAGGGCCTGTTCGCACTCGGCCATCCGGTTCGCGAAGACCTCGGAGTGCGCCAGGAGGTCCACCGCCATCCCGGGCCACTGCCCGCCCTGCCCGGGGAAGACGAACACCACCCTCCGGTCGGGTGCCGCGACCCCTGTGGCGACCCCGGCCGCGGCATGGCCCCGTGCCAGCCCGTCCAGCAGCGCGGTACGGTCCCTGCCGACGACCACCGCGCGGTGCGCGTGGGCGGCACGTGCGGTCAGCAGCGTGTGCGCGACGTCGACCGGGTCCAGCTCCGGACGCTCCGACAGGTACGCGCGCAGCCGCTCCGCCTGGGCCCGCAGCGCCGCCGCGTCATGACCGGAGACCACCCACGGCACGGGGAGCGCCGCGGTGGGCCGTGAGCCGGCCGCCGCTGCCGTGCCGTCCGCCCGGATGCCGTGCCCGCCGCCCGCCCGGCCGTCCTCCGCGGCCGGGAGCCGGGGCTCGCTGCGGTGGCCGGTCCCGGCCCCGTCGTCCGGCGCCTGCTCCAGGATGACGTGGGCGTTGGTGCCGCTGAGGCCGAAGGACGACACCCCGGCCCGCCTCGGGCGGCCCGTCTCCGGCCACGGGCACGCCTCGGTCAGCAGCCGCACCGTGCCCGCCGACCAGTCCACATGCCGCGTCGGCCGGTCCACGTGCAGCGTCCGGGGCAGGAGCCCGTGCCGCAGCGCGAGCACCGTCTTGACGACACCGGCCAGGCCCGACGTGGCCTGGGTGTGCCCGATGTTGGACTTGACCGAGCCCACCAGCAGCGGCCGGCCGGCGGGGCGTTCCCGGCCGTAGGCCGCGATCAGGGCCCGGGCCTCGATGGGGTCGCCGAGCGTGGTACCCGTGCCGTGGGCTTCGACGGCGTCGACGTCGGCCGGGCTGAGTCCCGTGCCGGCCAGCACCTGTTCGATCATCGCCTGCTGTGCCGGTCCGCTGGGCGCGGTGAGCCCGTTGCTCGCCCCGTCCTGGTTGGTGCCCGAGCCGCGGACCACCGCCAGCACCCGGTGCCCGGCACGCCGCGCCGCGGACAGCCGCTCCAGCAGCAGCACCGCCACGCCCTCGGCGAGACCCATTCCGTCGGCCGAGTCCGCGAAGGCCTTGCACCGGCCGTCCGCGGCCAGCGCCCGCAACCGGCTGAACTCGGTGAAGACCAAGGGGGTTCCCATGACGGTGGCACCCGCCGCGAAGGCGCGCGCGCAGTCTCCCTGCCGGATCGCCCGGACGGCCAGGTGCAGGGCGACCAGCGAGGACGAGCACGCCGTGTCGACGGTGACCGCGGGGCCGGTCAGCCCCAGGGTGTAGGCCACCCTGCCGGACAGGACGCTCATCGCCGTGCCGCTGACGAGATGTCCCGCCGCGTCGTCCGGCAGGGGCGTGCTGCCCCACCCGCCGTACCCCTGGTAGCCGGCGCCGACGAACACCCCGGTGCCGGAGCCGCGCAGCGAGGACGGATCGATCCCGGCCCGCTCGGCGGTCTCCCACACGGTCGTCAGCAGCAGCCGCTGCTGCGGGTCCATGGCGGCCGCCTCGCGCGGACTGACCCCGAAGAACGCCGCGTCAAAGCGGTCCGCGTCGGGCATGAAGCCGCCCTCGCGGACGTACGACAGCCCGGGGCGGCCGTCGCCGTCCCCCAGGAGCTCGGTCAGGTCCCAGCCGCGGTCCGCGGGGAACGCGGTCACCGCGTCCCGCTCCTCGACCAGAAGCCGCCACAGGTCCTCGGGGGAACGGACGCCTCCGGGAAGGCGGCAGCCCATGCCCACGATCACCACCGGATCGTCGTCCGCCCCGGGCGCGGCGCCGGCCGCGGGCGCCGGAGCGGCAGCCGGTACCGGTCCGCTCGCGCCGGACGCTTCGGCGCCGCCCAGCAGCCGGGCGAGCAGGTGCCGGGCCAGCTCGCGCCCGGTCGGATGGTCGAAGACGACGGTGACCGGCAGCCGCAGCCCGGTCGCGGCGGACAGCCGGTTGCGCAGGTCGACCGCCGTCAGTGAGTCGAAACCGAGCGACCGGAAGGGCCGGCCGGTGTCCACGCTCCCGGCGTCGGCGTGGCCGAGCGCCGCGGCGGTGTGCGTGCGGACCAGGTCCAGCAGGGCGTGCGCGCGCTGCCCGGCGGGGAGGGCTTCGATGCGCCCGCGCAGCGCTCCGCCGGAGCCGGCCGGGCCGCAGACCTCGGCGGGAGGGACGTCTTCGGCCTCCGCGACGCGCCGGGCCTGGGGGACTCCCGTCAGCAGCGGGCGCCGGCGGGCAGAGGTGAAGGCGGGGACGAACCGCTCCCAGTCGATGTCCGCGACCGCCACACAGGTCTCGTCGTGGTCCAGCGCCTGGTGCAGCGCGCCGATCGCCGCGTCGGGCGGCATGAAGCCCACCCCGTGCGCCCGCAACCGGTCCCGCGTCAGTGCCGTGGCCATGCCGCCGCCGTCGTCCGGGTTCCAGATGCCCCACGCGAGCGATGTGGCCGGCAGGCCGCGGGCGCGCCGCCGGACGGCGAGCGCGTCGAGGTGGGCGTTGGCCGCGCAGTAGGCGGCGTGGTCGGCGCTGCCCCAGACCCCGGAAATCGAGGAGAACAGGACGAACGCCTCGGGGGCCTGATCGCCGTCGAAGAGCTCGTCGAGGTGCTCCGCGCCGGTGGACTTGGCGCGGACCGTGTCCGCCAGCTGGGCGACGGTGGTGTCGCTCAGCGGCGCGAGCGGCGCGATGCCCGCGGCGTGCACGACGGTGCGGATGTCGGCGCCCTCGGCCCGCAGTCCGGTGACGAGCGCGGCGAGCGCGGCACGATCGGCCGTGTCGCACGCCGCTACCGTGACGCGGACGCCGAGCCGCTTGATCTCGGTGGCCAGTTCGGCGGCGCCCGGGGCCTCCGGTCCGCGCCTGCTGACGAGCACCAGGTGGCCGGCGCCCGCGCGGGCCAGCCAGCGGGCGACGTGCGCGCCGAGCCCGCCGGTGCCTCCGGTGACCAGGGCCGTTCCGTGCGGCCGCCACGGCCGCGCCCCCGAGGGCCGGGGAGGCAGCGGAGCCCGCACCAGGCGGCGCACGTACAGCGCCGCCTCGCGCACCGCGATCTGGTCCTCATCCCCCAGCCGGGTCAGCGCCCGGGCGACGGCGACGGCGTCCGGTGCGGCGGCTTCCCCTGGCAGGTCCAGGAGCCCGCCCCACCGGCCCGGATACTCCAGGGCGACGACGCGGCCCAGGCCCCACACCATGGCCTGCGCCGGATCGCAGCCGGCCGCGTCGGCGCCGCCGGTCGCCACGGCGCCGCTGGTCACCAGCCACAGCGGGGCGTCGATCCCCGCGTCACCGAGGGCCTGGGCGAGGGACAGGGTGTCCGCGACACCGGCCGGGACCTCCGGGTGCCCGGGGTGCGGGGCCCCTTCCAGGGCGAGCAGGGACAGCACCCCGGACGGCTCCGCCCCGCGGGCCGCGGCGCGCAGCCGGCCGGCCAGCGCGCCCCGCGCCACACCGGGGCCGGCCAGGTCCACGGTGACCACCCGGCAGCCGAGCGCGGTCAGTGCCCGCAGGCACGCCCGGGCCGCGCCGGACGCGGCCGCTCGCGCGGAGGTGACCACGATCCAGGTGCCCGGCGCCCCCGCGGACGGCTCGTCCCGGCTCGCGTCCCACGGCTCCCAGTCCACGCGGTAGCGCCAGTCCCGGGCCGCGGCTCGCCTGCGCCGGTCCTTGTGCCACGCGGCCAGGACGGGCAGCGCGGGCCGCAGCGCCGCCTCGTCGCCGGTGTCGAGGGTGCGCGCCAGCGCGGCGGTGTCGCCCTGGTCCACCGCGGTCCAGAAGCGGGTCTCCTCGGGGTCGCGCGCCGACGGGCCGGCCGTGCCGCCGGACTCCGCCGGCAGCCAGAACCGCTGCCGCTGGAACGGGTAGGTGGGCAGGTCGAGGTGGTGCGGAGGCGGGTCGCCGTAGAGGGCGGACCAGTCGACGCGCACCCCTTGGACGTACGCCTCGGCCAGGGAGGTGAGCATGCGGCGGCCGCCGCCTTCGTCGCGGCGCAGGGAGCCGATCGCCACCGCGTCCGGCCCGCCGGCTGCCTCGCCGGTCTCCTGGACGGCGGCCGTGAGCACGGGGTGGGGGCTCACCTCCACGAAGACGTGGTGCTGGTCGGCCAGGAGCCGCCGGGTCGCGGCGTGGAAGTCCACCGGCTCGCGCAGGTTGCGCATCCAGTACGCGCCGTCCAGCGCGGTCCCGTCCAGGGGGGCACCGGTCACCGTCGAGTACAGGGGCACGAGGGTGTCGCGCGGGCCGATGCCGGCGAGGGCGTCCAGCAGCGGCTCGTGGATCGCCTCCACGCCCGCGCAGTGCGAGGCGTAGTCCACCGGCAGGCGGCGCACCCGTACCCCCGCGCCGTCCAGCTCCGCGGCCAAGGCGTCCAGGGCGTCGCCCTCCCCGGCCACCACGGTGGACTCCGGCCCGTTCACCACCGCCACCTCGACCCGTCCGGCCCGCGCCGCGAGCCGGCGCCGGACCTCCTCCACCGGCAGGGCGACGGACAGCATGCCGCCCCGCCCGGCGAGGTGGCGACCGATCAGCCGGCTGCGGACGGCGACCACGCGAGCGGCATCGGGCAGTGTCAGGGCCCCGGCCACGCAGGCCGCGGCGATCTCGCCCTGAGAGGTGCCCACCACCGCGTCCGGCACCACGCCGTAGGAGCGCCACACCTCGGCGAGCGAGACCATGACGGCGAACAGGGCCGGCTGCACCACGTCCACCCGGTCCAGCGCCGGCGCTCCGGGGCGCCCGCGCAACACCTCCTCCAGCGCCCAGTCGGTGTGCGGGGCCAACGCCTGCGCGCAGGCGGCCATCCGGTCGCGGAAGACGGCGTTGTCGTCGAGCAGTTCCACGGCCATGCCCGGCCACTGGGACCCCTGACCGGGAAAGACGAACACCACGGGGCCGTCCGCCCGCGCGGTGCCGCGGATCACGCCGGGCGCCTCAGTGCCCGTGGCGACCGCGGTGAGGCCCGCGGTGAGAGCCGCCCGGTCCCGGGCGAGCACCACCGCGCGGTCCTCGAAGGCGGCCCTGCCGGTGGCCAGGGCGTGGCCGATCTCCGCCTCGTCGGTCCCGGCCGTGGCCTGCGTCCACTCCAGTAGCCGCCGGGCCTGGGCGCGCAGCGCTCGCGTCCCGCGCGCCGACAGCGGCCACAGCAGGTCGGGGCCGCGCCCCTCCCCGGCCGCGGGCCCCGGCGCCGCGTCCGGCTCCGGTTCTCGCGACGGCACCGCGGAGGGCTCCTCCAGAACCAGGTGGGCGTTGGTGCCGCTGATGCCGAAGGACGACACCCCGGCGCGGCGCGGCCGGTCCCCCCGCGGCCACCGGCGGGCCCGGGTCAGCAGCCGGACGGTGCCCTCGGACCAGTTCACTTCCGGGGTCGGCTCGTCGGCGTGCAGGGTGCGGGGCAACCGACCGTTACGGAGCGCCAGTACCGCCTTGATGACGCCGGCGACCCCTGCGGCGGCCTGCGCGTGGCCGATGTTCGACTTCAGCGATCCCAGCCACAGGGGCCGCCCCGCGGTGCGGCCGCGACCGTATGCCGCGAGCAGCGCGCGAGCCTCGATCGGGTCGCCCAGCCGGGTCCCGGTTCCGTGGGCCTCGACCATGTCCACGTCGTCGGGGCCGAGTCCGGCGTCGGCCAGGGCCAGCCGGATCACCTCCTGCTGGGCCCGGCCGCTGGGCGCGGTGAGCCCGTTGCTGGCGCCGTCCTGGTTGACCGCGCTGCCGCGGACCACCGCCAGGACCGGGTGGCCGTGGCGGTGGGCGTCCGACAGCCGTTCCAGCAGCAGCAGCCCGGCTCCCTCGGCCAGTCCGAACCCGTCGGCGGCGGCGGAGAACGCTTTGCACCGCCCGTCCGGGGCGAGCGCCCGCTGCCGGCTGAACTCGGCGAACGGTCCCGGCCCGGTGATCACCGTGGCGCCGCCCGCCAGGGCCAGGGAGCACTCGCCCTGGCGCAGCGAACGGCAGGCGAGGTGGACGGCCACCAGCGAGGCCGAGCAGGCGGTGTCCACGGTCAGCGCCGGGCCGTGCAGGCCCAGGGTGTAGGCGATGCGGCCGGAGGCGACAGCGGTCAGGTTGCCGGTGACCAGGTGTCCGGCGACCTCGCCGCCCGCGTCCTGCCATCGCGGTCCGTAGCCGGCGGACATGGCCCCCAGGAAGACCCCGGCATCGGTGCCGCGCAGCGTGCCGGGGTCGATGCCGGCGCGCTCCAGGGTCTCCCAGGCCGTCTCCAGCAGCAGCCGCTGCTGCGGGTCCATCGCGAGGGCCTCGCGGGGCGGAATACCGAAGAAGGCGGCGTCGAACTCGGCGGCGGACGACAGGAATCCGGCGGCCGCCTGGTAGTAGGCGCCCGGCCGCCCGGCCGCCCGGTCCACGTCCGGCTCGTAGCGCAGCGGGTGGTCCCAGCCGCGGTCCTCCGGGAAGGGGCCCACCGCGTCGCGTTCCTCGGCCAGCAGCCGCCACAGGTCCTCGGGAGAGCCCACGCCGCCGGGCAGGCGGCACCCCATCGCCACGATCGCGACCGGCTCCCTCTCGCCCCGGGGGCGGGCGGCCGTGGACATCGGCGCCGCCTTCGGCGCTTGCGCTCCGACGAGTTGTGAGAACAGCCACGATGCCATCGCCGCGGGGGAAGAGTGCTCGAAGACCACGGTGGGCGGCAGCCGCAGCCCGGTGTCCCGGACGAGTCTGTTGCGCAGTTCGTACGCGCTCGCCGAGTCGATGCCCAGATCGCGGAAGAGGGCCCGGGCGGGGACCGGCTCGGTGTCGTGGCGGCCCAGCAGCGTGGTGACATGCCCGCACACCAGGCCGAGCAGGAGCCGTTTGGCGGCGGCCGGCGACAGACGGGTCAGACGCCGGCGCAGGACCGCGCCGGGGGCGAGGTCGTCATCCTGGTGCCCGGAGGCGGGAGGGCCCTCCCCGCCGCGGGGCGTGTCCTCCGCCTCCGCTCCCCCCTCCCAGGGCGGTGGCGGCTCGTCACCGTCCGCCGGACCCTCCTCCGCGCGGCCGCACACCGCCGCCCAGTCGACCTCGGCGCCCGCCACATACGCCTCGGCGAGGGCGACCGTGAACCGCCGGGTACCGCCGGCTCCGCGGTGCAACGTCGCGACGACCGTGGCGTCGGCGCCCATGTCGTCGATCACGTCCTGCACGCCCGCGGCGAGCACCGGGTGCGGGCTGGCCTCCACCACCACTCGGTACTCGGCGGCCAGCAGCCGGCGGGCCACCTCGTCCAGCCGCGCCGTCCGACGCAGGTTGCGCCACCAGTAGGCGGCGTCGAGCGTGGCGGTGTCCACGGGGCGGCCGGTCTGCGCGGAGTGGAAGGGGACGCGCGACGAACGCGGCCTCAGATCCCGCAGCTCCTCCAGCAGAGGGGCGCGCAGCTCCTCGAACTGCTCGGAATGCCCGGCCACATCGACCGGGACGCGACGCGCCCGCACCCCCTCCTCCGCGCAGCGCGCCAGGAACTCCTCGACCGCCGCCGGCGTGCCGGACACCACGGCCGACCGCGGACCGGTCACCGCCGCCAGATGGAGCGCCCTTCCCCCCGCCAGGCGTGCGGCCACCTCGTCCTCGGGCAGCAGCACCGAGGCCATGGCCCCCTTGCCGGCGACCCTGGCCTGGGCACGGGCCATGACGGTGACCACCCGGGCCGCGTCGGGCAGTGACAGCGCCCCCGCCACATGGGCGGCGGCGACCTCACCGAAGCAGTACCCCGCCACCGCCGCGGGTTCCACACCACAGGACCGCCACAGCTCCGCCAGCGACACCATGACCGCGAACAGAGCGGGCTGCACGACATCCACACCCTCCAGGGGCGGGGCCTGCGCCGCCCCGCGCAGCACCTCCTCAAGACTCCAGGGCACGTGCGGCGCCAACGCCTCGGAGCAGCGCCGCATGGTTGCGGCGAACACCGGCACGGTGTCCCACAGTTCCACCGCCATACCGGGCCACTGCGGCCCCTGGCCAGGGAAGATGAACGCCGCACCGCCACCCGTCCGCGCCGTCCCCTGGACGCCGCGGGAGCCCAGCCGCCCCTCGGCGAGCGCCTGGAGACCGCTGCGCAACTCCTCAGGAGCGGCGCCCCACAACACCGCGCGGCAACCGGGGCCGGCCGCGGAGGACGCCAGCGCCCGAGTGAGGCGCCCCGTACGCGCGCCACTGTCACCACCGACCAGCCCCCGCACCGTCCGAGCACGCGCGCGCAGCGCGGCCTGGTCCGGGGCGGACAGCACCCAGGGCACCTCGTCGGAATCGAGCGGGAGAACCGGCGAATTCACCGAGCCGCTTTCCGAAGCGTCCTTGCGTGCGTGCATTCCTTCACCTCACTACGCACAGCGGAACATGCGATCGCAAGCATGCGTGAATATGTGCGGCAGCTGCCGGTAATCGCCATCAAACAGCCCCATCCCCCACACCGGTTCAGCCAGCCTTGAGCAACAGCTGCGAAAGGCTGCGGACTCATCCTGCTCAGCACGCCGTGCGGCGCCCCCATTCCCCCTCCACGCCCTACTCTTCGACCCTACTGTTCTCGCCGCCCGTACCGGTGGAGAAAAATCGCTTGCTCTGGTGTACGACTGAACAAGCGAACTCCGGGATCCGGCCTTGTGCACCAGCGGGTCGGTTTTCATTCCGGCGCGGCCCGTCCCAGCGGACCGGCCACGACGGGCCCGTCCAAATCTCCCCCCGCCCGGCCTTTCCCAAGTCGCGCGGGGGAGAATTGGGCAGGCAAACCACCCTTGAGGTGGAATACGGTGTGACGTGGTGTCGCGCGGCGCACTCCCGGCCCTCGTCCTCGTCGCTCTCCGCCCCCTAGAGACCCCGGCCGAGCCGGTCCCAGCCCGCACCCAGCGTGCGCGGCAAAGGGTCCTTCCTCCTACGGATGTTCTACGCCTCTGTGACGCAACTCCAAAATTCCTCAAGCGTTCTCACGTTGTCCGGCTGGTCCGCAGCCGGGCCGAAGGCGGGGAGGCTCGGGTTGACGGCGCTGGCAGTCGTACGAGACGTGAGTGAGCACCGGGCGCTCAGCCCGGCGGAGGAGCCGGAGCAGCGGGGACGGCGCCGTCCACCGGGACGCCGGGCACGCCCGGTTCGGCCGGCCGCTGCGAGACGGACGTGAAGCCGGCTGACGCGGAGGCCCGCAGCCGCTCCGTGGCCGGCCCCCGCCGCACCCGCTACCGGCTCCGCACCCCCGCCGTCCCGTGACCGGCTCGCGACGGAAGCCCGGCCCCGGCGAGGGGACGGCACCGCCGGATGCGCCGACCACCGCGCCCCGCGCCCTCCCCGCCCTCACCGGGCTCCGCTTCCCCTGCGCCCTCGCCGTGTTCCTGTCCCACCTCGCCTACCTGGGCGACCTGTACCAAGACCGGCGGGCCGAGCTGGCCACCGCGGGCCTGGCGCTGCTCGGCCCCATGGGCGTGTGCTGCTTCTTCATCATCAGCGGCTTCGTACTGACGTGGTCCGCCCGCCCGCAGGACACCGCCTCGCGCTTCTGGCTGCGGCGAGCCGCGCGGATCTACCCCGCCCACATCGCGGTGTGGTGCGCCATGACCGCCTGGATCGCGGCCGCCGCCGTCAGCGTGCCTGCCAGCCCACAAGGACCGGGCGTCCACTGGGCGCCCGCCGTGGCGAACCTGTTCCTGCTGCACACATGGGTGCCTCACGGCACCTACCTCGTCGGCGTCAACACCGTCACCTGGTCACTGGCCACCGAGGTCTTCTTCTACCTGCTGTTCCCGTGGCTGCTGCCGCGGGTGGCGCGGATCCGCCCCACCCGGCTGTGGGCCGCCGCCGGAGCCTGCGTCGCCTCCGCGTGGCTCATTCCCGCCGGCTCCCTCCTGCTCCAGGGAGCCCCCATCGTTCAGGAAGGCGAGGCCCCGCCCCTGGAACAGATGTGGCTCTTCTACTTTCTCCCCCCGGCCCGGCTCCCCGAGTTCGTGCTGGGCATGATCCTCGCCCGGCTGGTACGGCAGGGGAACGGGGTGCCCCTCGGCCCGGCCGTCTGGGGGGCCGCTCTGCCCGTCTCCCTCGTCCTCGGGGCGGCCGTCCTGCCGGCACCGTTCCTCGGGGCCGCCGTGCCCATGGTCCCCGCGGCCGCCCTGGTGATGGCCACCGCACGCGCCGACATCACCGCACGGCGCTGCGTACTCCGCGCCCCCCGGCTCGTCTTCCTCGGCGAGGCCTCCTACGCCTTCTACCTCGTGCACTGGCCACTGATCTTCAGCGCCCACTGGCTGCTGGGGACCCCGCAGTGGCCCGCCTACCGGGTCTTGGGCCTCGTCCTGCTGCTGTTCGGCCTGGCCGTCGCGGTCGCCGCGCTCCTCCACGTGGGCCTGGAACAGCCCGTGGTACGCCGCCTCGCCGGCGGCCGCGCAGGACACCGGCGCACACCGTCCGCTCGACGCTCCCCCGGCTGAAAGGGCGTGCTGACGCTCCACGTCCTGATCAAATAACCGGAGAGTGCTTCTGACCCGCAAGCATGGGACGTGTCCGGGATCTTGTTGGCCGCACGGAAAGAAGCACTCTCCGGTCGCTCGACACCTACGGGAAATTCCACACCCGCCGCGAAACGAACGGCTCTACCCCACCCCTGACCAGGCCGCGTACTGACTGACCGCCAGGGAGGGCGTTCCGCGTTCCGCGTCGTCCGGCCGGGGCGCGGAAGCAGCCGCTCACCGGCGGCCGGAACACGCCTCGCGCCCAGGGTGAACGACGGCGGCATTGACGGCCGTTACCCGTCCCATTATGGTCTCGGCGTTTCCTGCGAACGTCGTTCGAAATCACGAACCAACGAAGGGTCCGTTCCAGACCGCCATCGGCGAACGGCTCGGCGGGGCGGCGTCAGGTACACCGCCCGTGCGCTCGGCCCCTCCCCGGCACGAGGAGATGTTCATGCGTATCCGTACACCGTTCACGCCCTCGGCGCAGCGGGCCCGCCGCGCCGGCCGCCGCCCCGGTGCCTCCCGCCCCCACGGATGAGCGGCCGACGACGCCGCGCCGGAGCGGCGCGGGCGCGGTACCGCCGCCTTCCGGCGGCAGCGGGCCCGGGTCACGTCGGCGTCCGGCCCCCCGAGCCGGCGCGGCGGCGGGCCCGCCGCCGCGCCGCCCTCCCGTCCCGCGGCCACCCGCCGCGCCGCACGATGACCGCCTTCACCCCTAACGGCGGCGCGCTCCCGCACGTCTGCCACCAGCCGCGGCCCGGCGCCCGCCGGGCCGGCGAGCCGTACGCCGCCGACCGGTCCCCCCTCCCCGTCCGCACCGCCGACCCGAAAGGCGCACCATGTCCTCCAACGTCAGCAGGCGACGGTTGCTCCAGATCGCCGGAGTCGCCGCCGCCGCCTCCGCCGCCGGGCCCCTCTCCGGCAGCCCCGCCGCCCGGGCGGCCTCCCTCCCCCCGGTCCGCGGCGACATCGGGACCAAAGCGCTGCCCTTCGACCTCGGACAGGTCCGGCTGACCGCGAGCCGGTGGCTGGACAACCAGAACCGCACCGCGGCCTACCTCCGGTACGTCGACGCCGACCGGCTGCTGTACAACTTCCGCGCCAATCACCGCCTGTCCACCAAGGGCGCGGCCCCCACCGGCGGCTGGGAGGCCCCCGACTTCCCCTTCCGCAGCCATGTCCAAGGCCACTTCCTCACCGCCTGGGCGCAGCTGTACGCCGTGACGGGCGACACGGCAGTCCGTGACAAGGCCCTGTACACGGTCGCGGAGCTGGCCAAGTGCCAGGCCAACAACGGCGCCGCGGGCTTCGGCGCCGGATACCTCTGCGGCTACCCCGAGTCCGACTTCTCGGCGCTGGAGGCCCGTACGCTGAAGAACGGCAACGTCCCGTACTACACCATCCACAAGACGATGACCGGTCTGCTGGACGTGTGGCGGCACCTCGGCAGCACCCAGGCCCGCGACGTGCTGCTCGCCCTGGCGGGCTGGGTCGACACCCGCACCGGCCGGCTGAGCACCGCGCAGATGCAGGCCATGCTGGGCACCGAGTTCGGGGGCATGAACGCCGTCCTGAGCGACCTGTACCAGCAGACCGGTGACACGCGGTGGCTCACCGCCGCCCGGCGCTTCGACCACGCCGCGGTGTTCGACCCCCTGGCGGCGAACCGGGACGCGCTGGCCGGACTGCACGCCAACACCCAGGTACCGAAGTGGATCGGCGCGATCCGCACGTACAAGGCCACCGGCGAGACGCGTTACCGGGACATCGCCACCAACGCCTGGAACATGTGCGTCACCGCGCACACCTACGCCATCGGCGGCAACAGCCAGGCCGAGCACTTCCGCGCTCCCAACGCCATCGCCGCCCACCTGACCAACGACACCTGCGAGAGCTGCAACACCGTCAACATGCTCACGCTCACCCGGGAGCTGTTCACGCTGACGCCGGACCGGGCCGCGCTCTTCGACTACTACGAACAAGCCTGGCTCAACCACATCATCGGCAACCAGAACCCGGCCGATCCGCACGGGCACGTCACCTACTTCACCCCGCTCAGGCCCGGCGCCCGGCGTGGTGTGGGCCCGGCGTGGGGCGGCGGTACCTGGAGCACCGACTACACCACCTTCTGGTGCTGCCAGGGCACGGGGGTGGAGATACACACCCGGCTGATGGACTCCGTGTACTTCCACTCCGGCACCACGCTGACGGTCAACATGTTCGTGCCCTCGGTGCTCACCTGGACGCAGCGCGGCATCACCGTCACCCAGACCACCACGTACCCGGCCGGCGACACCACCACCCTGCGGGTCACCGGCGAGGCCGGCGGGAACTGGGCGATGCGCATCCGTATCCCCGGATGGACGACGGGGGCCGTCGTCAGCGTCAACGGCACCGTGCAGCAGATCGCCGCGAACCCCGGCAGCTACGCGACGCTGGACCGCGCCTGGACCTCCGGTGACACCGTCACGGTCCGGTTGCCCATGCGGACCGCGGTGCGGCCCGCCAACGACAACCCCGGCGTCGGCGCGGTCACCTACGGCCCGGTCGTGCTGTCCGGCGACTACGGCGACACCGCCCTGACCGCCCTCCCGGCCCTGGACGTGTCCTCGATCAAGCGGACCAGCGCCACGGCACTCGCCTTCACCGCCACCGCCAACGGCGCCCCTGTGCGCCTCGGCCCCTTCCACGACGCGCAGGGCCACAACTACACCGTCTACTGGAACACCAGCGGTGTCAGCACGGTCCACCTCGTCAACGCGGCCAGCGGTCTCGTGCTGGGCATCGACAGGATGTCGACCGCCGACGGCGCCCGGGCCCTCCAATGGGACGACAACGGCACCGCCGACCACAACTGGGAGATGCTCCCCGACGGGGACGCCTTCCGGTTCCGCAACGTCCACAGCGGCAAGGTGCTCGGCGTGCTGGACATGTCCGCGGCCGACGGCGCCCCCGTCCTCCAGTGGTCCGACAACGGCACCGCCGACCACCGGTGGCTCCTGCTCGACCAGGGCGACGGCACGTACAAGATCCGCAATGCGCACAGCGGCAAGCTGCTCGGCGTGGAGAACGGCTCCGCCGCCGTCGGCGCCTTCGCCGTCCAGGACTCGGACAACGGCACGGCCGACAACCGCTGGCGGGTCGTGCGCGCCTGACGGGGCCGTCCGAGGCTGGAAGGACGGACCGCGATCGACCGCTCCGCGCGGCTCACCCGACGCCAGGACCCGGGCCCCACCGCCGGGGTCCTGGCGCTGTGATCGCGCGGCGCGGAGGTCAGTGGCTGCCGGCGAGTTCGCCGGTGAGCTTGGCGTGGAGGTCGGCACTCGGGTCGTTCAGGCCGGTGATCTCTACGGTCTTGCCGCGCTGCTCGTACTTCGTCTCGATCGCGTCGAGGGCGGCCACGGAGGATGCGTCCCAGATATGGGCGGCGGACAGGTCGATGACGACCCTCTCCGGGTCGCCCGCGTAGTCGAACTGGCCGACGAGGTCGTTGGAGGAGGCGAAGAACAGCTCGCCGGTGACCCGGTAGACGACCGTGCCGCCGTCGGGGCCGGTGACGGCGGTGACGTGGGCGAGGCGGGCGACGCGCTTGGCGAAGATGACCATGGCGGTGAGGGAGCCGACGACGACTCCGATGGCGAGGTTGTGGGTGGCGACCACCGCGGTCACGGTGATGGCCATGACGGCGATCTCACCGGCGGGCATCCGCCGAAGGGTCCTGGGCGCGACGGAGTGCCAGTCGAAGGTCGCGAAGGACACCATGACCATGACGGCGACCAGGGCGGCCATGGGGATGTCGGAGACGACCGGCCCGCAGACGACGCACAGCGCCATCAGGAAGCAGCCGGCGAGGAAGGTCGACAAGCGAGTGCGGGCGCCGGAGACCTTCACGTTGATCATCGTCTGGCCGATCATGGCGCAGCCGCCCATACCGCCGAAGAAGCCGGTGACGATGTTGGCCAGGCCCTGGCCGATGGACTCGCGGGTCTTGGAGGAGTGGGTGTCGGTGATGTCGTCGACCAGCTTGGCGGTCATCAGGGACTCCATCAGGCCGACCAGTGCCATCGCGAAGGCGTACGGGGCGATCGTCGTCAGTGTGTCGAGGGTGAACGGCACGTCCGGCAGGCCGGGAACGGGCAGGGAGGACGGCAGGGCGCCCTTGTCGCCCACGGTCGGCACCGCGACGCCGGCCGCGACCGTGATGAGGGTGAGGATGACGATCGAGACGAGCGGGGCCGGGACCGCCCTGGTGACCCTCGGGAAGAAGACCATCAGCACCAGGCCGCCGATGACCAGCGGGTACACCGCCCAGGGCACGTCGTGCATCTCGGGCACCTGGGCCATGAAGATCAGGATGGCGAGCGCGTTGACGAAGCCGACCATCACCGAGCGCGGCACGAACCGCATCAGCTTCGCCACCCCCAGCGCGCCCAGGATCACCTGGACGACGCCGGCGAGGATGACGGCGGCGATCAGGTAGTCCAGGCCGTACTCACGGTTCAGGGGGGCGATCACGAGGGCGACGGCGCCGGTGGCGGCGGAGATCATCGCCCGGCGGCCGCCGACGAGGGAGAGGACCACGGCCATCGTGAACGAGGTGAACAGGCCGACCGCCGGCTCGACCCCGGCGATGATCGAGAACGAGATCGCCTCCGGGATCAGCGCGAGGGCGACGACCAGGCCGGCGAGGACCTCGGTGCGCCAGACCTTCGGGTCGCTCAGCCAGTCGGGCTTGAGGCCACGCGGCCGCGCGGCGGGAGTCACAGCAGCAGAAGACAAGGAGATGCGTACCTGTCGAGCTCGGGCACAACCCCACGGGCAGGCCGGGGCGTGCGGGAAGGACGCGCGGGGGCCGGGCCGGCACCCCGCGAACGGCCCGCGGAGCGGGCCGGAAGTCGAAAGGGGGGACGCGAGGCGGGCCTGGCGCGGGCGCGCGGCCGGGCGGCTCACCTCCGGGGGCGAAGGGTCACGGCGGGCAGGCGGCGGCGATCGGCGTCATGGGCTCGCGCACGCTCTCTCCCGCAAGAATCGCATCTTCGCCGGGGGCTCCATCGGCCCCGGAACGGCGGTGGCGGGGCAGCCGGGCCGCCCCACCTTCGAAAACTCTACCCTAACGTTAGGGTAGAGGCCGGTGGGGCCGCACGGGACGCGGCCCGCTGCACGGAAGGGCCAGGAGAACGGCGTGGACGGCAAGCACATGCGGATCGGCGAGGTCGCCGCGCGGACGGAGCTGTCCCTGCGCACCATCCGGCACTACGAGGAAACCGGCCTGGTCATCCCCTCCGCCCGGTCCCAGGGCGGGTTCCGTCTCTACACCGAGACCGACGTCGCCCGGCTCATGGTGATCCGCCGGATGAAGCCACTGGGCTTCACCCTGGAGCAGATGCGCGACCTGCTGGACGCCACCGACCGCCTGGACAGCGGCGACGCGCTCGACGACGGCGAGCGCGAGGCCCTGCTGGAGCGCGTACGGACCTACCGGCAGGCCGCCGCCGAGCAGGTGGAGAAGCTGCGGGTCCAACTGGAGCGCGCCGAGGACTTCGCCGCCACCCTGGGCGCCCGCCTGGAGCAGGACGCCCCGGCCGCCCGCGTCTAGGACCACGGCGTCACCTCCGGCCGGTGCCGCCTCGTCCTGCCCGGGCCACGTGGGCCGGGCACGGCAGGGCCTGACCGGCTCGCGACCGCGCGGTTGGGCGGCGGGCCGGCGGCCGTCCGGGGTGCCGGTTCAGATGCCAAGCTCGACGTGGTACGTGCGCAGCCAGGCGTCGAGGGCGAGGATCGTCTCGGCGTTGGGGCGGGCCCGTGGGGCCGGTGTGGCGGGGTCGGCCAGCCGGCGCGCCGCCGCCAGGTCCAGCAGGGGGCGGACGGGCGCGGCCGGGTCGTCCAGGGTGCGGGTGAGGTCCGCCAGCAGCGCCCGGGTGTAGCCCGGGTCCTGGACAGCGGGGTAGGGGCACTTGGCGCGGTCGGCGACGGCGGCGGGGAGCAGGTCGCGCACGGCGGCACGCAGCAGGCTCTTCTCCCGGCCGTCGGAGGTCTTCATGGCCCAGGGGGTGCCGTAGACGTACTCGACGAGCCGGTGGTCGCAGAAGGGCACGCGGATCTCCAAGCCCGCGGCCATGCCGAGCCGGTCGGCGCGGTCGAGCATCGCCTGGGCGCGGCGGGTCAGCTCCAGGTGGGTGATCTCGCGCATGCGCCGTTCCCCGGGGGTGGTGGGGCGGTCGGGGTGGGAGACGGCGGCGAGGGCTTCGCGGTAGCGGTCGTGCTGGTAACCACGCAGGTCGAGGGCGGTACGCAGACCCGGGTCGAGCAGGGCGGGGTCGAGCAGGGCGCCGTTGCGGCCGTCGGGGCCGCGGGCGGTGGTCCAGGGGAAGGCGGGGGCGGCGACGGTGCGGGGGTCGTGGAAGCTGCGGTAGCCGCCGAACAGTTCGTCGGCGCAGTCGCCGGTGAGGGCGACGGGGCAGTGCGCTCTGACCTCCCGGCACAGCAGGAGCAGGGAGGTGTTGGTGTCGCCCTTCGATGTGGGCAGGTCACGGGCGCGCAGGACGGCGTGCCGGTGGCCGGGGTCCGTCAGGGTGGCCGGGTGCAGCACGACATCGGTGTGACGGCAGCCGGTATGCGCGGCGAGGGCGTGGACGTAGGGGCCGTCCGGGGTCGGGCGCAGTTGGTCGGGGCGGTGGTCGCCGCTGTGGCCGGGGAAGTCGACGGCGAACGAGCGCAGGGGGCCGCGGCCCCGGTCGCGCAGGACCCGGGTGGCCAGGGCGGTGACGGCGCTGGAGTCCAGGCCGCCGGAGAGCAGGGTGCACACCGGGACGTCCGCGTCGAGCTGCCGGGCCACGATGTCCTCCAGGAGGGTGCGGACGGTGGCGACGGTGGCGGGCAGGTCGTCGGTGTGCTCCCGTGCTCGCAGGGCCCAGTAGCGGTGTTCGGTGACGCCTTGGCGGCGCACCCGCACGGTGTGGCCGGGGCGGACCTGGCGCAGGCCCGCGTAGATGCCGTGCCCCGGGGTGAGGGTGGCGGCCAGCAGTTCGCGCAGCCCGTCGGTGTCGACGACGGGGCGCATCCGCGGGTGGGCGAGTACCGCCTTCGGCTCGGAGCCGAAGACCACGCCGCCGCCGGTGGGCCGGTAGTAGAGGGGCTTGACGCCCATGCGGTCACGGACCAGCAGCAACTGCTCGGTGCGCGTGTCCCACAGGGCGATGGCGTACATGCCGTTGAGGCGGGTGGTGAAGTCCTCTCCCCAGGTGAGGTAGGCGCGCAGGACGACCTCGGTGTCGCTGGTGGTCCGGAACCGGTGCCCGCGGTGTTCCAGTTCGGCGCGCAGCTCGCGGTGGTTGTGGATCTCGCCGCTGTGGGCGACGACCGCCGGCGGCCGGCCGCCGTGGGAGACGGTCATGGGCTGTCCGCCCCCCTCGATGCCGACGACGGCCAGGCGGCGGTGGCCGAGGGCGGCGTGAGGGCCGACCCACAGGCCGGCGCCGTCCGGCCCGCGGCAGCGCAGGGTGGCGGTCATCGCCGCGGCGGTCTTCCGTTCGCGGTGGCCGGTCAGGTCCGCGTCGTAGGCGATCCATCCGGCGATTCCGCACATGCGCGCACCTCTCGTGTGGGCCCGGGCCACGGTCCCCGGGGCAGCCGGTCCGGCGCCGGGGCGTTCTGCCAGCGGGGAACGCGAGATATGACGAATGTAATGAATCCTGATTAAAGGGTAAATTCTGGGGGTGTTGTGTCGCAGGAGGAGGTGACGTCCGTGCCCGCACGCGCACCGCGGCCCGTCGTCCTGACCGGCCCCCACGTCCGGCTCGAGCCCCTCAGCCGGGACCACCTGGAGGGCCTGTTCGCCACCTGCGGCGGCGACGAGGAGGTATGGCGCTGGCTGATCGCGCCCACCCCGCGCACCCCAGGGGAACTGGCGGCGTTGGTCGAACCGCTGCTGGCGCAGATGCGCGACGGCGAGCGGGTCCAGTTCGCGGTGCGGGACCGCGGCACCGACCGGGCCATCGGCATCGCCGGCTACCGCGCCTTCGACGTCCGCCACGAGCGGATCAAACTCAGCTGGCTGGTGATCGCCCGCCCGTACTGGCGCACCGCGGCCGCCTGCGGGACCCTCGCCCTCCAGCTGGCGCACGCCTTCGAGGATCTGGGGATGCGCAGGGTCTTCTGGCACACCGATCACCGCAACCACCGGGCCAGGGGCTTTTTCGACAGCGTCGGAGCCCACTGCGAGGGCACCCACCGCCGGGACATCCGCCTGCCGGACGGCACCTTCCGCGACAGCGACTACTACTCCGTCCTGCGGGAGGAGTGGCCCGAGGTCAAGGCGCGCCTGACGGCCCGTGCGGCCCGTGCGGCCGCCGGGCCGGCGCCCGGCGGCGGCGAGCCCGGCGACGGTGCCCGCCGCGGCGGGCCGCCCCGGCGGCCGTCGTGAGGCTGCTGGTGCTCGGGGGCACCCGGTTCGTGGGGCGGGCGGCGGCCGAGGAGGCGCTGGCCCGCGGCTGGCGGGTGACGGTGTTCCACCGCGGCCGCGGCACGCCGCCGCGGGGAGCCGCCCGGCTGCGCGGCGACCGGCTGGCCGGCGGCGGGCTCGCGGGCCTGGAGCGAGGCGAGTGGGACGCCGTCGTCGACACCTGGGCGGGCCCGCCGCGGGCGGTGCGGGACACGGCCCGGCTGCTGGCGGACCGGGCGGGGACCTATCTCTACGTCTCCAGCCGCTTCGTCTACGCCTGGCCGGTGACCGCGCGGGGTCCGGAGCCGATCGGCGGTTGTCCGGACGACGGCGAGACGGACTATCCGCGGGCCAAACGCGGGGGTGAACTGGCCGCGGCCGACGCCTTCGGCGAGCGGGCCGTGCTGGTGCGCGCGGGGCTGATCCTCGGGCCCGGTGAGGATGTCGGTCGGCTGCCGTGGTGGCTGCTCAGGACCGCCCGGGGCGGCTCCGTGCTCGCGCCCGGCCCGCCGGGGCTGCCGCTGCGGTACGTCGACGCCCGCGACCTGGCGCAGTGGATGCTCGGCGCGGCGGAGCGCGGGCTCGGCGGCGCGTACGACGTGATGTGCCCGGCCGGGCACGCCACCATGGGCGGTCTGCTGGAGGCGTGCCTCCACGTCACCGGTTCCCGGGGCGAGTTGTGCTGGCTGCCGCCGCGGGCGGTGCTGGCCGCGGGCATCGAGCCGTGGACCGAGCTGCCGATATGGCTGCCGCCCGGTGAGGCACACGACTACCTGCACCGCGGCGACGTCTCCGCGGCGGTCGCCGCCGGGCTGCGCTGCCGCCCCGTGGCCGACACCGTCGCGGACACCTGGCAGTGGCTGCGGGCGCGCGGCGAACGGCTGCCGGAGGGCGCGGCGGTGGGGCTGGCCCCGGACAGGGAGGCCGCGTGTCTGCGGGCGCACCGTGAACGGGCCGCGCCGCGCCCGTGGTCCTGACCGCCGTCCGGGGGCGACGGCGGGCTCCGGGGTGCGAGCGGGACCGGGTCCGGCGACAGTGAGCTCATGTCCGACACCTCCTCCGCGTGCCCGCCGGCCGGCACCGTCCTGGGGGACCTGACGATGGCGCAGCTGCGCGCGACCGTGTGCTGGGCGGCCGGCAGCCGGGAACTCGCGCCGGTGTGCGAGCGGTGGCTGCGCAGCGCCGGGGACGGCGTGCGGGAGGGCGCCCGCCGGGTCCGTCCCGGCGACCTGGCCGCGCTGCCGCAGATGACCCGGGAGCAGGCCATGGAGGCGGCCCGTCACCGGCTGCGCGGCCGCCCCGGCCACTACCTCGTCAGCAGCGGCACCACCGGGGTGCGCGCGGTGCGGGCGCTGACCGGCCGGGACGCTTTCACCCCCGGCTCCCTGGGCGACTGGCGGCCGCTGCGGCCGGGCGACGTCCTGCTGAACTGCCTGCCCGCGGGCGGTGCGTACCTGCACACCGAGCGTCTGGCCGACCTGTGCGGCGTCCACACCGTCACCGCGCCCACCGACCTCACGGCGCTGGCCCGCATCGCCGGGGAGCTGCGCGAGATCGGGGTGAACGCCGTAGCCGGCCTGCCGCACACGCTCGCCGTCCTCGCCGAGGACCTCCTCGCCCACGGCAACCCGCTCCCCCTGCGCACGGTCCTGTGGACCGGGGAGCACCTGTCCCCGGGCTGCCGGGCGGCGCTGCGGGAGCTGAACCCGCGCGTGGAGCTGTGGGGCACCTATTCCGCCTCCGAGACCGGCGCCGTGGCCGCCGCCTTTCCCGGCTGCCCGCCCGGCGTGCTGCACCTGTGGCCCGGCCAGGTGCTGGAGCTGTCCGCCCGCGGCTGCCTGCTGACCCGCGCCGCCGCCCCCGGGGCCGCCCGCCCGCTGCTGCGCACGGCCCTGGACGACCGGCTGGCGGCAGCCCGCTGCACCTGCTCGCGCGTCTGGCCGGCGGTGCGGGTGCTGGGGCGCGCCGGGCACACCGTCCGGCTGCGCGGGGCGGAACTGCCGGTGGACGGCCTGAGGCTGGCCGCCGCCGACTCCGCGGAGGTGACCGGTGCCCAGCTCCTGGCCGTCCCGGCCGACCCCGCCCGTCCCCACGGCCCGCTGTCGCGTCTGGGCCTGCGGGTGCAGCCCCGGCCTGGCGGGGCCGCGGGCCCGGGCGGCGCCGAGGCCAGGGCCGCCGCCCGGGTGCTGGCCCGCCATCCCCGGCTGCGGGCCGTCGCCGCGCGGCACCCCGACGCGTTCTTCGCCGAGGCCGCGCCGCTGGCCCTGCTGAGCTACGGCAAGGTGCGCCCCGTCGTCGTGGTCGCCGGAGCGGCGGGCTGACGGCGCGGCGGGTCTCGGGGTGGTTCACCCGTTCGGCCCAATCCGCCACCGGCCCGGTCCGCGGCAGCGGCACCGACGACCCGCGGTGCCGCCCCGCCGCACGTCCGCCCGGAGCAGGGCGCGGCGGTCACAGCGGGTGCGGGAGGCCATCCCGTTGGACACCGTGGAGGTGTTCCACACCCACCCGAATGCCGGGAGGAAGCCATGAAGGCACCCGACCATCGCACCGCGCAGCCGCGCGAGACACTGCCGACGTGGGAGTACGCCGCGGAGAACCTCCCCCCGCGCCGCCCCGCGCCACCCCCGCGGACCCAGCCGGCGGCAGCCGGGGAATCCCTGCCCACGTGGGAGTACGCGGCTGAGAACCTCCCGCCGCGCCGCCCGGCGGCACCGCGGGCGTCCGCGGCAGGTGCACGCCGGTGAGCCACACGCCACCGGTCCGCGCGGCCGGACCGGGCCAGGAGCCCGGCCCAGCCGCGCTGCTGCGCGCCCCGGCCACCCGGCCACTGCCCGCCTGCTGGTGGTACGACCCCCGCACCCTCGTCGTCGCGGACGCGGACGCGGCCGTGCGCGCCCTGTGCGCCGACGACGACACCGGTGCCCGCTCCGAGGCCTTCCGCCGCCCGCCCGGCTGGGACGGCGGCCGGCAGACCGCCCTGCCCGGCCGCACCGCGCGCCTGTCCTGGACGCAGCCGGCCTTCACCGCCGCCGCGGTCCGCGCCCAGGCCCCCGCCCTGCTGTCGGCCGCCGACGCCTGCCTGGACCGCACCCCTCCCCCGGCCAGCGACTGGGACGTGCTGCCCACCGTCCTGGAGACGACCGCGCACCTGGCGGCCGTCCTGTGCCTGGGCGGCGACGCCGCGCTCGTCCACGGCCTGGACGCGCCCCTGCGCGCCGCCACCCCCGCGGTCGTCCGCGGCGCCGGACAGCCCTGCCAGGACGGCGCCCACGACCGGTTCGAGCGGGCGGCGGCCGCCGTCGACGACCGCCTGCGTGCCGCGCTGCGCCGCCGCCGCGCCGCCGCCCCGGCCGCCGCGGGCCACGACCTGCTCTCCGTGCTCCTGGCCGAGCCCGCCGCCGACGACGAGGCGGTGCTGACCGTGCTGTTCAGCCGCCTGTTCAGCGCCCAGACCGCCCCCGGCCTGCTCACCGCCTGGCTGCTGCACCTGCTGGCCACCCACCCCGCCGAACAGCGGCGCCTGCGCGCCGAGGCCCGCCGCGTCCTCGGTCCGTCCGGGACCCCGCCGGCCGTCGACCCGGCACAGCTGACCGCCACCCAGCACGCCCTGCGCGAAGCGCTGCGCCTCTACCCGCCGTCGTGGCTGCTGGGCCGCACCCTCCGCCGTCCCGTCCGCCTCGCGGACCACGATCTCGCCCCGGGCACCGAGATCCGCGTCGCCACTTACCTCATCCACCGTGATCCCGCCCACCACCCCCGCCCCGACGCCTTCGTTCCCGGCCGCTGGGCGACCCCGCGGCCCGGCCTGCACCGCGGCGCCTACCTGCCGTTCGGCATCGGCGACCGATACTGCCGCGGCGCGTCCTGGGTCACCGCCATCGCCGCCCTGACCACCGCCGCGCTGCTGCGCCGCCACCACCTGCGGCCCACCCCCGGCGGACGCGTCACCCCGCACTTCAGCGCCCATCTGGAACCGGCCGGGCTCCGCCTGGACCCACACCCCGCACCGCCCGGGTGACGCCGGGACCCCGGCGCGGGAAGTGGGGCACCCACCCCCGCCACGGACCCCGGTCGCCCGGGCCACGCGGCCGGCCCTCATGCGGCGGCAGCGTGCGCACCGCCCGATGCAGTGCGCGGGCGGATTCGAGCCATGCCGCCTGAGTCCCGCGTCCACCCGGGCCTGGCCGGCGTGTTCGCCGCCCGGCCCGACACCCCGTCCGGCCTCCGGCCGGGGCCCGGCCCGGTGGCTACCAGACACCGGGGATGAGACGCGCGGTGCCGGAGGCGTAGTCGGCGTAGTCGGAGCCCAGGGCGGAGGTAAGCACGGTGTCTTCGGCATGGATGCGGTGGAGCATTCCGGCCAGGGTGCAGCACACGAGGACGAGGTGGGCAGGGGGGTGGTCCAGGCAGAACCCGGCGCAGGCGGCCATGAGCAGGGCTCCGGCGTAGGAGGGATGCCGCAGGTGGCGGTAGGGACCGGTGCGGACCACCGGCTGGCCGGGGCGGACATCGACGGTGCTGCGGAAGTGCTCGCCCAGGGTGGCCACCGCCCAGTGGCGCAGCGCCATTCCGGCCCAGATGCCGGGCAGGGCGATCAGCGTGTTGGTCGCGCGGTCCCCGGTCATGCGTGCGGAGGGAGCCCAGCGCAGCAGGGCCGCCGCGCCGGCTTCGCCGAGGGTGACGGCGGTGAGCAGGACGCAGGTGCTGCGTCGGTCCGCGGCGAGCGGCTGTGGCGGGCGGCGGCGGTCCCGGCGCCGCTGGCGCAGAGCCCACTTGGCTTCGAGTCCGTACTCCAGCGCCGCCGTAGCGCCCGCCAGGGTCCAGGCAAGGGTGGCTTTGGACCCGCCAGACGCCGGCCCCGGCGTGGATTCCCGGCGGGTGGGGTGGGAGATGAGCGAGGTACAAGGCATGGGGATGGTGTTCCCTTCCGTCCTTTCCGGGCCTGGCGAGGCTTCCCCCGATGGTGTCAAGCGGCGCCGTTTCAGCGCGGGACGGTGACGGCCATCCGCGGCAGGTGCGGGTCTTTCGGTCTTCGCACCCCGCGGCCGTGTGGGAACAGTACGCGTCGGCCTCCGGCGGGGCGGGACGGGCGTTCAGCGGGCGGTCGCCGCGCCGCGCGGGCGCGTTCCGGGCCGGGGGCCTACCGTGGTCGCAGTGGCACCGGCGAGCCGCACGGCCGTAGCGGAGGAGAACGCGATGGAGGAGCACTTCGTCTGGGTGACGACCCGCCGCATCCAGCCGGGCACCCTGGAGGACGTCGAGCGGGCGTGGCGGCCCGCGACCCGGCCGCAGGGGATGCGCCGCGCCTTCGCGTACTGGTCGGAAGACGGAGACGAGATCACCGGGGTGTCGTTCTGGGACTCCAAGGAGGCGTGCGACTCCTGGCGGGCGTCCGAGCCCGAGCTCCGGCGGCGTGCCGCCATGGCCCCGTACGTCGTAGCGGAGCTGGAAGATTTCTATCGAGGCCGCGAACTCGGCATCCCCGGCGGCACACCGGACTGAGCGGGCCGCGGCACGCCCGCCGGCCGCTGCGTGGAGCCGGCCGGAACGGCGAGGACGCCCGCCGGGGCAGCGGGTGCGCCGGCTCGCCGCGCGGGCGTGCCGGTCTCAGTCCAGCAGCTCGTGGACGAGCGCTGCCACCTGTTCGGCCTCGATGAGGAACCCGTCGTGCCCGTACGGCGACTCCACCGTCCTGAGCCCGTCGGCGCCCGGGATCAGCGCGGCCAGTTCCGCCTGCTGGGCCGGCGGGTAGAGGCGGTCGGAGTCCACCCCGGCGACCAGCGTGGGCGCGGTCACCCGCCGCAGGGCGGCCCGCACACCGCCGCGGTCCCGGCCCACGTCGTGGGCGTTCATCGCCTCGGTCAGGACGACGTAACTCGCCGCGTCGAAACGCCGCACCAGCTTGGCCGCGTGATGGTCGAGATAGGACTGCACCTGGTAGCGGCCGCCTCGCCAGGGGTCCTCCGCCTCCTGCGGCAGACGGCCGAAGCGGACCTGGAGTTCCGGCTCACTGCGGTAGGTGACATGGGCCAGCCGGCGGGCGAGCCCCAGTCCCAGGTGCGGCCCGCGGCCGGTGTCGTGGTAGTCGCCGCCCTGCCAGTACGGGTCCGCGCGGATGGCCCGCACCTGGATGTGCGCCCACGCGATCTGTTCCGCGCTCGCCGCCGCCGCCGTCGCCAGGAGCAGCAGCGCGCCCGTCCGCGCCGGGTACGACACCGCCCACTCCACGGCCCGCATCCCGCCCATCGAGCCCCCGACGACCAACGCCCACCGGTCGATGCCCAGCGCGTCCGCGAGACCGGCCTCCGCGGCCACCTGGTCGCGCGGGGTCAGGAACGGGAACGCCCCGCCCCATGACCGTCCGCCGCCGGGACGCCGGGAGGCCGGCCCCGTGCTGCCCTGGCAGCCGCCGAGCACGTTCGGTACGACGACGAACCAGCGGTCGGTGTCCAGCGCCCGGCCCGGACCGATCAGGGCGTCCCACCAGCCGGGCGTCGGGTGCCCGGGCCCGGCCGGGCCGGCGGCGTGGCTGTCCCCGGTGAGCGCGTGCAGCAGCAGGACGGCGTTGGAGCGGTCCGGCGCGAGCGACCCCCAGGTCTCGAACGCGAGCCGTACACGCGGTAGTTCGCCGCCCGCCTCCAACGGCAGTGGTTTCTCCGCGTCGTACCACCGGCGCCGGCCGGGCGGGTCCCCCTCCCGCCAGGCCCCGGTGGGCGGCGGCAGGGGGACCTCGGTAGCGGCGACGGCGTGCATCTACGCGCCCTTGGCCGCGCGGAAACCTGCCTCCAGGTCCGCCTTCAGGTCGGCCAGGGACTCGATGCCCACCGACAGGCGCACCAGCCCCGGCGCGGTGCCGGTCGCCGCCAGCTGGTCCTGGTCCAGCTGGCTGTGCGTGGTGGACGCGGGATGGATGATCAGGCTGCGTACGTCACCGATGTTGGCGAGGTGGCTGAACAGCTCCACGCCGTCCACGAACCGCTGGCCCGCCTCGATGCCGCCGCGCAGCTCGAAGGAGACGACCGCGCCGGCGCCGCGCGGCAGGTAGCGTTGCCCGGCCTCGTACCACCTGCTGGACGGCAGGCCCGGATAGTGCACGACGGCTACCTCGTCGCGCTGCTCCAGCCATTCCGCGAGCACCTGGGCGTTGGCCGTGTGCCGCTCGATCCGCAGGCTCAGCGTCTCCACACCCTGGAGGAGCAGGAACGCGGAGTGCGGGGAGAGCGCCGGGCCGAGATCGCGCAGCAACTGCACCCGCAGCTTGACCGCGTAGGCACCGGGGCCGAGCGCGGGCCAGTACCGCAGGCCGTGGTAGCTCGGGTCCGGCTCGGTGAAGTCCGGGAACCTGTCGGCGTGCGCGCCGAAGTCGAACGTGCCGCCGTCCACGACCACGCCCGCGATGGCGGTGCCGTGGCCGCCGAGGAACTTCGTGGCGGAGTGCACGACGATGTCCGCGCCGTGCTCGAGAGGGCGGAGCAGATACGGGGTCGGCACCGTGTTGTCCACGATCAGCGGAACGCCCGCCGCGTGCGCCACGTCGGCCACCGCCCGCACGTCGAGCACGTTGCCGCGCGGGTTGCCCAGCGACTCCGCGAACAGCGCCTTGGTGTTCGGCCGGATCGCCGCCCGCCACGCCTGCGCGTCGTCCGGGTCGTCCACGAAGGACACCTCGATGCCGAACCGGGGCAGCGTGTGGCGGAACAGGTTGTAGGTGCCGCCGTAGAGAGAGGCGCTGGAGACGATGTGGTCGCCGGCGCCGGCCAGGGTGAGGATGGCCAGGGTCTCCGCCGCCTGCCCGGAGGACAGTGCCACGGCGGCCACACCGCCCTCCAGGGCCGCGAGCCGCTGCTCGAGGACATCCTGGGTGGGGTTGTGGATCCGGGTGTAGATGTTGCCGGGCTCGGCGAGCGCGAACAGGTCGGCGGCGTGCCGGGTGTCGCGGAACACGAACGACGTGGTCTGGTAGATCGGCGTGGCCCGGGCACCGGTGACCGGGTCGGCCACGGCACCGGCGTGGACCTGCTTGGTCTCGAAGGACCACGCCGATGTGTCGGGACCGGCGGACGGCTCCTCGGGGGTGCGGGGGGCGGTGACGGAGTCGGTGGGCTGGCTGCTCATGGTGCTCCTCGTGAGGGAGAGCGGCGCTGAGTTGCGATGAGGTAAGCACGGCCCGCCACCCGGGAACAGGGCGATGCGGACCGCGCAACGAGGACTTCACAAACGACATCCGGGCGCAACGGCCGTCCGTGCCCGGCCCGGCCCGGCGGGCCTTGTGCGGCCGGGCTCACCGCCGGACCGCCCGGCCCGGCTTCGACGGCCCGGCGGATCCGGCTGCCAGGACCGCGCCGAGCAGGGCGCGGGCCTGTTCCACGCAGGTGGCGGGAACCTGAATCTCCTGGTAGATGACGAGGGCCTGCTCCAGGACGTCTCTGGCGGCGTGGTGATCGCCGATCGCGTGCCGGGACCGCCCGAGGTGGACGAGGGTTTCGGCCTCGTTGTAGCGGTGCCCCAGGTCTTGGTGGATGAGCAGGGCCCGGCGGTGGCAGCCGAGCGCGCTGTGGTGATCGTCGGCACGCTGGTAGGCGTATCCGAGGGTGTCCAGTGTGGCGGCCTCGCCGCGGCGGTCACCCAGTTCCGTTTGGATGGACAGTGCCCGGTGGCAGTGGTCCACGGCCGCCGGGTAGTCGCCTTGCCGGGCGAGATCCCAGGCCACCGCGTTGAGAGCGCGTGCCAGCCCGGCCGGGTGGGCCGCGGAGGCGAACAGGTCGAGGGCCTGCCGGTCGTGCCGCAGCGCCGCGTCCGGGTCGCCTTCGCGTTCGCGGAGCCAGCCCAGCGCCAGATGGGTGTGGGCCTGTGACACGGCGTCGCCGTGCTCGGCCGCGAGGGTGAGGGCCTGGGTGAGATGGGAGCGTGCCGCCGGGTGGTCGCCCGCCTCGGTGCGTTCCCAGGCCAGCGCGCGGTGGGACTCCGCCAGGGCGGCCGGATTCTCCGTCCGGGCCGCGGCGGCGAGGGCGGTGTGGTGGATCGCGGCGACATCGCTCCAGCGACCGCAGCGCGTCAGGAACGTGGTCAGTGCCCAGGCCAGCTGCCAGGCGTGGGTGTCGTGTCCGGTGCGCGCGGCGCGGTGGACCGAGGGGATGAGCCCGGATTGCTCCAGGGTGAACCATGCCATGGCCTGGTCGTGGGACGTGAGGGGCTGGGGATGTACGCCCGCCGCGGGAGACGGGGGGTGGACGGGGTCGCGATGGGGCAGCAGCAGCCGGTCGGCGGCGATCGCCGTGTGCAGGTAGTGGTCCAGCACCCGGGTGAGTGCCGCCCGGCCCTCATGGCCGTCCGTGGCGCGGTCCAGTTCGATGGCGTAGACGCGCAGGAGGTCGTGATAGCCGTACCGGCCCGGAGCGCGCTCCTGCACGAGGTGGGCGGCCCGCAGCCGGCGCAGGGCGGCACGGAGCCGGCCAGGAGGGAGAGCCGTGAGGTCGGCGGCGGCGGGCAGCGCGATGTCGGGGCCGGGGGCGTGGGCGAGTTGCCGGAACACCCGGGCGGCTTCCTGGTCGAGGGCCCGGTAGGAGGAGGCGAAGACGGTCCGTACGTCCCTGCCGCTCTCGCCGGTCTCCAGCGCGTCCAGCCGGTGGGCCGCCTCGTGCAGTTCTGCCGCCAGGGCCTGGAGCGTGAGGGCGGGGTCCGTGGAGATCCGGGCGGACAGGACGCTGAGGGCCAGCGGCAGCCCGCCGCAGTAGTCCACCAGCGCGGTGACCGCGCCGGGGTCGGCGGCGATGCGCGCCCGGCCCGAGAGGAGCGCCAGCAGTTCGCGTGCCGTCGGGTGGTCGAAGGCGCCCACGGTGATGTGTACGGGCTGATGGGAGGCGACGAGGCCGGTCAGCTGTTGGCGGCTGGTGATCACCACCGCGCAGGTGGGGCTGCCGGGGAGCAGAGGCAGGACCTGATCGGTGTCGCGGGCGTTGTCCAGCACGATGAGCATGCGTTTGTCCGCCACGAGACTGCGGTAGAGCGCTGCCTGTGTGTCGGGGTCGGCCGGGATGTCCGTGGAACCGACTCCGAGCGTGTCGAGGAATCCCCTGATCGCCCGCGAGGGGGCGAGGGGTTCCGACGAGGGGGCGAAGCCCCGCAGGTCGACGAAGAGCTGACCGTCGGGGAACTGCTGCCGGTGCCGGTGGGCCCAGTGCAGGGCCAGCCACGTCTTGCCGGTGCCCCCGGCACCGCAGATGACCGCGGCCGGCCTCGCGGCGTGCTCCTGCCGCCGCGTGGCGAGCAGCCGGTCCAGGCGGGTCAGTTCAGTGGTGCGCCCGACCAGCCAGGCGGGCGCGGCCGGGAGCTGGCGCGGGACGGGGCGGGCGACCGGCTTGGCCACAGCGGGTGCCGGCGCCCTGCGGGGAGGGGCCAGCGCGCCGTCGTTGGTCAGGACCTGCTGGTGGAGCGTGCGTAACTGCGGCCCGGGGTCGGCGCCCAGCTCCCGCCCCAGCCGCTGCCGGACCTCCTCGTACGCGGTCAGCGCCTCGGCGGTGTGCCCGCTGCGATACAGCGCCAGCATGTACTGCCCGACCAGACGTTCGTCGAGGGGGTGCTCGTCCACCGCCCGGGACAGCTCGGCCAGCAGCTCTCCGTGGCGGCCGGTCCCCAGCAGGGCGTCATTGCGGTCCAGTGCGGCGGCGTGGCGTTCGCGCAGCAGGCTGTCCCGCAGCGCGCTGAACCACGGTGTGTCACCGGCCTGGAGCGGCTGCCCCTGCCACAGGCTGAACGCCTGCTCGAACAGCGCGGCGGCGGGGGCGGCTTCATCGGCGGCGCGGGCCCGCTCGACGAGGAGGCGGAAACGGTGCAGGTCCACGGCGTCGTGGTCGGTGACCAGCGCGTATCCGCCGGAACGCCGCACGATGAGGGTCTCCGGCCGCGCGGGGGCCAGCGCGCCCCGTAACCGGGACAGGTAGCTGTAGAGCGTCCCCTTCGCGCGCTGCGGTGGCCGTTCTCCCCACACCCGTCCGACGAGTTGGTCCACCGACACATGACGAGGCGCCTCGGCGAGCAGCACGGCCAGCACCAGGCGCTGCTGCGGAGGCCCCAGGTCCATGGCCGTGCCGTCCGCGTAGGCGGCTATGTCACCGAGCAGCCGGAATTCGATCGCCACCCTGTGCCTCCCCCCGGTTCGACGGCTCACCCTGCCGCAGTCACTCCCCTCGGCCAATTCGAGATTGCGCCAAGGTTTCACCAGCACCGGTACCGGCACCGGTACCGGCAGGGTGATCGGCGTCGTCCCCCGCGACCCCGGAACCTCGGGACCGGGGTGTCCGTGGCGATCCGCGATGCGAGCCCGGCTGCGGCCTTCGCTGCTGCCCATGGATGTCCGGTGCCCGGCCCGCTGTCTGGCGGGCCACAGGTTGTACGGCTCACCGGACCGCGTGCGCCCCGGTGGCGGCTGGCTGGATTTCCGTGGCCATATCCGCCTGCCCCCCGCCGGGCGGCAGCCGGAATCCGACGGGCCGTGGACGCGCGTACGGCCGCCGGAAGGCAGCGCCGGACGGCACGTGCGCCCCGCAGCGAGCCCTCTGCGCCATCCACGACGGCGACGAAGAAGAACTCGCGGACAGCCTGGCCGGCTACCGCTGAGACACAGTGCCGGGTGCAAGGCCTCGTACTGGACGTACTCGGGCTTGTGCCCGGTGCGGCGAGTGGGTGCCCCCTGCTCGAAGAGCTCGGGGACGCGCCGGGCGTCGCGACGCGGCAAACGTTGCCTGACGCGGGCACTAGTAGTGCTTGGTCATGTTGGTATGGGTTCTGGCATGTCGCGGTGACAGGTGGGGCAGGCGCCGGTCCAGACCGCGAGGAGTAGTTGTAGTTC